>JBLHWO010000100.1:0-12151 GCA_047629215.1 Cellvibrionaceae bacterium | reverse complement strand
GTCAATATTTCAGAAGAGCTGTCTTCCAGTATTTCCCATGTCGATATTGCTTACTCAACACGGATACAAGAAGAACGCTTTAATTCGAAAGAGGAGGCAGATCTGTATCGAGGGCGTTTTCGTTTAAATCAAAGTATTTATACACAATTCTGCGAACCTAATACTGTTATCATGCACCCCTTGCCTAGAGATTCACGTGCAGAGGCAAATGAGCTTGATAGTGACCTGGATGGCAACCCTAATCTTGCTATTTTTCGGCAGGCGGATAATGGTGTTGTGGTCAGGATGGCGCTCTTTGTCTTGGTTTTAGATGTGGCGCATTTAGTTGATGAATATTCTAAAGAGGTTCGTTGGTTTCCCGGTGTTGACCGCTAGCTATTAGCTTAATTTATTCAGCAGCATAATTCATAATAAACATTAAAAGTATTTCATGAATCAATTTGATGACATTCGTCCTTATCGCGATGACGAAGTAAGGGCAACAATCAACCGCTTGGTTAATGATAAAGAGTTTATCAGCGTGGTTGCCCGTTTTCGTTTTCCTGCTTATCCAAACTGGCTTGTCGCGATACTGAATCCTATAGTCAAGCTCTATGTGCGTAAACAAACTAACGGTATTCATACTGTCCATGATCTACAATTATTAGTTGCGCGTTATGTTGCTAGAATGCTGCGTGAAACATCCCTTGGCTTGACAGTTTCGGGCGATGAACATTTGAATAAATCCAAATCATATTTATTTATTAGTAATCATCGAGATATTGTAGTCGATCCGGCAATGGTCAATTGGGCGCTTCATCATAAAGGCTACCATACATTACAAATTGCCATCGGAGATAATCTATTAACTAAGCCTTACGTTTCTGATTTGATGCGCTTAAACAAAAGTTTTATTGTTAATCGTTCAGCAACAAAACCCCGTGAAAAATTTAAAGCGGCCAAATACTTATCTGCTTATATTCACCATGCGATTGTCGAAGAAGATGACAATGTTTGGATAGCGCAACGAGAAGGGCGTGCTAAAGATGGTCTCGATCACACTAACAGTGCTGTAATAGGTATGTTGGCTTTGAGTAAACCTAAAGATGTTGATTTAACGATCTATATTAAACAGCTTAATATAGTACCGGTTTCTATTTCTTACGAACGCGATCCCTGCGATATAGCAAAAGCCGATGAACTTTATGCGCACAAGTTAGCAGGCGAATATAAAAAAGGAGAGCATGAGGACGCCCAAAGCATCGCTAAAGGTATTACTGGTTTTAAAGGACGAATTCATGTTGCTTTTGGAGCGCCGTTAAGAGGCGACTATGAAAATACTGATCAAATCGTTGCCGAAATCGATAAAAAAATTATTCAAAATTATGTACTGCAGCCAAGTAACTGTATCGCTTATGAAGAGCTGCATGGCCAATTACCTGAAGAAATAACAGTTACCCATCAAAAGATACCTTTTAGAGAAGGCGAATTTGTCACTGAGATGAGGCAATTTCATCATCACCTTGCCAAATGTGATGAAGCCTATCGTGATATTCTATTGAACATGTATGCTAACCCCATTGTTAGTCAGCAGTCTCAGAAAGACTGACTGCTTATGCTTACTTCCGACCTTAAGTCGACGATTCAATCTAACTACCGTCAATTTTTAGATAATAATAAATTGACCGCCCGCCATGGGCAAAAGTTAATGATCGCCAATATTGCCAACACTTTGGCAAACATCAAGGAAGATACTAGCGGTAAACGCGTTGCCAATGAGCAGTCGCATATATGTGTGGTTGAAGCAGGTACCGGTACTGGTAAAACGGTGGCTTATCTGTTGGCAACAATTCCCATTGCTCAAGCCTTAAAGAAAAAGTGTGTTATTTCTACAGCGACGATTGCACTTCAAGAGCAAATTATTCATAAAGACTTACCCGAAATAAAAAAAAATACAGACCTATCCTTTAACTATGTGTTGGCAAAAGGTCGTGGGCGTTATTTGTGTTTAAGTAAATTAGATAGGCTCTTACTGGACAGTGATTCTCAAATTGATCTAACGCAGGCACTCTATGACCAAGAGACTCCAACAATTGATGAGCAAGCGCTGCCCATTTACAACTCCATGGTCGATGCATTGTCAGCGGGTAAGTGGGACGGTGACCGCGATAGTTGGAAAGAAGAAATTGATGCAGCTGTATGGAACCCTATCACAACCAACCATCGTGAATGTACGGGTCGGCGTTGCTCTAATGTCAATAGCTGTAGTTTTTTTAAAGCCCGTGAAGCTATAGATCGCTATGATGTGATTGTCGCTAACCATGACTTAGTCTTGGCTGACCTAGCCTTAGGCGGTGGTGCTATTTTACCCCCACCAGAAGATACAATTTATATATTCGATGAAGGTCATCACCTTCCCGATAAAGCGCTCAATCACTTCGCCTACCACACGCGTGTTGCTGCGACGAGTAAATGGCTTGATCAAAGTCATAAAACACTATCGAGTATGTTGGGCGATATTAGCGGTGCAGGCCAGTTAGATCATTTTGCCGAACAGTTGCCATCCACTTTTTTAGAAACAAAACAACAGTTAGAAAAAATCTATCCCCAGTGCCAACAATTAATAAATGAAAAGTTACTGGAAGAAAGTGATCGGCCTAAATTTGCCAACGACTCAACGCGCTATCGTTTTGAAAGTGGCATTCCACCGAATAGTATTATTGAAGCCGCAGACAATTTAGCCCTACAATTTGATCGATTAACCAGTCTGCTCAATCATATTAATATTGAAATTCAAGAAGCCATGGAAGATGGCTATTGTAGTGTTCCTAAAGTTGATTTAGAAACCTGGTTCCCCGTTATCGGCAATTGGCTATCACGTTCAGAAGCTAATTTATCCTTATGGAAGTCCTATGCCAAAGCCAATGCTGATGCGACGAATCAATCAGTACCATTAGCGCGCTGGATAACTTTAGTTGAGTTTGCGGGTATCGTCGATTTTGAAGTGTGTTCTAGCCCCATATTAGCGTCCAATACCTTGAAGCATCGCTTATGGGAAGAATGCTACGGTGCCGTCGTGACCTCGGCAACATTAACCGCACTGGGAAAGTATGATCGCTTTATGATGCGCTCAGGTACCACGGATACGCAACATTATAGTATTATGCCCAGCCCCTTTGATTTTTCAAAAGCGCTATTGCAAGTACCCGATTTTACGGTAGAGGCCAACAAAGCTTCTGAACATACCGATAATATTATTGAGCACTTGCCCTCTCTGCTTGAAGAGCAAAAAGGCAGTTTGGTTTTGTTTTCTTCCAGAAAACAAATGGAAGAAGTTTTTTATCAATTACCCAAAAAATTTCGAGAAAAAATACTCATGCAAGGCGAATTATCAAAACAAGCCATGCTGAGTGAACATAAAAAGAAAATAGATGATGGTAAGTTTAGTGTGTTATTTGGGCTTGCCAGTTTCTCTGAAGGTGTCGATTTGCCCGGGGAATATTGCTCCCATGTCGTCATCGCCAAACTTCCCTTTGCCGTTCCCGACGACCCCATCGAAGCCTCGCTCTCCGAGTGGATAGAGCAGAAAGGGGGTAACCCTTTTATGGATATTACTGTGCCGGATGCGGCTATGAAGTTAGTACAAGCCTGTGGACGCTTGTTGCGTAAGGAAAGTGATAGCGGCAAGATTACGATTATGGATCGACGGTTGATTACTAAGCGGTATGGGAAGTTGTTGTTGAGTTGTTTGCCGGAGTATGCGGTTGAGCTTGGGCGCTGATCGTAGGGTGGGCCGTGCCCACCGGTACTTTTTTTGATTTTAGTTTAAATTTTGTCATCCTGTATACGAAATATCTTGGTTTTTCTGTGGTGTAGGTTTTCTTTTTTATCTTCCTTTTTCGCCACTCGGCGAGTGACTTTTCTTTGAGTGGCCAAAGAAAAGTAACCAAAATAAAGGCCACCCTAAAAGCAGGCCTTCGGCTCCTCTGCGCGCTTCGTCAAAAAAGTCGCTGCGGAACTCGCCAAAAAACGGCTCAAACAGTCCTCGCTTAACCCTTTTTTGACTCCAGTGCTCGACTGCTTGAATGGGATGCGTGGAAATTTTATGTTTTCAAATAACTATCAATTTAAATTTAGGTCGAACTATGTCTCATTATGAAAATAGATATTCGTCGAAATGTATTTTTTGCTTAAAAGATAAAAAGGATAAAGAAATAAGTGAGATAACGAAAGAGCATTTTTTCGGTAAAACCGTCGCGACTAAAATTACTACAGAAGGAAATACTATTAACTACGGATTAAAAGGAGGGTCACCTATTAGTGATTTCACTCTGAAGGCTGTGTGTAAGGTTTGTAATAACCACGTTTTGGGAGAAAAAATAATGGGTCCAGTTACGGATACAATTATAGATATTTTTTCAGGAAAGATAGATTATATTCCAAAATCTAAGACGAGTTTGGTAAACAAATACTTTATGAGAATGGGTATTTTGGTAGATATCGCAACTGGTAATTATGGGTTGAGTGAAGATAAAGTAGAGTTGATTTCAAAAAGAACGCATTCAAACTTAACTAAATATAAGCCACTCCTACCTGATGATGATCGGTTTGAATTCATCAAAAATTTAGATGCCAGTAAAGTTTTTGTACAGCTGGCAAGCTGTACGGGAGAAGACGGTCAATTCGGTGCTGCTGATATTCGATCAGCTTGCGTTATGGATAGGAGCAGTGATGATTTTGCAATGGAACCGGCTTTAAAAGAGTTTGTGATGGTTTACCATAAGTTAGCATTTATTATTACTATTGGTGGTGATAGAAGATCTGGGTCATATCTAGACTTCAAGTTAATATCAAATTTTTGTTATAGAAATAAGTTGATTCTTCCAAAAATCGATCAAACATCTTTGCTTAGCTATTACCAGCCTATTTTTTCTGGGCCATGTAGAGGCCGAGTTTTATCTGGTATCGTATAATTCTTTAGTTTATCGACCGCGTGCATCTTGATTAATAATGCCCTAAAAGCAACCGAGAAGCGCAGGCAAGGGCGGGTTGCGCGAGGACTGTTTGAGCCGTTTTTTGGCGAGTTCCGCAGCGCCGCTCTTGGCGAGCATCGCAGGGGACCCGAAGGGTTGCGTTCCGGGTGAAATGGTTTAGGTTACTTTTGCCTAAACAAAAGTAACTCGCCATAGGGGCGGAAAACGATATTAAATCACAACAACAAAAATCAAAAAGAACAACGATGCGCACAGCACACCCTACATCTTCTCCATCACCTCAATCCCCAGCAAATCCAAGCCAACCTTTAAAACCCCCGCTGTAACATCACTCAACTGTAAACGACTCTGCTTATCAGCGTCGCTGACACCACTTTTAAGTATCGGGCAAGACTCATAAAACCGCATATACAAGCTAGCGAGTTCATAAAGATAAGTGCAAAGTAAATGCGGAAAGGCTTCTTTGCTGACTTGATCAATAACATCGGTGAATTGTAGGCATTTTATGGCGAGTGCTTTTTCGTCATCGTGCTCGATAATAATATTACCAGCGATTTGTTCGGGTGAAATAGCCGCTTTTCTAAAGATACTTTGTATTCTTGTGTAAGCATATTGTAAGTAGGGTGCAGTATTACCTTCAAAACTGAGCATGGTGTCCCAGTTGAAAATGTAATCGTTGGTACGTGTTTTGGACAGGTCGGCGTATTTGACAGCGCCAATCCCAACCTTGCGACCAATTTCTTGATATTCACTTTCACTTAAATCAGTATTTTTTCCGCGTACTAATTTTTCTGCACGTTCGATAGCTTCGTCTAATAAGTCTGATAATTTAACAGTACCGCCACTGCGTGTTTTAAATGGTTTACCGTCTTTGCCCATCATAGTGCCAAAGGCATGATGTTCTAAGCTCAACTCATTGTTTACAAAGTTAGCTTTACGAGCGAGTGTAAATACTTGTTGCATATGCAGTGATTGGCGCGTATCAATAAAGTAAAGAATACGGTCGGCATTAAGCGTCTTGGCTCGATAGCGAAGGGCGGCTAAGTCGGAGGTGGAATATAAATAACCGCCGCCTCGTTTTTGAATAATAACCGGGGTGGCTTCACCGTCTTTATTTTTAATTTCATCGAGAAAAACAACCGTCGCACCTTGGCTGTAAACGGCTAAATCTTGTTTTTTTAATTCCTCTACTAAGATGGCGAGGTCATCGTTATAGGCGCTTTCGCCGCGGACATCACATGGCTTAAGGGTCACATTTAGTTTTTCGTAAATTGCTTGACTGTGTTCTAAAGAGGTAGCTTTAAAGGAATGCCATAATGAGAGCATGTTCTTATCGCCAGATTGCAGTTTGACTACATACTCACGCGCTTTATTGGCAAAGTCTTCGGAAGCATCAAAGTGTTGTTTGGAACGCTGGTAAAAGCCTTCAAGGTCTTTAAGTGCTAGGTTGGCAGATTCTCCTTCATTTAACTGTTCTTCTAGTTCGACAAGCAACATACCAAATTGTGTACCCCAGTCACCAACATGGTTTTGACGAATGACGTGGTGGCCTTGCTGTTCTAATATTCTTGCTAAGGCATCGCCGATAATACTTGAACGTAAATGACCTACATGCATTTCTTTGGCAAGGTTAGGTGATGAGTAATCGATGACGACTGTTTGTGGCGAGTTGGTCTTGATAGCGCGTTGCGGCTCTTGTCTCAGTTTGTAAAGCTGCTTTGCCAGCCATTCTAATTTCAGATAAATATTAATAAAACCGGGGCCTGCAATCTCGGTTTTTTCTGCAATATCATCCAGATCAAGTTGCCCAATAATTAGTTGCGCAATATCACGAGGTTTTTGCTTCATTGCTTTCGCTGCACCCATGGCACCATTGGCTTGGTAGTCGCCAGAGCCCGTATTTTTACTGGGGCTTATGTGTGGTTGGCACTCAGTGGGGATGCCAGCAGCTTGCATTGCAGCGGAAAAACGGTCGGATAATAGGTCGCGAATACTTGAGGAGGTCATGGATGGTGTTTTCTAAGTGATTTAAGTGGGGTGGTGAAAAGGGCTAACATTCTATCGATCCGCTTAGTACAATACCAGTGGATGTTCATTGATGGTATCAAATCGAGAAAGCAATCTAGAATAAAATCGAGTTTAGAGAAAGTATGGGCGATGTTCTCCAGTTTAAAAAGAAGACTCCCTGGCAACAACACAAAGGTAAAAGTCTCTGTCGTGATGGCTTCCATAATTGGAAAATCTTGGTTAAACAACAGTTTGATGTTAAGCAGGGTAAGCTAGTAACCCGCTCAAAATGCGAGCGTTGTGGTAAAGAAAAGGTCGAATTGCTTTGAGCGTGAGTATGAAAAGAAGGGTATGAAAAAAAATACAGTAGCTTATGTAGTAGGGAACACTTTAGGGCGTAGGGTCTTGAATGGAGTCCTCTAGTCTTCCCGATGTTATCTACCAGCCTGATACTGCACCTATTCGTGTGATTTTTGAAGACGATACTATCGTGATCGTCGATAAGCCCTCTAATCTATTGACGACCCCTGGTCGAGGGGCTGACAAGCAAGATTGCCTTTATAGCCGCTTGTTACTAAATTACCCTAATCTTCGCGTAGTGCACCGTCTTGATATGGCGACTTCAGGGCTCGTCATCTTTGCCTTAAGTCATCAAGCGCAAGTGGCAATGGGTAAGCTGTTTGAGCAGCGCTTAATACAGAAAACGTATATTGCTATTGTCAGTGGTCGCCTGGAGAAGCAAGTCGGAGAGGTCGATTTACCCCTAATTTGCGATTGGGAAAATCGCCCTACACAAAAGGTCTGCCATCAAGCGGGTAAGGCAGCGCAGACACGGTATAGTTTACTGAAATATGATCAAGCAACCCATGCAACGCGTGTCCAATTGGAGCCATTGACAGGGCGCTCGCATCAGTTGCGAGTTCATATGTTGTCTTTGGGGCATCCTATTGTCGGCGATGCTCTTTATCATCCCGATTTTCCGCAAGCAGAAAAATATCGCCTTTTACTTCATGCTCATAAACTCGAGTTTATGCACCCATTAACTCAGCAAGTCCTTGTCATCATATCCGAACTGCCATTTTAACGTAAGGTGTCTAGGAAGAGCCAAAAAAAGTAAAAAACCACTTTATATTCCTCACCTTAAAGACCCTACCTATCGCTTTTAACCTAAAAACTGCAGTTGAGCGCCCAAAAGAAGTGTAGCTGATTGGTGTGCAACGTTTCAGCTCCTGCTCACGCCCCTTACCTACATCGGCATAGGTACAGGAAAAAATAAATACAAGGCAACCTGGAGGGTTGTTCGTTATTTTTAATTTTTCTAGTTGCGTCAAAAGTTGCGCAGACTTTGGTGATCCAACTGCAGTTTTTTGGTTTAAATACCCTTTTAATTAGCCTCATAATTTTAATCCGCTTCTGTTAGAATGCGCGCCCTTTATACTCATTTTTTAGAATCGATAACCAAAATATATGATGCATAATCCACAAATTGGCCAGCGTTGGCTTGTCGATACCGATGCTTCTTTAGGCTTAGGTATGGTGGTAGCTATTGAAGGCCGCCGTTTCACACTTGAATTCCCCGCTACCGGCGAGAGCCGTCAGTATGCGATAAAGAATGCTCCATTAACCCGTGCAGTATTTTCAGAAGGCGAAACTATTGAAACCGAGGATGGTAATAGTCATCAAGTGGCACGTGTAGAAACGATCAATGATTTGCTGATTTACTTGAATAAAGAGGGTGACCCGATTCCGGAAACGAAGTTGGCATCTAGCATTCAGCTAAATCATCCGTTAAAACGTTTGCTTGCTTCACAGCTGGATAAGCCGAGTTGGTTTGACGTTCGAGAACAGTTGGCCCAAGGCCATCAGCAGTGGTTACGTTCGGGTGTTGAAGGCTTGTTGGGTGCTCGTATTACCTTAACGCCTCACCAACTTTATGTCGCTCAATCAGCGACTAGTCGAACACCGGTGCGTATTTTGTTAGCCGATGAAGTGGGGCTAGGCAAGACGATTGAAGCGGGTTTGATTTTACAGCGCTTGATCTTACAGAATACAGTTAGCCGCACACTGGTATTGGTGCCTGAAGCCTTGTGTGTGCAATGGTTTGTGGAGCTATTACGTTGTTTTGCAATTTACTCCAGTTTGGTGGATGAAGAAACCGATTGTCAGGATTCTCGCGTTTTTATTGCCCCACATAACTTTATAGATGATCCACGTGTTCTCGAAAGCGATCGTTGGGATATGGTCATTGTAGATGAGGCCCATCATTTTGATTTAGTCGATGGGCATTCGCTAGGGCAAAAATTAAAAGCGCTCTCCCTGCATACGACACATTTATTATTGCTTTCCGCGACACCTGAGCGCTTAGGCTTGGAGAGTCATTTTACTAGATTGCAGTTATTAGATTCAGAAAAATTTTATGATTTCTCTGAGTTTGAAAAAGCCTACGAACATTATCAAAATTTAGCGAGTGACTTACAAGCTTTGATTGATGATTCGTCGGATGACGTTGATCAAATCATTGCTGAAGAAAAATTAGTTCAATTACGTGAACACTTTGACTTTGATCTTGATTCCTCGATTACCAAAGAGAGCTTGCTTGAGCTATTGCTTGATACCTTTGGTACTGGAAGAATGGTTTATCGTAACACTCGCCATGGTATTGCTGGTTTCCCAAAGCGTAAATTACTTAAGCACACAATAGAAGGCAGGGAAGAAAAGTTAAATTGGTTAAAAGAATTTATTAAGCAGCATGATAATGAAAAGAGTTTGCTCATTACCCATAATAGGGAAGAGGTGCTTGAGTTAAAAGAATGGTTGTATCGCAAAACGGGTATTGATTGTCCCGTATTTCATGAAGATATGACACTCGTTGAGCGCGACCGTGCAGCGGCTTATTTCGCCGATGCTGAAGAGGGTGCGCCTTTACTCTTATGTTCTGAAATAGGCAGTGAGGGACGCAACTTTCAATTTTGTCATCGGCTAGTGTGTTGGGATTTGCCAGAACACCCTGACGTATTAGAGCAGCGTATCGGGCGTTTGGACCGTATCGGTCAAAACCAGGACATTGAAATTCATATTTGTATTGATTCCACTGACGCAGAACAGCGTTTGCATTGGTATCACGATGTATTATCGTCTGTTGAGCAAATTAATCCTGCAGCGGGCGTGATTCATGATAAATGGTATCAAGCCTATCTCGAAAACCAAGAAGAAGCTGAGCCTAGTGCAGTATGTGAGTTATCTATACTGTTAGAAAAATTAGAAAAAGGGCGTGATCGGCTATTAGAAATCAATAGCTGTCGTCAGCCACAGGCGGATACTTTGGTTAAAAAAATACAACAAGTTGAAGCTGATAATAACCCTCAAGTTTTACTCGAAAATATTACCGATGTACTTAACTTGCATTACGAACAATTGGATATGACTCGTTTCAGATTGGTGCCATCAGATCACATGTTGGTGCCAATGATTCCAGGTATTCCAATAGAAGGTTGTGATATTACCTTTGATAGGAAAACAGCAACAGCCAGAGAAGATATCGAGTTTGTCACTTGGGATCATCCATTGATGCAAGGTCTTGCTGAAATGATAGCTATTTCTGACTTAGGTGTTGCTAGTGTTGGCCTATTGCCCAACAAAAGTCTCAAGCCGGGGATGTTATTTGTTGAAGCGTTATTTTCCTTGTCTATGCAATCGACTTATGCGAAACAGGCTCAACCCTATTTAACCGAATCGGGTTTGCGTGTAGTCGTAACAGATAAAAATCCAAGTAATTTAAGCAAGGCCTTACCTTCAGCGCAATTAAACCAATTAGTCGAAACTGCGAGTAAGCAAATTTGCAAAACCGTAGTGGGAGATTATCGACAAATAATATCTTCATTAGCCGAGCAAGCAGAGGCTTTAGCTGCAAGTGAAATGGGAGCTATTATTGATGAGTCAGTGGCTCAATGCCAAGAGCGTGCTAATTTAGAAGTGCTTAGAATTAAGCAGCTACAACAGCGTAATGAAGCTATTACCGATGCTGATGTTAAAGCTTTAGAGCAAGGTTATAATAATGTCAAGACGGCTATGCTGACATCCTGTAAGCCAATTATTAGTGCTATTCGTTTATTGGTGACTTACAAGCCTGATAGTTAGCCTAAAAAAACAGTTGTCAATATAAGGGACTAAAGGCATCCTAACGCTGCAGCGAAAGCGATTGTGTAGCATCGACTAATCCCTCGCTGGTTTCATAAAGTAATGCAATTTTTAGCGATCGAGAGAGCCGATAAGCTAGTTCAACGTTACTTGCTTGGGGATGTTTTTTGAGGCATCCGCTCCCGTAGTGATAATCCATTCTAGCGAGAACTCAAATGGTTCTTTACTGAATTGGGTTTGAAAACTTCAAGCAGGTACGCGGCGTGTAAGGAAGATTTCATCAGTAAACTCACTGTCTTCGCTTCCTCGAAGATCGGATAGGTAATTGATACTGGCGCTAAAAATTTCTTCGTCTGGGACATAGGCAAAGCCTATACCCCAATCTTGATTTTGACGTTGGACGACCATTTTGCGTCGATTTTTAAAGATATAGCCGGTTAGTTTTACTGATTCTAGAAGCGCTGTTTCGAGACCCAGTACATCGCTGCGAATATCACTAAATTCGGTTAGCGGGCCTGTAATAAAATAGCTATTGTATCCACTGAATCGAATGTAGAATCATCCGGCGCTTATTTTAACGGGAATATGATTGGATTGATTATTGAAAAAATCACCAGGTTCTAGTTCTAGGGTGATTCTGGCTTCATCAACCTTGCTTCGGATTTCTGTATCGTGTTCAGCTTCTACTACCAATAGCCCGCTTAGATAATCATTTAAATCTAGCCCAAATTCAATATCAAACGTATAGGCCTCGTCGGATTCAAGTGTCTGAGTTGTCTTATCGAGCGACGTATTCTTAATGCGTTCTTGTTCTATTTCTAGCGAGCTCGATACACTAAGCCATTCAAATACTTGCTCGTCATCTTCGGAATGCTCTTGTTGCCTGATTTCATCTTTATTAAGTAAGCGCCAATCGAACCCCACCTAGCTATTTTCAAACTGCCACGGCATGAGTTCATTCATATCATCTTTGGTGTCATGTTTGGCAGTCGGCTGAACACATGCTTAAGATAATGATACGGGTTCACGTTGTT
>JBLHWO010000099.1:0-12233 GCA_047629215.1 Cellvibrionaceae bacterium | reverse complement strand
GTAATTGCGAAATCATATCGGGTGGTGTTATTAGCATGCCAATAACAAAGCAGGCGACAACCACGTAAGGACGTTTTTTGTCGAGAGTCTCTGGGCTAACAAAGCCAGAACGGATAACTAAAATTATGGCGACAGGAATTTCAAAAACAAGACCGAATGCTAAAAATAGTTTTAAGACAAAGTTTAAATAGCTGGCGATATCCGTCATCACCGTAACGCCTTCCGGAGCCATAGAAGTAAAAAAGCCAAACACTAGCGGAAATACAATAAAGTAGGCGAACGCGAGGCCAAGATAAAACAATAATACGCTAGAAGTAATTAATGGAGCCACCAGTGTTTTTTCATTATCATATAAGCCGGGGGCTAAAAAAGCCCATATTTGATAGAGAACAAAAGGCAGTGCCACCACAAAGGCAACGAAAAAAGTTAATTTAAAGGGCGTTAAAAAAGGCGTGGCAACTTCAGTAGCAATCATGGTGCCGCCTTCGGGGAGGAAGGCCAATAAAGGTTCGGCAACAAAAGCGTAAATGTTATTGGCGAAACCTACTAATGCTAAGAATACGACAATTATTGCGATGAGTGAATAAAGTAGGCGGTTGCGAAGCTCGATAAGGTGAGCAACAAGTGGCGTGGGTTGAGCGTCGGTAGAGGTTGTCATTTCTAGCTATTTTCTGGCTATGTAGAAGCTTAGTTTAAATAGTGGGGGTGTTTTTATTGTCGGTCTCAGGTGTAGCGTCATCTTTATGTGCTTCTTCATGTTCCTTTTCATATTTACGATCCAGGTCGTCATAGTCATCCTCATTCCAAGGCATCTCTCTTTCACCAGTGGCGATTTTTTTATCAATATCTGATAAGCCATCTTTAATCTTATCGAGATTTTCCATAATCGCTTCATTATGAAGTTGTCTTCGAATGTCATCAGCTCCAACCTGTTTTTCTATTTCAGATCTAGCGCCTTCAAGGCTACGTTTAAGCCTGCCAATCGTTAATGCAACCGTCCTTACTGCTTCGGGCATACGCTCGGGACCAACAACGAGAAGAGTGACAATGGCAATTAATAATATTTCAAAAAAACCCATAAATTGACTTACTTCCCGGGGGTCTTTTCTTTTTCTTCTGCAGATTCTTTGAGAGAATCATTTGTCGTATCTAGGTCCTCATCTTTCTTGGCGTCATCGCTCAGCGCTTTTTTAAAGCCTTTGAGTGCACCGCCTAAATCGCCACCAATACCCTTTAGTTTCTTGGTGCCAAATAACAAAATCACAATAGCCAAAACAATTAATAATTGCCAAATACTAATGCCACCAAAGCCCATAAATTTCTCCAAACAGATTAATAACGTACAACATTTTTTCTGCCCAAAAGCTACGGTTTGCGAGCCGCTTTTTCATCCAGACCAGATAAGCCGAAACGACGTGCAAGTTCGTCAAAAACGTCATGTGTGTTGATATCGAGATGCGAAAGCATGACCATGGAATGAAACCACAGGTCAGCAGTTTCAGAAATTAGGTCACTTTTGTTACCGCTTATGCGGACATCTTTGGCGGCTAGTAAGGTTTCGGTACATTCCTCAGCTAACTTTTCAAGTATTTTATTGAGGCCCTTGTCATGTAGTTGGGCGACGTAGGAGCTTTCGACATCAGCTGAAGCTTTGCGTTCCGCCAATATTAGACTCAGCTGATCTAGAATCTCATTGCTTGTTAAGGATGGAGCTCCCATACCGATGACTACCTTCTATAAAACTATCGCTTAGTTAAGCGATAATATCATAGTTGGCTGCTTTATTTCACACCAAAGACTTATGTTTTTTATAACCTTCTTTCAGCCTCATCAATAGTAACAACAATAATACTGGCTTCGCGGAGATGGATTTATCCATTTTCAGCGAATTCCCATTGTTCATTGACGTAGGAGCGAAATGAGACCTTAACTGTTATGCCATTCGTATTCAAACTGAACGGATATGTGGTTCCCAGTAAAGCTCCAGAGCCATTTTTTTAACTTGTATTTTTTCTTTATTCAATTTTCCAATAAGAAAATGGTTTGTGGCTTCCCTAACGCTGAAAAACTCGTCACGATTACACCAACTTGAATCCTCAGTATAAGCTAAAGAAACTCTTTCCGGATCGTGAGTGTTCCGGGCATCTTCTGCGGCTTGAAACTTTTGTTTGGCGGTCTCTTCTGTAAGTGGGAACAGAGGGGGGGCTATTACCATCTTTTTATACCTAGGTTATTTACCATGAGACCTTTGCAGGAAAGCCATTTTACTTGTATGCGGGTTTTACCCCTCAAGGGGGCACCGAGGAAAGACCTACTCAATCGGTCATATATAGCGCATAAACTCCCTCTTTGGGCTAGCACCGTCCATGGCGCTAGGCCTTCGGCCAGCAAAGCTGCCTAAATCTGTTCCTACAGATTTATCGTGCGTTGTTGTTTTGCCTTCCATGGAAAGAGGCTACATCCAAAATGCAGGCGCAACTTTGGAGTGCCTTAAAGCAAAATCATCTTCCGTGGAAAGGTCTCACCATGCCTTGTATTTAGGAACTTACCATTCATGGTGGTGACGACACGGTCGCCTTTAGGGCGTTCTTCTTTTTCTACATCCATTGTGAAGTCAATCGCGCTCATGATGCCATCGCCAAACTGCTCTTGAATGACTTCTTTTAGGGTGTCGCCAAACACTCTAACTACTTCATATAAGCGGTAGATGAGGGGGTCTGTTGGGACTGCTTGATGCCATATTTTAGTAGGGTAGGCTTCGCGAGTGCTAACAACGCTAGCATCTAGATCAAGTAAATCACATAGCTTTTTTGCTGATTCAGCTGGCGTGCTATTCATTCCTAAGCAGCAAGATGTAGTAGCTACGAGTGACAATCAGCCGCTTTTGAAATTGCTTCCTAGGCCAATCCTTTGCTTGCTTTCGCGGCCATAATTTTTTCAGTCATTTCAATGTTTTTCATATTAAAGGCGCTTTTACGGGCATCGTGTTGATAGGTTTGAATTTGTTGATACGGGGACGATTTTTGTAGATGAAGTAGCTGAGATTCCTTTGGAGCAGCAAGGTAAATGATTGCGGGTTTTCCAAAAGCAGCAGTTTGAGCGTATTGGGGGTGGTACAACGCGAAATGTAAGTGTGGGAGTGATTGCCGCGAAAAATCAGAATTTAAATAAGCTAGTCGAGGAGATAAAATTTCGAGAAGACCTCTATTTTAGATTAAATATATTTCCTGTTGCATCTATTCCGTTGCTGGATAGGAAAGAATATATACCATCATTGATGATGCATTTTGTAGAGAGGGCAGGGCTAAAATTTAATAAGCCCGGTATGAAAGTGTCAGTTGTTCAGATAAACCACTTAATTAATTATGGTTGGCCCGGTAATATTCGATAATTAGAAAATATTATTGAACCTAAAAACCGCAGTTGGCGCGAAAAAATTGTGCCCCAAGAGGAGGCCCCCTGAGGGAAGATATTGATGAGCAGGAGCGGAAGCTTTCGTGCTTCAAATGCCGTTTTTAGGTTGAAAGGCAAATTATAGTTTCTAGAGTTAATCAGATTATATTTGATGACTTTCCTTTAGCGAGACAATTAGTAGACAGCATCAGTATTAATCAAAAAGAGACTGAGGTGGTAACAGATGTGGAAGGTAAGCAGTAGTTGAGGCTAGATATTGTTGAATGCCTAAAGAAAAAGCGGAGGAAAATTTATGGGGGAAATGGAGCGGCTGCGATTTTAGGTTTTAAGCCAATTGCTTTAGCCTCTAGTACAAGAAAAGACGGTATAACGCCAACTCATTATAAAAAAATGATAACTAATTCTTTTAAAAATAGCGATTAACATTTTTTATTAATCGACAAAGTGCTGCTGGCTTATAGCTGTTTCAGCTGAGGTGTAATCATGACTTAGGCCGGAAGACTTGCTGTTTTACTAGTTTTGTCTACGCTTATAGTAAATGAGTATTCATTTGTACAGCGGTAAAGAGCAATTATTATCACATTACGGTATCTACCTAGCATCTTTAGGTGAAAATTGAAGAGCTTCGAGAAGGTGTAGGCAGCGGAGGTAAAGGTGGAAGTTTTATTGGGTATATTGATTGAGTGGCTTGCCCTTAATGCAAATATTGAAATTACAACTCCGCCCGATGTAGTCGTAATGAGCTCAAATGAGCTTAATAAAAAGTATGGCTCGCCAGTTCACGCACTCTATGCTCATCATGAAGCCAAAATTTATCTTTCCAGTCATATTGATCTGAGTTCTACCCAAGGTGCTTCTGTATTGTTGCATGAATTGGTGCATCACTATCAAAATGTTAGCGGCGAAATGGACGGTTATAATTGTACTCGGGAGTCAGAGCGACTAGCCTATGAAACGCAGCGTGAGTACTTAGAGCGTAACCATGTTGAGCTAATGCCAGAGTTGAATCAGTTCAATATTGTCATGCGCAGTCTTTGTAATTATTTAGACTGAAGTGTGCAGGTTAGCTAGGAGGCTTTATCTAGGTTTATGGCTCAGTAGTGATTCACCCGTCATTTCATCTGGCGTCTCTATTGAAAGCATATTCAATAAGGTAGGAGCTATATCGCACAATCTACCCTCTTTTAACGCATAGTTGTTCCCCTTTTTAGATACATAGACTAATGGCACTGGTCCATTGGTGTGTGAAGTAACGGGCCCGCCTGTTGCGGGGTCGACCATTAGCTCTACATTGCCGTGATCAGCTGTAATCAAACATTCTCCATCCACTTCTAAGATTGCATCAGTCACACGCTTTAAGCAGGTGTCCAGTGCTTCTACTGCCTTAACGGCCGCATCCATTTTTCCCGTATGACCCACCATGTCGCCATTGGCGTAGTTGCAGACGATTAAATCATATTCACCACTTTTGATAGCACTTACTAAGTTATCAGTGACTTCGGGGGCACTCATTTCTGGCTGTAAGTCATAGGTGGCGACATCTGGAGAAGGGATCAAAATACGTGTTTCACCAATGAATTCTTCCTCTCGGCCGCCATTAAAGAAGAACGTAACGTGAGCATATTTTTCAGTTTCAGATATGCGTAACTGGGTTTTACCTTTGTCTGCTAGGTACTCACCTAAGGTATTGCTCAGTCCTGTTGGGGGGTAGGCACAGCTTGTTTTTATGTCGGCGGCGTACTCAGTCAGCATCACAAATTCTGACAGATGAGGGCGTACAGATCGATCTAACGATGACACTAGGTCATCATCAATAAGTGCACGGGTTAATTCGCGAGCGCGATCGGGGCGGAAGTTCATAAATACCACTGCATCGCCATCTTCGATAAACGCAGCTTTGCCGTCTGGCTGAATTGATGTGGCGGGGCAGAACTCATCGTCTTTATCTTGTTCGTACGCCAACGCTAAACCAGCAGCTGCACTGCTAGCCGTATTCTCTGCTTTACCTTGGGTTAATAGGTCGTAAGCTAGCTGGACTCGTTCCCAGCGGTTATCTCTATCCATAGCGTAATAACGCCCAATAATCGAAGCGGTATAGCCTAAGCCGATTTTTGCAAAGGCAGCGTCAACCTTTTCTAGTGAGGCTTTTGCGCTTCGAGGGGGAGTATCGCGACCATCGAGAAAAGCATGAACATAAATAGCGTTGGCGCCGCGTTTGGCGGCGAGTTCTATCATGGCTACGATATGATCTTCGTGGCTATGAACTCCGCCGGGTGATAATAGACCGAGTATGTGCACGGCTTTTCCTTGAGCAATAGCTGTATCTACACCGCCAGTGAGTGCCTGGTTCTCAAAAAACTCGCCGTCTACAATGGCTTTAGATATACGCGTGAAATTTTGGTAAACGATTCTACCGGCACCTAAATTCATATGGCCCACTTCCGAATTACCCATTTGTCCATCAGGTAAGCCAACCGCTAAGCCGGATGTTTTAATCAAAGCGTGAGGATAGTTGGCCCAAAGGTGATCCCAGGTAGGCGATTTGGCCGCTTTAATAGCATTGGAGGTAGAGGTTTCGGAATAGCCAAAGCCATCAAGGATAATTAACGCAACGGTTTTTTTCGACATGGGAACACTTTTAATCGTAGTTAAGGGGCGTTTGAAAAAAAACAGATTATACGCGAAAAATATAAATGGCTACAGGATATATAACATATTCATTAGTCGTTAACGTGGCGCTTTAAGGCGTTTTCTACTGCAAGCCAATATAGAGCACTTTCATTCGCTAAGTGGTGATAGGCCCCCTCGATATAGTTAATACGCGTTTGAGGTAAGCAACGTTGGATTTCCTGAATATTGTAATGGTAGTCGACGGTATTATCTTTGGTGCCTTGTATGATTGTGCAGACAAGTTGTTCGTCGGGGTTTAAGGTTTTTATTTTTCCAATCCATTCATCCATTGCGCCGAGCCACTTTAAAGGCAGTTTGTTAGATTGTAATGGATCGTTATGATGCAAGAAGTAATTAAATTTTTTATCGTGGGACGAGTCAATAAAGGCACGTTTAATTGATGGAATAACCAGGCGCAATAACTTATAAGGCCAGCGTAAGATTTGCCAATGAATACTACGAGCCAAGGGGGCTAGCAACACTATACTTTCAATCTTGCCATTCATTTCTGGAATAATGCACTCGTCTAATAACGCGTTAATAATAATAGCGCATCCAGTGCTTTGCCCAAGGCAGAGGTAGCATGAATATTGTTCCCTATTGATAATGTGAGCCAATATTCGGCTGTATTGGTCGAAGCTTTCAATTGAAGCGGGTTCGCCGCTACTAAGCCCATGACCCGGTAAGTCAAAGCCATGAATGCAATAACCTTGCTCTAGCGCCCAGCGAATAACGTTGCCATAAAGTAGGGTATGGTCAAAATAACCATGGCAAAGAATGATGTGTTTTCCATTTGGGTGTTTAGCTTGCCAGCGATGCTCGACAATGCGATAACCATCGACATCACTTTGCCAGATTTGATATTGAGCAGAATGATCGATCGAATTCCTATCGAGAGAGTAGTGACTCAAATAATTACTTAAGATGCTTGGGCTTGCTAAAGAGCGATTAGTGGAGCTGTCATTAGAGCTTTCAGTTTGTAGTAGCGGATGTTTAGGGATGCTTTGAATAAAATCTTCCAGCTGTCGAAAAAATTTCGGTATATTAGGGCTGGATTCTTTCATGAGGAGGTTAATTGGCAATCTAGCCCGATGGGAATTCAGTTGCGAATTTAGTAATCCATTCCGCTGCTGCCTCGTCACCACTGAGAACACGCCCTTCTTTTTCAAAAATATCTTTCTTATACTGCTCTATGTGACAAACTTGTTCGACCATGCGTGCCGAAAAAGCCTCCTGCTTGTCGGGAAAAAGTACACCTACATCATAGTGATCATCTTGTTCTTGGCACCATCTTACCTGAGCGTCAATTTCAAAGTGATTGTCATTAGTCGGGATA
This sequence comes from Cellvibrionaceae bacterium, assembly GCA_047629215.1. Classification (GTDB taxonomy): domain Bacteria; phylum Pseudomonadota; class Gammaproteobacteria; order Pseudomonadales; family Cellvibrionaceae; genus CANLBN01. The sequence goes on along the minus strand of JBLHWO010000099.1, from coordinate 4,813 downwards.
TGCAGGTGGAGCCAGCTTTTGGGTTCAATATAGTGGTCGGCTTGAAAGCTTAAGCCGCCAACGCTAACATCGTTTATAGAATCCAATAAGCAGACAGCTTTTTCTAAAAAGCAGTATTCAATAGGAATATTGGAGGGGTGTCGAATGAATCGTCTTTCGTCTATTTCGTTCATGCTGATACCGGACATAATCGCCTCTGGAACCATTGGGATATAATCATCTCTTACACAATAATAATAGCAGATAGCCTCTATTTGAAAAGCATTTTCAGGGTTTATTTTTAGAAAAAAGACGATGGTACAAGTCTAGTGCTGCAACACTTAGGCCTCCCAGCATAATACCCACTATTGCATCGAATAATATCGGGGCCACCACTGATAAGATGCTTCCAGCAGCAGGAACGGCAGCAGCAATATGCGCTAATTCTTCGCTTGGATGATGAAGCCAGTCGATATTGTGACTGACGATCCCGCCACCGACTAGGAACATAGCAAGGGTCCCAAATACCGATAAGGCTTTCATCAAGACTGGCGCAGCACAGACAAGCCACAAGCCTATTTTTTGTTGTATCACATTTTTTTTGTGGCTCAGATATAATCCAAAGTCATCTATCTTTACAATGCCTGCTACTAATCCATAAACACCGACGGTAATCACTATGGCAATCGTTGCAAGTACAGCAGATTGAGTAATAAAGGGTTTCGAGCTAACAACGCCAAGTGAGATCACGATGATTTCTGCCGATAGAATAAAGTCGGTTCTAATTGCGCCCTGAATTTTTTCTTTTTCAAATGCAGCTAAGTCCACATCCTTGTTTTTAAAAGTATTAACTAATTGATCGTGATGTTGTTTCACCTCTTTTTTATGAAACAGGAAATGCCAAACGGTTTCGAAACCTTCGAAGCATAGAAAAATACCACCGCAAATTAATAGTGGAATAATTAACCAAGGAATAAAAGCACTGATTAATAATGCCGACGGCACTAATATAAGTTTGTTTTTAAACGAGCCTTTAGCCACAGCCCAAACAATCGGTAATTCTCGTTCAGCACTAACGCCGGTGACTTGGTGGGCGTTGACTGCTAAGTCATCACCTAGTACAGCGGCGGTTTTTTTAGTGGCTATTTTAGTTAGGCTTGCAACATCATCCAATAAGGTAGCGATGTCATCGAGTAATAAAAATAAACTAGAGCCCGCCATGATTATTTATTCTGCTGTTAAAGGTTAAAGGTTAAAGGTTAAAGGTTAAAGGTTAAAGGTTAAAGGTTAAAGGTTAAAGGTGGAGCATTAAAAATCAAATAAAAATTTTAATAAAGTTTTATTTTGCTGCTGCATTAGCAAAGTTTTTCAGTGCGCCACTTACTTTTTTGATAACAGGGTCACAGCCTACTATTTTATGGCGTTTCATAAGATAGCTTGGATCGTTATAGCTTAACCATGTTGAACCCGCCGCATCCTGCCAAATCAACATTTTTTGAGGAAGATCGATCGCTACTGTTTGAGCGCACCGCATTAAAGGGGTGCCCACTTTGGGATTGCCAAAAATAACAAGTTCAGTAGGGCGTAACTCTTCGTCAACTTTTTTTGCGCCGGCAGCATGATCAATGCGTGCAAAAACAGTCATGCCCTTTTTTTTCAAGATGTCAACCAGCTTGTCTGCTGTCATTTTAACATTGTGATTGCTTTTAAGGTTTACTAGCCCATTTTTTTTGGCGGTTATATGAGAGTGGCCAGTATCATGATGGGCGGCGAATAAGGGGGCCGATAAAAATAAAAAGAATGATAAAAATATTGAGCTGAACGTCAGGTGGCGCATGGTCATGTCCTCAAGTGGCATTAAAAAGTCGCTTGTATTTACTCTTCCGGCTAGCCAAGGGTTGCCTGTGCCCACCAAAAAATTTGCATTATAAGTATTTAGTGTTTTGCATTTATCTTGTTGTATTTGGTGGGTGCGGCCCACCCTACAAACAGTTAGATGTTTTTGCCTAAAGAAGTTCCGGTAGAACGTAAATCATCACAGGCTTGCATGATGCGGTCTGCCATGTTGCGCTCGGCTTTTTTACCATAGGCGCGAGGGTCGTAGATTTTTTTATCGCCAACTTCGCCTTCGATTTTTAGAATCCCGTCGTAGTTTTTCATTATATGATTAACAACCGGGCGGGTATAAGCGTATTGAGTATCAGTATCGATATTCATTTTAATAACACCGTAGTCGAGTGTCTCATGAATTTCATGTAGTTCTGAACCAGAGCCGCCGTGAAAGACTAAATCTAAATGTGCATCTTCTCCAAGCGCATTAATCACTGCTGCTTGGCCGTCTTTTAGTATAGACGGCGTTAATTTTACATTGCCGGGTTTGTAAACGCCGTGCACATTGCCAAAAGTTGCTGCAAGCATAAAACGACCCATCGAGCCGAGTTCCTTAGCGGCCATCACCATATCTTCTGGCGTGGTATAAAGTTTGTCGGCCGCAACGTCTGAGGTGTCGTGTCCATCTTCTTCACCGCCCACAATGCCGGTCTCGATCTCTAAAATAATATCGTTAGCAACACATTCCGCCATAATACGTTTTGATTCTGCGATATTTTCATCCATCGGCAGGGCTGAGCCGTCGTACATATGTGAGCTAAATAGATTGGGTAGGCCTGCAGCACGTCGTTTTTTGGTTTCGGCGATCAAGGGCATTAAAAATGAATCGACATATTCCGGATGGCAATGATCAGTGTGTAATGCAACATTGATATCATACTCTTCAGCCATTAAATGGGTATATAAGGCCAATGCAATAGCACCTTTTGGCATGGAGTTTACGCCCTGTCCAGAGGCAAACTTGCCGCCGCCAGTCGATACTTGAATAATTCCATCGGAGTTGGACTCTTTAAATGCCAATAAAGCCGCATTAATAGTTTCACTAGAAGTGATGTTAATGGCTGGGTAAGCAAATTTGTTTTGCTTGGCGTTATCCAGCATGTTGCAGTATTGTTGGTAGTTAACGACGGGCATGATGCTTTTCCTGTAATGGTTCGCGAAAAATAACATTCGCGAAAAATTATTTATCTCCTAGATTAGTTCCTAGGACGACAATATTAAAATAAGTTAGTGGTTTTCTTCTGCTCTTTTCTCTGCCCTTGTTTCAAGTATTGCAACAGCAGGTAAGGTTTTTCCTTCTACATATTCGAGGAAAGCACCTCCACCGGTAGAAATATAAGACACCTTATCTTTTATCCCGTATTTGTCTACAGCGGCCAGTGTATCACCCCCGCCAGCGATAGAAAAACCATCGCTTTCAGCGATAGCCATTGCGATTGCCTTGGTGCCCTCGCCAAATTGATCAAATTCAAATACACCAACAGGGCCATTCCATAAAATGGTTTTAGCATTTTTGATAATGACGGCTAACTCGCTGGCGGTAACAGGACCAATATCGAAAATCATATCCTCATCACTCACATCGCCAGCGGCCTTTAAGGTAGCCGTTGCTGTTTCAGAAAACTCAGTCCCGACAATCACATCTTCTGGAATTGGTATTTCTATCTTGGCCATTAGCGCTTTAGCATTTGGAATTAAACTTTCTTCGTATAAAGACTTGCCGACGGGTTTGCCGCTAGCCGCTAAAAAAGTGTTGGCGATACCGCCACCAACAATGATTTGATCTGCAATGTCGGCTAATGATTCTAGAACGGTTAATTTGGTTGATACTTTGGAGCCGCCGACAATCGCCACCATTGGACGAGCGGGGTTTGCTAAGGCTTTTGCTAGTGCATCTAGCTCGCCTGTGAGCAAGGGGCCGGCACAGGCTGTTGGGGCAAATTTTGCTACGCCATGTGTCGATGCTTGCGCGCGGTGGGCTGTACCAAAGGCATCCATTACAAAAATATCGCAAAGGTTGGCATAAGCGTGAGCAAGTTCGTCATCGTCTTTTTTCTCGCCAATATTAAAGCGAACATTTTCTAATAAAACGACATCGCCATTTTTAAGGCTAAGACCATCCTTCCAGTCGTTAATAACGGGAACATCCATACCGATCAGTTCACCTAAGTGCTCGGCGACCGGCTGTAGGGAAAATTCATCCGAATATTCGCCTTCAGTAGGTCGGCCCAAGTGCGACATTAAAATCACTTTTGCGCCGGCCTTTCGGGCAAGTTCGATTGTTGGTAATGCTGCACAGATACGTGCGTCAGAGCTAACGGCGCCATCTTTAATTGGCACATTTAAATCTTCACGAATTAGCACTCGCTTGCCGCTAAGGTCTAAATCGGTCATGGATAAAATAGTCATAAATCCTCATAAAAATTAATTTAGTTAACAGTCTACAGAAGACAGTTAACAGTAAAAAACAAAAGATATATTGAACCTTTACTCCCTTGCTATCAAATACCTGTTACCTGTTACCTGTTACCTGTTACCTGTTACCTGTTACCTGTTACCTGTTACCTGTTACCTAGTCGTTGTATTTTCTTAACGACATCGAGCATGCGATTCGCAAACCCCCATTCATTATCAAACCACGTTAGAACCTTAACTAAATGGTTGCCGGATACTCTAGTCTGACTAGCATCGATAATGCCAGAGCGTGCATCGTGATTGAAATCGCAGGATGCCAAGGGCTCAACAGTATAGCCTAGTATGGTCGGCATCTTTTCAGAGGCCGCAGCCAGTGCCGAGTTTACTGACTGAGCATTAACGGATTGTGTCACGATCACCGATAAATCCATGGCGGATACGTTAACGGTAGGTACACGCATAGCTTGCGCCTGAAAACGGCCGGCTAATGTTGGCATCAATCGGTCAATACCTTTTGCTAAGCCTGTAT
>JBLHWO010000098.1:0-12510 GCA_047629215.1 Cellvibrionaceae bacterium | reverse complement strand
CTGAAGGCTTTAAAAATACTTTCCGGAGAGCTTTTATCTGACAGCATCAATCGCCCACCTTCTTTTTGTAATTGAGTTAGAATTTTTGACTCTAACTGATCACGCGTTTTTTTATCTAGCGTATTTATACTTAAGTCAATCTTACCATCCTCCCTGATCTGTTTTACCCAACCCTTCATTCGACTACCAAAGCGTAGCGGCTGGGATAATTCTTCATGAAAAATCAAACCTAGGTACGTATTATTTATGACTGCTTTAAAACCTAAGTCTGATTTTGAGGCAATCAATAAATCAACGGCATCACCTTCACGTAAATCACCGCCCTCTTCATCTAAGTGATGATACAAAAGCGTCGTTGCTACAGCACGGTTATTATCGTCATTGGTAATATAAACCACGCAAGAATCACCTTGCTTGACGGGGAAGGCTTGCTCCGGATAAGGCAGCAATAAATCTTTTGGCAAACCCCAGTCAAGAAAAGCACCATGATCGCCTACCGACACCACTTTCAAATAGGCGCACTCGCCTATTTTTGCATGGGCTTCTTTTTCTCCAATAAAAATGGCAACAATATTATTTTTATCTTCACTGCCTTTACCGTCAGAATCCGCATAAAGAAATGCTGTAACCTTATCTCCTATTTGAGCAGACTCAGGAGCCTTGCGTAAGAATACAGAACCATAGCCACCGCCGTCGACATAAGTACCTTTAGCGTTAATTTCAACAATAGCCAAACGGTGAGTCTTTTCGAGGGTTAACATAAATGTTCCGGTCAATTTAATAAGCTATTAATGTAACGATGAAGGTAGTCATGATACCGAGTTATGGCAAATAGAAGGGAATTATTTTAAATGCGAGTCGTAAATATTTAGCCAGCTTTCATCCAGCAAACGTAGGTCATCAGCGTTTAGCTCAGCGAGGTGCTCCCAGTATTTCCCACTGTCGACATAGTAAGCCAACTCAAGCTCCTTGGCTCTTATAGCCTCTATACTCTCACGACAAGATACGCACTCTATTCGAGCATACAAATCCTCTTTAACAGTCGTCAAAAATATTTCATTTAATTCTGGCTTATCGCCTAATACATTACCAATCGACGCCTTAGGAAAGATCAAACGGCTTTCATCGAGAGACGTTAAATTAATGCATAGACAATTATTTTCTAATGCAGCGTATTGTAAACGAGTAGATTTAGCCTCTAAGCTTTGCAAGGTTATATCATCCCGCAAAGGGTCTGCGGAGCCCTCACCATAGAAATGGGTGGGGCTATCTTTAGGGTAAACCATATCGCATCCAATAAAAGCCATCGCGCTAGGTTTTAACGTTGCTAATGCCCAATAAGCTGCTGTAAGGCACATTGTCCCCCCCGCATAGACAAAACCACCGAAACGATTTTGGGCTGGCACATAGGATTCAGAGTTTATTGTATGTTGATGAGGCTGAACAGCGGGAGGCAAGCGATCTAAGGGTAAGTCATCGGGATAAACAAGGTAGTCCCAATCGTCACGAATCTGCCAAGCATTATTGATTGCGACAACAGTCTCTACCCCTCCAAGCGAGCACTCTCTTACTCTAAGGGCGTCAGGAGCACTGCCAATAATAAGCACAATGTTTGAATTGATGGCCGAGCGAGTCATAAGCTTATTTTTATAAATGATATTGGAAACACGATAACATAGAAAAAAAGGCTTTTTGTCGTTTTGAGCTTTACAATAGGCATAACTCACTCCCCTTTTGATCTAATAAGAATAATTGATGATTATTTATTGACTATAGAGATCAATAATCATCAATTATTTTTATTAACCTAAAAACCGATGTTGACACGAAATAGCTGGTCTCCAACATTAGGCCCTCTTAGTGGAGTTATTAGAGTGTAGACTTTGCCTACAGGGATTGTAGGCAAGGGACGAGCGGAAGCTTTCGTGATGAGACACCGGACGCACGAACTCTAAAAGGGAATAGATATCCACTGATGGTTAATCTAGGATTTTCAGGTTAGAAAAAAGATAACTTATCTATATTTATCCCCCCACTTCTTAGTACTTTTTATTTATCTTCGACACGAGTACAATCACGAAAAAATAGGACGCTGTATCAAAAAATATTTAATGGTGATTTAACCAAGACCATCCGTAAGCCAACAGCAATGTGGATTAGGCTTATCATTCAACTAAAAGGATAGACGATGTTAAAAAAGATCTGGGGTAAAAGCTGTTTTATTGTATTAAGTAGTATTTTTTTTAGCTTGCTTAGCCATGCTGAAGACACTCCAACTATTTATCTTGAATCTACATTTATTGGCGATAATGAACAAACAACAACCACGCACATCAAGAGCTGGGAATCGTCGCCCTCTCCGGATTACTTACGCTGGGAACCTGACCATAAATTACACGATGATACACTTGATGTAATCGATAGAGATGTATTGCAAAGAACAACAGAAATATATGATGGGCTGAATATGGAAAAGGCCGATTCTCGGTATTCTAAAACGGATTAAATATTGTTTTATTTCTGTGTCAGAGCCTGACCTATTAATTTTTAGCCCACGAAAATTATAACTTATCGCTTCCTGACCACCAAACTTCCGATTGAATATCCCGCCCCGAAGGAACAGATCAAACCATAGTCACCTTTTTGCAAATCTTTATGGTGCAGGTTAAAAGCAATAAGCGAACCCGCCGAGGCGGTGTTGGCGTAACGATCTAGCACGATAGGCGCTTCTTCTGCTGTAGCCACCCTGCCCAATAATTGCTTGGTAATGAGCGTGTTCATATTGATATTCGCCTGATGCAACCACCAGCGGGAAATATCATTTGGACTTAAATCATGCTTCGCAATATGCTCACCGATATGTTTAGCCGCCATGGGGCAAACCTCTTTAAACACCTTACGGCCTGTCTGATGAAATAATTTATCTGCGCTGTAGGGCTCGGCATCCGTTGCGCGGCTCATATAACTAAAGTTGGACCGAATATTATTGGAATAACTAGTCACTGCCTTGGTACTTAAAATTGTATAACTGTGCTCTGAAATACACGTCGTTGCCTTTTCAACAATAGTCGCAGTGGCAACATCACCAAAAATAAAATGGCTATCACGATCGCAATAATTCACCTGGGGAGAGGTTAACTCTGGATTAATCGCTAACACGCACTTCGCAGTGCCCGCCGCCACTATTTCATAAGCACGCTGCAATGCAAAGGTTGCGGCTGAGCAAGCAACTAGCATATCAAAACCAAAACCTTTTATACTGAGTTCTTTTTGCACTTCAATCGCAATGGCAGGGTAAGAGCGTTGAGTATAGGCGCAAGCAACAATAACGGCATCAATATCTTGGCCCGTTTTTTTTGCTTCCGACATGGCAATACGTGCTGCATTCACCGCCATTTCTGCTTGATGGGATAATTTATCATCGCTACGCTCTGAAAAATTTGGACGCATACGATCAACATCTAAAATACCTTCCTTACAAAAAACAAAGCGACTTTTAATGCCTGACGCTTTAGCAATAAACTCTGCCGAGGAATAGGGTTTAGCGTCTTCTGTTCCCGCCTCAATAGTATCGGCATGCTCAGAGTTATATTTTTCAGCCCAAGCATTATAAGCTTCAACTAATTCTTCATTAGTAATAGTGTGCTCTGGATTCCAGAGCCCACCTCCGCTGATTACGACTTCTTGTAACATGTTCAACCTTTAATGTTTTATCAATCAAGGCAACTCATTAGATTAATGAACTAACTATTCTGCTAATTGCAGTTTAAGTGCGCGCCATACTTGTTGGCTCTTACTTTTCTGCAACCATCTACAAATATCTAGTTTAGTTGATTTTTGATCCATGCTCACTATATTTTCACACTGCTCGGGAGCGGAATAGAGTATGGCTAATAAGGCCTCTAGCTCAGAGCGGTTCAAACGACGGCTATTTTTAAGTGCCAATCTTGGGTTAGGCTGATTGGGGTCAGCCAGCTTTACACCCGACGGCATCATCCAATGGGTACCCATACCACCACGCGTTCTAAAAAATCGCGGCATAGATAAATAATGTAGCTTTAAAGAAGTGGGACGCTTAAGGCTGGCCGTATCACACTGACTGTTAATGTCGTTATATTGTTGGCGCGCATCTTTTAATAGCTCTTGATAGAGCTGGTTGGCAATGGGAAGACTGCCTCCCAAGGCAGTCTCCAATCCGCGGTTGTTACTATAATCGATAGATGATGCGGATGCCTCCGCAACAACAATATGAATATCCGGCAAACATCGACCCTTATATTTTTGTTGGTACTCTGTTAGCGTACTTCTGAGGGAATACAATAGTGACAATACGCCTCTATTTTCTACTGCGCCGCCATCGGTAACAAAATATGCCGTTTCTTTAACTAACCCTTTACCTTCATCTCCATTACTTTTCGGCAAGGCCTCCTTTTTTACAACTAAAGAATTAGAAAAAACCGGCGGGAAATTTGCATTTAATGCGCCGGCAACAGTCAAGGGCATATTACCATCTGCAACGATTTCATATTTCAAGAAAACATCTTCTGTATCAATATTTCTTGCCTGCTTTTTAAGATTTTCTGTTGTAGGAAACCCTGATGTTTCAGTGAGATTAGTAAAGATTAAACGGCTGCCCCCGTGCACGGTATAAAAATCATTCACATCAACATCCTGATCAATATAAAGAGAATTTAATTCTTCGGAGTAATCATGAGGATGAGCAACTAAAGTGGTATTAAGTAATAACCCAAACCCTTTAAGATCGCCAAATGTGACATTGCTTTTTACAGAGCCACTTAAATCATCGCCCTGAACAGTCGACTTATTATTCGTTAAAAAATTACGTGCTAGACTTTCTGCCAATAAAGTGCCGTTAGAAATCGCTCCGGCTATACGCCACTCCGCCGTACCTTGAATAACATCTTTGATGAAAGGGCGTGATATTTTTTCGAAGTAGCATTTCCATTTTTGATTCTTACCAAAATCATAATGGGACTTGGCATAGTCATTAGGACATTTAAAATCATTTACCTCTACATCAATATTTTTTGACATTATCAAATCATTACGATGAAGAGCAAAGTAAGCTAACGAGACACCGCCTCCTGAAACGCCACTACCCATCACTACATGTTTGGCGGCATCTAGTTTATGCAAGCCATAAAGAACCGCGCTCGTATATAAAGCCGCACGAGTCCCCCCCCCAGATGCAGCCAGCAATATAGCAGGCTCATTATTAACTGACTGCTGATAAAAAGAATCACTTAAAGAAAAATCGACCGCGTTAGGTGTCGTAAAATCTGCAGTCCAAACAGCTTGTTGGTACTCATCATAGCTGGCGAGCCAAAAAAACATTAGCACAGCCAACACTAATAACATATTGAGGGTACTAAAATAAACATGGGTCAATCGACGCAATCGTCGAAATATTGCTCTTGCTTTAACGCGCTTATCTTCATCATCACGCTGACCTATATCCTGCTCCAAGAGCCGAGAAAAAAGCATTTCTCGGCTATAAGCTTCATAAGCGTACTGATCATCGACTTTATTTTCTATTTTTCCTGTAACAAGAAAGTGATCAATACCATGAAACTGTAAATAGCGGCTATTATTTTCAACCTTAATGTGTTTGCCCTTTGCTTCGGGTTTGATATTAAATTTAACTCGACCGTAATCACAAGATTCACCAAATATAGGAATAAGTATTTCATTAAAACTACGATTTGCCCAATATTCGTAAGCAAAAAAATAAAAATAAAATGCTGCAAAATAAGGAATAACGGTGAGTGGCGTTCCATCCATCACAGTGGTGATATAACCGACATCTAACAATCTAGCCATTGCCAATAGAATAATTATGATGGAGACAATCAACATGCCACCACGCATGGAAACCCTTGTTATCAACTGAAACATATTATTCCAACGCGAATGTAAACTACCCCAGAAAGACAGCATAAACGCTAGCGCCAGAGCGAAGCCGATTAACAGATAAGATGTATTAGAGCCGATATCTTTTAAAAACAAAATCAATAGCGATGGCAAGAGTAGCAAATGAAAAGGATAGTGTGTAACAGCCGATATTGCTGCGTAAAAAACTTTGCTGTGTAAAAATTGCGGCGCTTTGGGCTTTTTAAACAATTCAGTTTTTTCTAAGGATTGTTGGATCTGTGCTGTATTTTCTCTAATAAATTTTCTTAATAACAATACGGCAAAGGGTTTAGCCACCCAAGCAAATAAGAGCAATATCAATCCAAATGCAAAAAAGCCATGATAATAGATAGTATTATCTGCCTCTGTCGCTTGCTTGTCGGCAAAGGCGATAACAAATAGCGTGATAACACTTAATAGAAAAATATGAAATGAACGGACATATTCACCTTTATGCTGAAAACGAGTAAACAATGCTATTGAGAGAAATAGCATTGTCAGAAACCCGAGCATAAGCCAATTTTTCCAAGTAAAATCTACCACAGCGGTATCGTATAGAGACGGAAAAAAAGCCACCACAGCATCCCACGTAGGACCGTAGAGCGAAATAAAAACCGTATATACCATAACAATTAATATTGAAGGGCCGTGACCTGAAATAGTCCAGCGTTTTCTATGGGGATGATAAGCATTGTTGAGAAAATGATCCAAGTGCCGAAAGTTTCGATCAATCGCAATAGGAATTCGGTAAAGAAAAAGTTGAGCTAAAAAAGACAGTGACTGATAAACAATAGAAGAGATACCCTTACCTTCGATAGTTATTTATTATTAGAGCCAATATCTATGGCGATTATATTTTCTAGGCAGATTATTTGAACTACTTTATATAAAAATCTAATGCGAGGAAGTAGCTACTTATGGTGTGCCACGTCAAAGAAATGTGGCCAGAGTTAATTTTTCACATTCAACATGACACCTTACTCATAATCTAAAGAAAAGTTTACTCTGACCCCGTTCTTTCCTTTTTAATATTTACTCTTAAAAAACCGACCCGAAAATTGGTTGGCACAAATCACGACACTTATCTTGACTATTTTCATTATCTGCATTAATTTTTATTGGGCTAAACTCCAGCTTCAGAAAAGACATCACCAACAATATTTTTCGCTTCGGCAATAATTTCATCTAGATGAATATCGCCCAGAAAGCTCTCCGCGTAAATTTTATAAATTTCTTCCGTACCAGAAGGGCGCGCAGCAAACCAGCCATTTTCGGTTACTACTTTCAAGCCACCAATAGCCGCATCATTACCTGGTGCGTGAGTTAGCTTAGCAATAATATTTTCGCCTGCCAACGTCTCGGCGGTGACGTTATCTGCACTCAGACTTTTCAATACCGCTTTTTGTTTACTCGTGGCTGGTGCATCAATTCGCTTATAAGCTGGAGCGCTAAATTGCTCGGTTAGCTCTTGATAATATTGGCTAGGATCTTTACCCGTAACCGCTGTAATTTCTGCGGCCAATAATGCCAAGATAATACCGTCTTTATCGGTTGACCAAACACTACCATCCTTCCTTAAGAAGGAGGCTCCGGCGCTTTCTTCACCCCCAAAACCAAACTCTCCCGAGTACAAGCCATCAACAAACCACTTAAACCCAACCGGCACTTCTGCCAAATTTTTATTTAGCGATGCAGCCACACGATCAATCATGCTGGATGAGACTAGGGTCTTACCAACCTTTAAGGATTCAGACCATTGCTCACGGTGTGTGTATAAGTAATGAATAGCGACTGCCAAATAATGATTTGGATTCATAAGACCTGATGAACGAGTCACAATACCGTGACGGTCATAATCGGGATCGTTGCCTATGGCTATATCGAATTTATCTTTTAATTTAATTAAACCGGCCATCGCATAAGGACTAGAACAGTCCATACGAATTTTACCGTCTTTATCTAATGTCATAAATGAGAAAGTAGGATCGATTGTACGATTCACTAATTCGATATTAATGCCGTAGGTTTCAGCAATCACATCCCAATAAGCTAAACCCGAACCACCAAGAGGATCAACACCAAGCTTTAAACCAGAATTGGCAATGGCCTGCATATCGATAACCGAAGCAAGATCATCAACATAGGGTTTGATGTAATCGTATTCAGTCACAAGATCCGAAGCCCAAGCCTCATGAAAGGCAACTTCTTTTATCTCAACATTTCCCGTTTTGATAATCTCATTCGCGCGATCTTGTATTTGAGACGTAATATCTGTGTCGGCGGGCCCACCGTTAGGAGGGTTATATTTAAAACCACCATCTTGGGGTGGATTATGAGATGGCGTAATCACAATGCCGTCAGCCATTCCTTCAAAAGAGCCATTTTCAACTTCACAACGTTTGTTGTAGCTCAGGATGGCGTGAGAAATAACGGGCGTTGGCGTGTAGCCTCGGCCCTTCTGAACAACCACACTGACGCCATTCGCTACCAGCACTTGCAGAGCAGTAATGAACGCACACTCCGACAAAGCATGGGTATCTATACCCACAAAGACAGGGCCGTTGATTCTCAAACTTTGACGATACTCAACTAAAGCCTGACAAATGGCTTGTATATGCACTTCAGTAAATGATGCATTTTTTGACGAGCCCCGATGACCGGAAGTACCAAAACTGACTAAAGACTCTTCTGTAGGCTGCTGAGTGTAATATTCGCTAACCAGACGAGGAATATTAGTTAAATCAGATTGCTGCGCTAACTGACCAGCCCTTTCATGCACACTCATAACTTACCTTTTAATTTTGATTCTTAATTTATTGATACTTACTCATTAATTAAACGGATGTCGCAACACAATGGTTTCTACTCTATCTGGCCCGGTTGAAATAATATCAACTGGCGCGCCAATTAAACCTTCTAAACGTTTAATATAAGCAATAGCATTAGACGGTAAATTTTCTAACACCTGCACACCAAAAGTGTTTTCTTTCCAGCCCGGAAGCTCTTCATAAACTGGGACGATTTTGTTCCAACCATCACTGTCGAAGGGGATACTTAAATCGTTACCCTGCTGATCGCGATAGCCTACACAAACATTGACCGTCTCTAAACCATCGAGAACATCAAGCTTAGTTAGGCAAATACCTGAGATAGAGTTGATACGAATAGCGTGCTTAACTGCAACAGCATCAAACCAACCGGTGCGACGTTTACGCCCAGTCGTAGCACCAAATTCATCCCCCTTAACGCCCAATTGTTTACCAACATCGCAATCCAGCTCTGTTGGGAAAGGCCCAGAACCAACACGCGTGGTATACGCTTTAGTAATACCCAGTACGTAATCAAGATACATGGGGCCCATACCTGAACCCGTAGCAACGCCACCGGCAGTAGTGTTGGATGAGGTGACAAACGGATAGGTACCGTGATCAATATCTAACAATGAACCCTGGGCACCTTCAAATAAAATACTTTCTCCATTTTCACGAGCGGTATGTAAGGTGTTAGTAATATCCTCTACCATCGGCTTTAATTCTTCGCCCCAGGCTAAGGCATCAGCTAATACTTTATCATAATCTAAAGCGTCAACTTGATAGTATTGTGTTAATGCGAAGTTATGATATTCCATTACTTCTTTTAGTTTTTCGGCAAACGATTCTTCATTAAACAAATCACCTAGGCGTAGACCGCGACGTGCAACTTTATCCTCGTAAGCGGGGCCAATACCACGACCCGTTGTACCAATTTTTGCGTTTCCGCGTTTAATTTCACGAGCCTGGTCAAGGGCGACATGATAGGGAAGGATGAGCGGGCAAGCTGGCGACAATCGTAGCCTTTCACGAACCGGCACGCCAGTCGCTTCTAAACCAGCCATTTCTTTTAAAAGCGCATCGGGCGCAAGAACAACGCCATTACCAATCATACACTTTACGCCTTCACGTAAAATACCTGATGGAATTAAATGTAATACAGTCTTTTTGCCATCGATAACTAAGGTGTGACCGGCATTATGACCGCCCTGAAATCGTGCAACTAATGATACCTGATCGGTTAGCAGATCAACAATTTTACCCTTGCCTTCGTCACCCCATTGGGTTCCCAGAACAACTACATTTCTTCCCATCTTTTTTCTCTCAAAAAAATAAAATTTTAAAAAACAAACACAGCAATTACTATTTTTAAACTAATGCATGCAAAACTAAAAAAAAATTAAACGCATATTGAAAAATTACTTTAAAGTAATTCTTTCACCTTATATTCATTATTTTCAAACACCAACTCTCTATTGCAATTTAGTTCAGCATAATCAGGCACTTGCGATAAGCCGGCAATCACACATTCCCCCGAATCACGCAAAGCTTGAATTACCTGCCACTGATTAGCATCAGTAGAATGGGGAGCATAAATCGCTAGCGACGCTTTAGGTAAAGACAACAAAGAAATAACGGATGTTACATTAATACCAAAACCCGTTGCAGGACGCGCACGTCCAAACACTTCACCAATATGATCATAACGACCACCATTAGCAATGGCATCACCCTTACCTTCTGAATATGCGGCAAAAACTAAACCGGTGTGATAACGATAACCACGCCATTCCCCCAAGTCAAAATAGAGATTGATCTCTGGATAACGAACACTAATAATGTCATGAATTACCTCTAACTCATCGATGGCCGCCGCAACTTCATCTGGCGCGGAAGACAATAAATTTCGGGCCGTATTAAGCACAGAAATATCACCGCATAATGTTGGTAGTTGTGCCAGCCACTGAATAGCCTCATTTAATTCAAGGTTTTTTTCAGCCCACCGCTGGATATCTTTCACGTCTTTCTTTTGTAATAGAGAGAAGTACTCGCTCTCCTGATCCGAACTTAAGCCAAGACCATCTAAAAGCGCTCGGCAAATACCGACATGCCCTAAATCCAAAGTAATCGTAGGTACGGCAACTTTTTCTAATGATGCTAAGAGCAAGGATATGACTTCAATATCGGCATCTAATCCAGCCTCGCCGAACAATTCAACACCTGCCTGTAAGGGGGTACGAATGGCTAAGGGGGATTTAGGCTTGGCGTGTAAAACATGATCGGTGTAACACAGGCGATTAGGCCCTGCTTTGACATAACTATGGGCATCAATACGAGCAGCTTGAGGGGTGATATCAGCACGTAAGCCCATTAACTGCCCCGATAGTTGATCAGTTACTTTCAGGGTCAATAAATTCAGGTCACCGCCCACACCACTAAGCAAGGAATCAGTAAACTCCATTAAGGGAGGAATAACCAATTCATAACCCCAGCTAAAGTAGAGGTCGAGCAAATCACGGCGCAGCCGCTCAACACTCTGAGCTTCGGCGGGCAAAATTTCTTCCACGCCCTCGGGAAGCAACCAATGCTTTACATTCATTTTACGTTCTCTAGCGTTACCTTCTTTCAATAAAGAGGTTATTTAATCAAATATAACAGTCCAACACCCGTCAACATACTAATAAGACCCATAATACGAAGCTGAGGATCATTGATAGTAGCCAGTGCAGCGACCAAATTACGCCACTTACTCGGATATAAAAACGGAATAATACCTTCCAAAACCAGCATTAAGGCTACAGCAGCAAATAGGGTTTCCCACATATGGAAAGCATCTCGACATTAGGTTGCCTCTAGCTAACATGGCAACTGTAGTTTTTCGCGGAATCCCACTGGCATACCCAGTTCAAGCGCCACGGATAGCCACTTTATAACTACCCTACGAAGAGTCATGCCCCGTTCCTGCACACCCATACGTCCAGGGGATACCGTCTGTCCATGGACATAAAAAAACCGAGTCAGTTCTCTGACTCGGTTCATGGGATTTTAGCATCTTATGCTACTAGATTGTAGAACTCTTAAACAATCTTATCGAGCCTGACCTTGCGGATCTTTCAAATAACGGAAGAACTCGCTATTTGGGTCAATCAGCATAATGTCACCTTTATTATTAAAGGTTGACTGATACGCATTTAGACTGCGCACAAAACTATAGAATTCAGGATCTTTGTTGTACGCAGAAGCATAAATAGTAGTTGCTTTTGCATCACCCTCACCTCGAATAAGTTCCGAATCACGATATGCTTCTGCCTCGATCACTGTCTTTTGACGATCCGCATCAGCTTCAATAATTTCCGCTTGCTCTTTACCTTTTGAACGATATTCACGCGCTTCCTTCTCTCGATCAGCAGACATACGCTGATAAACCGATTCACGTACATCATCAGGTAAATCAATGCGTTTAACTCGAATATCGACCACTTCGATACCTAGCTGCTCGCCAACGGTATCATTGATAATCTTAATCAAATCAGACATAAGCTTATCACGCTCACCTGAGACCACCTCATGAAGAGTGCGCTGCCCCACTTGGTTACGTAAACCATCACTAATTCGATCGGACAAGGTACGCGCAGCTCTATTTTCAGAACCACCAGTGAAACGATAATACGTACCCACATCTTTAATTCGCCATTTTGTATAGGAATCTACAATAAGGCGTTTATTTTGAACAGTGAAATAACTCTCTTCAGGTGAATCAAGCGTTAGA
>JBLHWO010000097.1:0-12595 GCA_047629215.1 Cellvibrionaceae bacterium | reverse complement strand
AAAAGACGGAAACAATGTTTTTATAGCTTCATCGGAACAATCAATACAATCGTTGCAAGCAGAACAATCGTTGCAATCAGAACAATCGTTGCAATCAGAACAATCGTTGCAATCAGAACAATCGTTGCAATCAGAACAATCGATACAATCGATACAGAAATCGCGGGAAATTAAAATTCCCACGGCTAATAATAAAGGGAGCGCTCAGCCTTCCTCTTTTGACCCATTACTAGCCGCTCACTGTGAATATTTAACGAACAACATGAAGAACAATGTAAATTTTAATAACCTTTTTACAGCAGTTAAAATTGCTCATCAACGTCTTGATAATGGTGAGTCTACCTCAGGAGTAGCGGTTGTTTGGCATGTAGACAAAGGCGAAGATATTCAAAGAACAATAGCAGAAATCTCCCATCATTTAATCACGCATGGCCTGCAAAATGCTGGTATTAGAGTGAATATTAAAGAACATGACTAAAGTACATAGCTGCACAAGAATAATTTAAATTATAATGGCTCTTTCAAAAAATTTATATTAATCGTTTTTTCGCTAATAGATTTATTTTGAAGTAAGGCCACATTCCAAGAAAGTGGGGTTAGATATAACTTTCACGGATACTTTTTGGCCTTCCCATCTTAACCGGCTTCACCCTGAAGACCTGCAGGAGACATCTCACATCACTTTAAATGACGATATTATCTGCTCTGCCTAATCATCGTTCAACAAAGTAAATAATTCTCTACGCTTCTATCGAAACAGCATCATCCATAAGGAAATTTTAATCTTCTACTTTAATTATATCAATATTCGTCTCCATATTTTTTTGTGTGTCAGCAAGAATACACAACACTTCGCACTCCCTTTCTTATTCTAACGTTGTAAAGGCTTCTGATATTCTACTTAATAGGTTTTCTGATAATGTATTTCGCACGGGGTCACCCTCACCCGATCTTAATCGCTAAAATTGATTATGTTAATGAAAAACTATATTTTCAACCTTCACATCAACATCATTCACATCATATCATAAAGGTAATATGATATTAATTGTTCGGCACAACGAAGGATTAATAAACACACCTCTTTATTTCCATTTTTTAATTGGTCTTTGCCGACACGAATATGTTAAATATGATTCTCAGCTATTGCAGCTGATAAAATTGTGTCAGTTAAATACATAATAAACACGCCCTATATTGAGTTAGCCACACACTGAAAACCCTAATATTCTTAAATAAAAATACGCCTATAACAGGCCATTCCATTTAACATCTAATCATTTAACAAAAAAACACAATACCAATATACTTTTCTTTACTTAATAACGTCGAACACTAAAAAAAGCTGGCTTAATCTGCAAAGCATGCTCTAAAAAAAGGCAGCTACCTCTACCATCAAGCTTACTCCAGCCATACTAACCTTAATTTCAACTTCAACAAGCGATGAAAAATAGCTCTATACCATGCGATATTTTGCTAACAGGGTCCGGCCTCATTCCATACCGAATAATTGGCGCTGAACCCGCCAACTTACATCGTCAACATCCAGGCTCTCGACCTTCTTCACTGCGTTGGTTTAGCTCAAGGCCTATGACTGTCAAGTGATTAGAGCAGTGTAAACATATTTCAGCGGCTGATGATTTTGAAAATTCGCTTCTATTAAGCTCGTCGACAATCCATTGTTTACATTAATAGCTTTCCATAAAAATTCTATTTTAGTTTTAGTGTATCTTAATGTAGGCACTGCCAATCTAATTTAAAAAACTCTCTCTATCTTACCGACAATAACGAGTTCGTCATAATGTAAAGAAGCCATATATTATACTTATTAGACATTCATCACTATCGCCTAATATCCTCAATTCATGTAGGTAATCTCTCACAGCAAATGCTAACAATACTTATTTTAACGCTAAGCTAACATAGTGAATTATCGAATAATTTTATGTGCAGATAGCGACTAAACATCAAAGTAGTGGCGTCCAACAGGGCAATCTTACCTTCCACTTCGATCATCTAAATAATATGCCCCATGCTATTTTCGGCATTAAAAAGAAGATCCACTGCCTCGTTTTCGTGTCAATTTTCCATTTCAACAATCACTTCTGATATGCTATCAAGCACGCTCTGTTACATAGCATTTGACATCACTTTCGGATAGCGATGGTTTGCAACTTCGAGTCAAGCCCAACGACTCCAAACTACGGTTATTGAATTATTACCGGCCATTTACCAAAGTACGTACCAGCCTAAGTTTTGGTAATTACCCAGAGGCATCTATGCCGAAGCACGCAGCAAACGTAAAAGCTCGTATTTATCTTTATGGCTCAACAAAAGTAACCCAGGCATACTAAAAATGGGAGCAGCTTGGGCCCACTATGAGAACAAATGAACAAACTGATGCTTTTATAGAAAGGGTAATATGTATGAGTGTTGACGCTGTCGGTGAAGTATCAGTAAATAAACAAGCCCTGCAAAATACTTTGTTTGGTATACGCTAAACAACACGTAACGAACAAGGATAGATTGCGCGCAGCCGCAATCTTATCTGGTTGTTAACCAAGCCCGTTGGTCGCAAAGAACGTATTATGCAGAAAGGTTATTGAGTGTGAGTTTTGTCAATGTGAAAAATGGATTACCGCATTTATTTAAGGAAACTTAATAAAAGATTGCCTATGTAAAAGCCATTTTTTATTTGAAACCTTCCCTCAACTCCCTGACCGAACGGAATTAGGGAACTTTACAGGGCCAAAGAACACTCAAGACTGTGCTGTAAATCTGCCACACTCAATTATTGGATACAATCAGATATGAGACTTAATCCTCTTAAGCCAGGAGGCAGTACACCTCCTACAAGAAATTCTAATCCGAGTGTTGCTTCGCAACCAATCCATAGCCAGAGCGATCAAAGCCGAAATATTCCCTCTCGCAGCAGAGCACCACTTTCACCAGAAACATTACTACTTTCACCAGAAACAAGGCAACGTGCTGCCGAGAATCAGCGCGCGTTCAGGGATTTTGGTATCGACCTTAGCCACACGCCGCTCTCTGAGCTTATACCCGTCGATAGTTATTTACAAGCGGCGCTGGAAGGCTTAACGAATGAACAAAAAGACCTGGTGGAAGAGAGACTCGGCAAAAAAATGGATGTTGATCCTATTAGTTTAGAACTTATTCGCGAAAATCCAGTATGGATTGGCAGCTCACCTCATCCGATGGAGCTCGATTCCTTAACGTGGTTGACCAGCGTGCAAGTTTCTTCAAATGATATTGATAATGGCAGCTCAGCCCGTGGCACAGTTATTCGACACCCAAGCACCAATGAAAACATCGATATCGATGCGGCTCGCCGGTCATTCAATATCCCACAATACTGCGGACAAAGAGGCCAGTATATAGAAAAAATGCTCTCAGCCGTTGATGATATTAAGCAATCATTGCGGCTGCCAAACTCTCCGTATGAGAGTGATATTAATGTGCCTTCTCAGCCAACCTTTTCTACATCGTCACTGAACGAGAGTAGAATACAGGCGCAATTCAGTAACATGACAACTGAAAAATCGGCTGCCTTACCTAAATTACGCAAAGAACTTCCTAGTCTACCGGAAGCTGCGCTGCATGATCTTTATGACCACTTATCAAAGTTTGAAACTGTGATCCTTGTGGATAAAAATGCGACGAACTGTCGTCATATCGCAAGCATTTCCTCCCATCGCCGAGAACAGACTTGTGATCAGCAGATCAATGACAGTGTTGATAAAATTGTTCGGATTATGGGGTGTATTGATCCTTCGGGTGTCGATATCGTTGCCTCCAATAATAACGACGTTAGCCTGATGACGGATATAAAAAATCTTTCGGGTCAGCGCCAATTAAACCGAGAAATATTTTCCGCTGGTCAAGGCGGCGACAACCTGCAAGTAGCGCTCGACTATGTGAAAGTGCAGATTAATGAAAAAACCGATAGGCCATTCCATGTTTTTATTGTGACTGGCGGCGGCTGGGACAACACCGATCGTGCTGTTGAGAACCTTCATAGCTTAGCGCTCGAATACGGTGCTTTAGATATTGATCGCTTAGATGGAAGTGCAGGCGGTGAATTAAATAAGTTTCAGATCGTTCACCATAATCTGAACATGTACGAAGATAATCTGATTAACCAGCTGGATAATGAAGATGAGCAAAGCCCCGTCGGTGGCTTTGTGGATGCCACAGCCAGCTATTATGAAGAGCGTCCTCAGTTCCAAGCTGCGCTTGATCGAGCTCATGTCAGAATGGAGATCAATGAAGATTTCTACATGTATAAACTTCTTAAAGGCGCCACAATGCCAGAAGTCGATTCATTAGATAAAGGTGATCAGCACAGCGATAAGCTATTCAACCATTTGGAAAACCTTGGTTTCACCATTGATCGTTATTAATCTCCAAATTATAGATTTAGTCATAATTCTTGATCAATACGAGCTAACGAACAAGGATAGATTAGAGTATAGGAATTATAAACCACCTATTCCTCTCCCATAGCGATCAATCTGCGATGAGGAGGATGATCATATGTTGTGGCCACCAAATGAAGACGATAATTTTTTTGCATCATCGTCTCCCATTCCCGCTAATTTTGACGCATTTTTCCCCATAAGATAAAAACCCATGACTGACTCGGCTTTTTTAGCTGGCTCCTCTAAGGAATCAAAATTAGTTTCTAATGAATCTAATATCACTTTAAATTTTGCCTCGGGAGTCCCAGGGCTAGCATTTAGAATAGCTGCGCTTGCTGCCTTACATTGTGGAAACTTATCCAGTTCTTTCATTACCGATTTTGCGGATACTTTTTGGCCTTCCCATCTTACCCGGCTTCACATGCCGACCATATAACACTTCAACTTCATCCCGAAATCGCTCACGACCTAAAGCAAGGCCTTTGTTCAAAGCTTCTCTGATATCAGAGAGCAACTCCACATCAATATGATAAGAAAATAATTCGCGATAACATTGGTGGCAATCATCTGCCATCTTCCCTAATGACACATATTCCTCATGTGACGTAAATAGTAATGACTCGACACCTAAGGCATTACATCGATAACTCGACCATATGTAGTCAGCAGGATCATTAACCATATTTGCACGCACGGGATTTAATTCAATATCACGATAGAAAATTAACAAATACTGCGATTATTACCGCGCTGAATAATGTGCGGAGGAAGACCCGATGGGCAAAAACGAGGAAGACGTGCCGTAGTTATCTCCCTATAACTTTAGAATTAGAGGCTAGTTTAACAAAAAGACCTTAAAAATAGCTAAGCAAAAAACGAAAAATTTTGAATAAATAAGGAACGTTGTATCTGATCCCACTTATTCCTACAACTGGTAACGGCAAAGAAACAAGAACGACTCGAAGGGTATACTAAACGCAGCGAACTGGGCACTAAGTTATTGGTAATTGATGAAATAGGATGCTTACCCTTGGACGTGAAGAGGCCACTCTATTTTTTAATGTGATTGCTAAGCGCTATGAACATGGCGGTGTCATCGTCACCAGAAATATACCGTTCTCGGAATGGTCAACGGCATTTGCTGACGACCAAACACTCACAGCCGCATTGCTTGATCGGCTATAGCAACCGGAAAAACTATGCCTTGTCCTTTCAATGATGAATTCGTATAAATTTCTATTACACGTTCCTTCTGGGCCCAAAAGGGACTTGCCAACCATTAAACTTTTAAACTGACCATGTGGATACTTGATATTTCATTAAGACTTATTTAAGCATTAATGTGGTAATTTTAAACTTAATTTAGATCAAAATTAAAAAAAAGTGGTTTTCAAACACTTCTAAAAACATTAACCAACAAGCCCAAATTTAATAACGGCATAATTTCTCCCGAATCAACACACTATGGGGCCGATGACCTCGGTTAATTGGAGCAAGTGTATGTGAGCTACCAGGACAATAAGACCAGATCACAGCACAGCTATTGAAAAGCACCCATCGATTAAGGCAAGGGCAAGGGTAGAAAATGCAGAAAATTATTGCGGAGCTTTGATAGAAGTCATTTTTCTGATGCGCTAACGCTTATTAAAAAGTCGTAACGCTAAATTTTGGTTCACGTTACAGATGATGGGTCTTTAAGAGATCTATGAAACAACGTAAAGTTACGAAGTACCGTATAGTTTAGAGCTAGAATTAAGAATAAAGCTTTCCACTTCAGTTGCTTCCATAAATATAATTTGCTCATTGAAATCCAAGCCGGATTCCGATAAAACACCCTTAATTTCTGTGTATAGGCAATCCCCCAACATACTATTTTTCTGTATGTCGTAATGTGTGGCCTGCCAATGTAATTTCTTTTTTGCGGAAGGGTGGATAACCCATAAGTTATTGCCTTGTCGAAATCCAACAACTGAATATCGTTCCACAAGGTTTACTAACTTATCCAAATAGTCATAATTGAAAAAGTGAGAGCTAATGTAATCGGTTAACTTTTTGGTGCGACTGCCTTGATTATAAGATGGCATAGTATGATCCAAAAAAATAAATAATTGATCTTACAGTTAGGTAACAACTGAGAGGGCTAAGTTCGCTTTTGGACAGTCAAATATCGGTATTATGGGGGTATTTTTATCTATTCGATGGGGGCGAACCACCAAGACTTCACTGGAGACATATCAGAATATTATATTAAACCTCTGATCAAATTCTATTATTCTATTACGTAATACAGACTTGTATCAGATGAGTCATACCGCTGGGTTAGCTTTTGACGGAAGGCAGGCGAATTGCGGCCGGAGCAGGCCAGGCCAGCCATTGTATCCTCTTCACTAAAATCATGGTTATAGTATTGACCTTTACCATTTTAATTTTTATTCCCTTATAATGCTCGGGATTACTTCAAACAATCGGGAGAGAGAGAATGACAAAAATAATTCATATTGCAGGTATTGTTGCCGGTTATCTGGCGTGCGTTATCATGATTGTTGTTGGTGCGATCAACCAGACGCCGGATGTGGCTGGCTGGAAATTTATCATGCTGGGCATTGCCCTGAGCATATGCGCAACCATAGCACTCCTTGATGGTGCACGCGCATTCCCCACCATAGGAATGTGGAAAGTAGGAGCAAAATTCAAAGGTCTCTCCGACCTAGCCTTTATCATTATATTTGCAATTGTTCTGATCACCGGACTGATTGCCATGTTTGCATAAAAAACCATAAAACGTCAGACCTCAGTGTGACAAGAGCCGGGACACAAGCCCCATCCCGATTTGACACAGCGCCTTGCCAACAGCAAGGCCGCCAGCGTATGAAACCTTCAGCGGTAGCGTAATTGTCTCCCGCTGCATCTTTGCTTGCGGCCTTTATTCAGGCATCCTCTGTATTTTCATGTTTGGATGCCCTGATTTCACCACTTCAACCGAATATTGAGGAACCGTAAAGCCATAAAATATTATCTAGGCTACTTGGCTTTTTTGGTCTTGTCTTTTTTTACCCTCTTGGGCCAGCGATCACACCGTTTTCCCAAGCGTAGAACTCAGTTACCACCCTTATTTTATTTCTAGTGTTCAACCACTCCCCATGCGGCTAGGTTCTCTCCCATCACCCAAAACCTTCAGGATCCGCATTTTAGCTGCTATAGACTATAGAGGTGATGGGGTGCTGCATTCAGTCTTTTTTGAGTTTTCTTTTTTACAAAAAATGAGGCCTGAAAGTAACCACTGCAATTGCTGTGAAAACAGCTCAATGGTGGCATCCAGCAGGGCCGAAAACTTGTGACAAGACGACTCTCGTCTTTATATAGAACATCCAAAACCCATCATCCTCCCAGTACAACATTTTGAACTGGGAGGCCTTCTTGTTTCTGAAGATGAATAACTGCCCTGACGTCTTTATATAGAGTATCGGCAACCAAAAGCATTAAGCCATCAATCTGCTTACGAAAGTCAACGGGCTGTCGGTGGAACCAGATTTTTGAGTTGGAGGGCAGCATTAACTAAAGTTGACCCAAGCAAAGCCTAGGTAGCTCAGTCAGGAGCTCAGCGTCGTGGATCAATAATTTGGCGCCGCTGGGGAATTCGAGAGCACTCAGGACTCTCAGGATACTTAAGGCTCGTGCTGGTTTGATTTTTATAAAAGAAAACGGTTCTTCCTTCTTCGGGCTTGACTCAACGCTTAACTTTTACCTCCAATAAAGTAGCTGGCTGTAAACCAGGCCAAGGTTGTTGGCGTAGGCCATCTTACTTAAATTACTTTTATTGAAGGCATCTATATGTTGCTGCCAAGCTGCTTTTTTCACGGAGTGCTCCGATATTTACGAAAGAGCAAAGTCTGGCAGGTCTAAACGAAGATGGGCATAATGGGTTTAATCGTGCACTTACGTCACAGAAGCCCCAGCAAGGACTACGCTTTACCGACACCTGTTTTTATTGCCCGATCTACAAAATCTTGAAAATCATTCTTAATACGATCTCTAGCTTTCAATCTCCTAGGATCTTGTGTGGGTGTTCCTTCGCCTTCTTTGATACGCCTCGCTTCATCAATTATTTTCTGCATTCCTGGCCTTACTGAGGCAAACTGATCGCCTTTCGTTTCAATAGTCAAACTCTTATCTTTAGGGTTTAATTTGCCTGAATCTATAGAAGGCTCTAGCGGTAAGTTACTTCCAGAGCCAACTGTGTCTACACGGACTCCTGTAGATTTTGGATCAACGTCTACAGCGTTGTCATTGGTATTCAATAACTTAGGGCCAGGATTACTCATCTCAAGTAAGGATGAAAACCCAGAAGAAAATGATGGTATATTAATATCATGCTGTCTAGGGGAATCAATTTCAACTTTCGACTCTTCACTGCCATTCTTCACCGCAGTAGTACCAGATACTTTTGGCACAAATAAATTTTGAAAAGTACTTGAAGGATTAATATTCAGGGATACTTCCTTTGAAGGCTGCCCTGTATCTATTATACTATTTGCTTTTGATTGCCTCATCATGTTTCTATGTTTTGCGACAAAGACCATTTGATCAATTGATTGCTGTCTATCGCGTTTTGCTTCGGCCTTTTTATCTCGAACTAAGGATTTACATATTTCTGTTAATACATCTATGTTTCTCATAGGAGAAACACTTCTTCCAACCATCTTTTCTTGTGCTTTTTTCAACTTTTTATTGGATACATGTTTAGTAACGAGCATTCGATCAATGTGCGGTTTCAGAGCCTGAAATATATGTTCATTATCAAGGTGCTTCGTGAATTGGGCTGAGTATTTCTTATTCAGAACGCGTTTTTTATTTTGTTCATTTAAACCTTCCCCTTTCAATGCATTATTATAGTCTACCAGGGCTGATTCATCTTCTGCAAATAAATCCTTAAGAAGAGTTGTCGGATCACTCAGTACAATATTTAGTGATAGTGCTTGAAGTAAGCTAATCTTTTCTTCCTTATTTTTTGTAATTTGAGAGAGCTGATCTTGATCCAGATCATTTAGGTCTACATTATATTTATTACCTTGATGTTCAGGTAAACACCTCATTTTTAAACAAGAGGCACTAGAGCCGGATAAACCAAACTCTTTCATTTTAACGAGTACATCTTTTTGTATCGTTGTACGTCTAAAGAATGATTTTCGACCTGACACCATCATATCATCTATCGATTTTTTACCTTCTAAAGATTCTAAGAGTATTGATGTTTTTTTATAATCTGCGAGTCTTTCAGTTGCATCATTAAACTGACCTTCAATAGTTTTATTATCGTATTCGGCATCGGACATTTTGTAGGACGAGTACTTATGGATGCAGGTATCTGGATCAGTTTTTGATTCTGGAATGGGCTTTTTATTTTCACTGTTTCTTAACGTGTTTGTCATCCTCCTCCATACATGCTTAGTTGATTTTTTTATCGCGTTGGCTACATTACCATTATGTAAATGATCATGAGGGTGTCCGGTAAATTTACCTTTTTGACTAGTGGTATGAATTCTTAGTCCGGCAAAACCAATTGTTGACAATGCCGACGGTGCGAGAATACCTAGACCTACTGAGGTAGCGGGTGTAAGGCCAAGAGCAGTACCTGTCATCATTCCTGTTTCACTGGCCGCCAATCCCGCGCCATATATTATTTTTTCTCGATGGATATAAGTTATTTGACGATCTAAGTTATCTTGAATAGCTCCGTAAAAATTATGCGATATAACCTCTGGCTCGGCACTTTTAAATTCACTGACCTGACTTTTATCAAATTGTTTGATCGCTTTTTCAGACTGTCCTTCAGAGTATTTCATTAAACTATAGGCCACCATGACTGCCTGAGCCGGGATGAATATTCCTGATGTTACCGCTTCCCCTACAGTAGCGGCTAACTCAAGCCCCTGTGTAGTAGGATTAGCACTGTGGGCAATCTCAACAGCAGAGGTGGATACGGCAGAAATCATTCCACCAAACATACTGCTCATCGCATAGACACCTAAAGGTGCTGCGTCATAACCGATCTTAGTCGATTTTTCATGCTTCAGAGCATCGGAATATTCAACTAATAGCTTGGCTTTTTCTTCGAAAATGGATGGATCACTTTCTTTATGCTTTTCTAGCGTGTTAATAAAATGCTTAAATGATTTGGCTCCCGATTCAAAAATATCAGGATCTATCTTAAGGTCAAAGACTTCTATTATTTTATCGATTAACGCTTGCTTCGCTAATTTTGCTTCATTTATCGAAGCATGAGCTTCCTCATATTCTGTCGCCATTCCTTTGATACCAAGATATACAGCAGGCGCTAAAACAGATAAAAAGGATAATGTTGCAATATGTTGCCCAACCCCAGGAAGTATTTGGCCCAGTGAGCTGCCTAATTCATCCCAACCATCGGTTCCTTGGAAGAAATGAGCCGCCTTATTGAGCATTGAACTATCAGACTTTGTAGACTTTTGGACAGCTGTTGGGGCTGCATCTTGAGCTATAGTGAGCAGCTTGGGTCGACTATTCTTAGATAAAAACATAATAAATTGATCCAGCTGAGATTAAATAGTGTGTTGTTTCATTTTGCTTAGTGGTCAAATTAAACAATTAGTTTGTTTTTTTTTCGACTAACTTTAATTAGCACCAAAACATCAAGTATTTAGCGGGGGGCAAAATCAGAGTCCAGCTCTGGCGGCCCGGACACTAAAGAGCTATAGCCAATTGCCGGACATTTAGACGATTTCCCGCTAGAACCCCATGGCGGCTATTTTTAAATACTGCCAAGCAGTAATTGTTCTTGGATAATTTCTTTATTTCAATTATAGATTTATTCACTTATTACCCTTTTATGTTATTAACTCTTCATTTTTTAATTTCCAGTATTGGGCGGTCTTTCTTCGGAAACGAATATGGTTTTTTCTTACTATTTGTATTCTCTAAATTAGAGGCAACGTTTAAACCTTCTCGAAGTAGGCGAGGAATTATTATAACGTCAATATTCTTTGCTAAGCGTGGTCTCACTTCAGTTGGCTCGGCCCATGTTCCTTCTAGGGGTCCTAGGGATTTTCCCGCCATAGATTGCAATTCACTCTGTAGACCCTGACACGCCTAGCCTGTAGAGGCATATTACTTTTCATCAAACGGTACATATTCCTCAATCGGTGCCATCAGATACTAGACATCTGATGTTTCACCCGCCTGAAAAAACAAGTATTCCCCCTTCAAATTGATGCTTTTCCAGTCTACTGGTGAAGCTCGTTTGATGTTTTCCGCCAGATTGTCCTTGCCTTGATGCTAAATGCTTTGCAACAGATTGCTCAGAACCTTGGATTTGAAGTAGATGATGGCCTTGGCCATGAGTCTTGCGCATTCGTTCCGCAGCTCTATCTCTTCATCGCTGTTGCCATGGAACCGTTCACCATTGTCCTGACTGATCGCCCGTCGTAGCTGATGATATGTTTCACCTCGGTTGAGTGTCTTTTGCACGTGGCTGCGTAGTTCAGGGTCATCGATGTAGCTCAGCAGATATCGAGCTTTTACCAGCCGGTTGTCTTCAGTAAACGCCTCAAGTAAGAGCTGGTTACTTTTATAACCAAATAGCTTTCGCACTAGAGTTGCTTGATCCATTTTACGCTGCGCGAGTGAGACTGCGATGCGTTGAATGGTGTCCCAGTGCGCCATGATGTGTTTGGTATTAATGTACTTTTTCAAGCTCATCTGGATGCGGTCGTTTTTGTCGGTGGTGATATTGAATATCTTCTCGATCACGGTACTAAGCTTGGCGTAACGGGGCGCAAACTGGTAGCCAAACAAGTCCAGCAGTGCAAAGTTAACGTGGTTTACCCCATGGGTGCCAGTCGACACAATGTCTGGGGTTATTTCGGTACTGTTCTTCATCCGCAGGTCAAATAGGTAATGGCCTTCATGCTCGTTGGAACCAATGATCCGCTTGTTAAGCGCCATATGATGGGTATTGAGGCTCACGTTCGAGAGCCCTTTGGCTGTACTGAAGTACTTAGTGTCTGACCGAAAACCCCGTTTTTTAAAACGGCGATCATTTCATCATCAAAAATATATTGATATACAGCGACCCTACTGGCTAATGTTCGATCACATCCCTGCGCAATTCAAATATTGAT
>JBLHWO010000096.1:0-12726 GCA_047629215.1 Cellvibrionaceae bacterium | reverse complement strand
GTTACTATCTTTAAAACTGTGGCATTTATGGGATAGCCTTTTAAAAAACAATATGTGGAAATATCGGTGCAACTCACTCTTTTTTTATCCAATGTACATAACCCTAAAATTTTAATTAAACCATTGATTAAACAAACGCTTTACGGTCGATTTTACAAGATCACAATCTGCTAGAAGCTCAGGCTGTGATCCTTTAACAAAGGGAACTAGTTGAGCGTTATCACAACCTTCCGCACTACGCAGGCCATTTTGATTGTCAACCCAGTAATACTCAATATTCTCCGGTGCTGTTTGAGCAATACTTTGAGTAGACAGACCTGAAAACACATCTGTCCATATTTTTAACGCACCGCTACTACCCGTTAAGCGTGTTGGCTTATTGTCATCATTACCGACCCAAACAACGCCCAAATGGTCACCACTGTATCCCGCAAACCAACTGTCTCGCTGCTCATTAGTTGTTCCCGTTTTACCGGCTACCGATAAATTATTGGGTAATCTAGCGTAAGCGCCTCTGCCGGTTCCAATTCTCATTACCGCCTGCAACGCGAAGTGCATTAGGTGACTGTGTTCTGGAGAAAAACGCGGCTCACTTTTCAATTTATATCGTTGCAAGGGCTGGTTCGTTGCATCTAACACCGAACGAATAGAACGAAGGGGGGTGTAAACACCATCTGCGGCCAAGGTATGGTAGAGGTGACTAAGCTCTAGCGGGCTCAATGCCAGAGCACCCAACAATAAAGAAGGCAAGCTCGATACTTTCTTCTCTAAGCCAGCTTGCTGCAAGGTATTAATCACTTTTTTTACACCAATATCCATCCCGAGTCTCGCGGTAGACTGGTTATAAGACAACGCTAAGGCTTGGTAAAGTGGTAAGATGCCATGTGATTTTTTGGAATAATTTTTAGGTTGCCACTGTGAGCCATTAGGTAAAGCAACGCTCAATTCGCTATCATCGAGCATTGATGTTAATTGGTAATTATTGTCTTGCATTAACGCAGTTAAATAGACAAAAGGCTTTACTAAGGATCCTATTTGACGCTCGGCATCTAAGGCTCGATTGAAGCCGCTATAGCGTGGGTTACGATCACCCACTACAGCAAGAATTTCGCCGCTGCCTACGGCGGTCACTATAGCTGCAGCTTGTAAGCTGTTAGAGACCGATTGATTCAGCCTCTGCATTTGGCGTTTAACAGCGCCTTCTGTTTGTGCCTGTACTTGAGGTGACATTGTTGTAAAGATACGTAAACCTTCACTCTGTAAATCCTCGGACTTGTAGTCTTGCTGTAGCTGACGTTTAACAAGATCAAGAAATGCAGGGTAGTCACCAAATTGCTTTTCCGCGGTTGCGGCGACACCGAGAGATCTACTGAGTGACCGCTTAAGCATTACTTGATCAATTAGCTCACTCTTAGCCATCATATTCAACACTAAATTACGCCGCTTCAAAGTACGCTCAGGCGAACGCCAAGGATTATAGTAGGACGCACCTTTAACGACACCAATTAATAGAGCGATTTGGTGGGGCCTTAATGACTTAAGTGACTGATTAAAGTAGTGCTGGGAGGCAAGCCCAAAACCATGGATCGCTCTTGGTCCACTTTGGCCTAAATAGACCTCATTAATATAAGCTTCGAGAATATCTGCTTTTGAGTAATGAACTTCCAATAAAACCGACATGATGGCTTCTTGAGCTTTGCGCCACAAACTACGCTCTTGCGTTAAATAAAAATTCTTTACCAACTGCTGAGTTAAGGTACTCCCACCCTGTACCAAGCCACCGGCTTTCGCATTCGCCAACATCGCACGAGCAATACCCTTAAACGATATCCCGAAATGGCGAGCAAACTCCTTATCCTCAACGGCAATTAAAGTTTCACCTAACAAAGGGGGGATATCAAGTAAGCTTACAAGAATCCGATCTTCACCGTGATTAGGATAAATACTGCCTATTTCTTGTGGTTCTAAACGCAACACCAAATCATTAGCACCCTTGAGGCTAATCACTTGCTGGTTATCAAACTGCACCTCATAGGTCGCACTTGGCTCATCTTTATCCCAAAAAACAAAACCTTTAGTTTGTAAACGATAATTCGACCCTGACTTAGTAACCTGTCCTGGTGAGCTTAGCTTTTTAACGAATTGATAACCCAGCGACCTTAATTCTGATTCAAATACCTTTGGGGTAAGTGACAAGCCTTCATAAAGCTCTAATGGCTGAGCATATACCCGTGCAGGAATCGCCCATTTTTTACCATCAAATTTAGCTCGTACAGTAAAATCTAAGTAAACAACCCAAACAGCCACGACAGCCATCAGCAGTACTATTACCGTAGTAAAGAATGAACGAGAGAAAAAAGAGCTTCTCTCTCTCGGGGAGCGACGTACTTTTCTGGCCATAAACTAACTAAATCAATTTATTAAAAACGTATTATAACCTGAGAGTTTTTGATGAATGAGATAAAACTCCCACTCACTTAAAGATTCGAATAAAGATCTCTGCTCAAATGCTTTACTTTTATGTAGAGTCTTCGCTAAAGTAGCTTGCTTTATTTTACAGAGAAACTCTTACCATGAGCCAATATCACATTTACGGCATCGGAGCCGCACTAGTCGATACTGAAATTGAAGTATCTGATGAAGACTTGAGCAATAATAAAATTGATAAAGGTGTAATGACGTTAGTAGATGAAGCACGTCAGCACGAGCTTATGGACATGCTATCCGATCATCTAGTTGCCTCGAAACGAGCCAGCGGTGGCTCTGCCGCTAATACCATTATTGCTGCCAGCTATTTTGGCGCAAATAATTTCTATTCCTGTAAGGTCGCCAATGACGAAAATGGTGATTTTTATATTCAGGATATGCGCGACGCAGGTGTACATTTGCAGCCTAATGGCGACGACAATAAAGGTATTACGGGAAAATGTCTGGTTATGATTACGCCCGATGCCGAGCGCACCATGAATACTTTTTTGGGTATTAGCGAAACCGTCTCACCAAATGAGTTGCATTCGCCCGCTATAGAACAAGCCGAATACGTTTATATCGAAGGTTATTTAGTCACCTCTGATACGGGCCGAGCCGCTGCGATTCAACTACGAAAACACGCAGAAGCAAATGGCTGTAAAACCGCTTTGAGCTTATCTGACCCCGCCATGGTGCAATTTTTTCGAGATGGCCTGAGTGAAATGATTGGCGATAAAGTTGACTTACTTTTTTGTAATGTAGATGAAGCCCTAGGTTATACCCAAACCGATAATATTGACGATGCCGTGTCGAGCTTAAAAACAATCGCAAACGAATTCGTGATCACCCTAGGCAGTAAAGGCGCCTTACTCTATGATGGTAGCAACATGATTAATATTGACGCTACCGAGACTAAAGCCATAGATACTAATGGCGCAGGCGATATGTTTGCTGGGGCCTACTTATATGGCATTACCCATGGTTATACTCGCGAACAAGCAGGCAAACTAGCCAGCGCAGCCGCTGCAAAGGTAGTTAGTCAATACGGGCCTCGCTTAAAACCTGAGCAACATCAAGAAATCATTAAAGCGATTATGATCTAATATTGTTAAAATAACTTCAGGTGAATAATATTTAAAGATACCATTGCGCGAAGCACGTAATCAATGGTGATACACTTTGACGCGATTAAAAAAATAAATCTTCGGCTACTCTTAACAAAAAACATCAAAAATAACCGGTTTAACAGGCATTTTAGCCCGCACTCTGTTTTTTAGGCGTAACGCCCCTGCATACAGCGCATCTCTTTTTCTACATTAACACCACGCTTAATGTTTTAAGCAGCATACTGTAAATTGACGCGCATACGATTTTTGGGCGGCCGTTAATGGCTTATTACGATAAGCTCTTTCTAAGATACAATTGTCAATTTCACGATCGGCCAACCATTCATCCGTTGCTCCGCTCGTATAAGCACTATCCTCATACACTTGGGATTCCGTGCCACGTAATAAATCAGTAAAGCAACGGGAATAATTACATTGCCTGCAGTAAAATCCGCTGACTTGATAAATCCATCCTCAGCCACATTGATGTGTGTTTTAAAACCATAAGTGCTTTTATTTTTACCATCCGACCCCATTTTCACGTTGTAAGAGGCCTCTGGGTCTTGTGTGTTCTCGCCATTCACCCCTTTATTTGGACGGTTGCGTTGCGCTTTAATCACACTCGCATCCACAATGCTGATTTCTCCACTCTTGATGTATAAGACTTGCACTTACCGCGCAATGGAAAAATATAAATTGAAGCCCACGCTTACTTTTCATTTATAAAATTGAATATATACAGCACGACCACACCTATCACACCTGCAAATATGGCAGGAACAATATGATAGGTAAATATATGCTCTGATTCATACATACAAGAAAACTGCATAAAAAGTGCAGGGATTATCCCGCCCGCCAAACCAACTAAAAAGCCCGTCTGTATTTTATTAATGGGATAACGACGAACGATATAAAAACAGGCAACCACTGTTGGTGGCAAACTATAAATAAATGCTTCTAAATAACAATGATCACGTTTGCCGACCATAGAAGGTTCAAGTGCTGGCTCAAAAAAACCCACTACATAAAAAGCCAACCATACAGCAACAAATGTAAAAGCAAGGTAAACATATCGCCTAGATAATGCACCGGGGGTAGATCCGTACCAAGCAATAATGGAAATGAACAAGCTGGCGACTAAACCAATCAAAGATTCAATCTGAAATTGATGAGCATGCAACACTCCCTCGTACTGATGGAGTAGTCTTATCGGTCCCATAAGAAAAGTAGCGGTGACGACATATACCCAACTAAGCAGCCACCATAGAATCGCAACCCATATTACAGGGAAGCTGTGTTTCTTAATCGTCAGATCACCAACAAGTGATGATATCAATTGATCACGACTGTTCATTTTTCTCTACCACTTTACCCATTAATATCTTTCAGACTTTAACAATTTCCTCGATGCATCTAAAGCCCGATGAACTCGTACCTTCATCGCGCCTTCAGAAATCTCTAAATGTTCTGCGGCTTCTTTCATACTAAGGCCCTGCAACTTTGTCAATAAAATAGCCTCACGATGAATATCGGGCAAAGACATTAGCAATTGACCACAACTTTGCATTTTATCAAACTTATTTTCTCTATCGACAAGATGATCTGCCTCTATACTCATCAGCTCTTTCTGTTGAAACATTTTTTCATTGATAACATTGTGGTGTTTATCACGCTTACGTAGCATATCAATTGTTTTATGGTTGACGATTGCAAATAACCAGGGGCGAAACAAACGCGATGTTTCATAGGTATCCCTTGCTTTATGTATGGCCATCAATGACTCTTGTACGCAATCCTCTAAAACGTCTAAATCACCAAAACGAGAACGTAAATAAGCAGCGATCGTATCACCCAGCTCACTTAGTAACTGTCGATAGTCATTCTCGTTACCTCTTTGAGCATTAGTCATTAATGTCGACCAACGCACCTCATCATTCTTATTACGTTTTTTCATCGAGCCGAATTGTAAAGGCTACCCTATGGAGTCTCTGCTTGAGCCTAGGATAAAATTTCAGTGATATAAACAAAGCTGCTCCTGCATTTTGACCTTACCCTATCCGTGTAGGGCAAAATAGCCTGACTTGAGGCGTGAATAGTAGGTAATAGCAAAATTGCCAAGGGACACGATAGCTTCCGCTCCGGTTCACGCGAATTACCTACGTCCATGTAGGCAACAAAAAACCAGATTATTTTGCCTATATGGAGATAGGTAAGGCTCAATAACAGGATGCGACAAGTTTTAGCCGCTGAAAAATAATCCATGACTTGATCAGAGGCTCCTAAGCAGCCTTAGCATTAAATCTTACGAAAAACACTTACACCTTCGTATTAGCGAACTCGTTGGACAGTGATTTTAGCTACCGAGTTCCGCCAATCGTAGACAGCAGGCTTTAAAATTTCATTACCGTTTTCATCAACGCTGCCCAGATCGTGAAAACCATTGCTGATATAAACGTAACCCTCGTCAGAATCCCTTGACTCTGGTGATGGACCTTGACCTCCGCAACGTGGCCCTGGCATATTGACGCAATTTTGATCATTAAATTCAGTGCCAGCATCATAGGCTTTTATATAACGGACACGTTTACCTCTAAAAGGTAATTTAACGCTGTTCATGGCGACAAAAGTATCGTTTGTTGGAATTAACATTGCAGCTATACTAATCACTGGCTGCTTGTACGGATTGGCGGTAATCTTTGTTGAAATAGACTCACCGGGCCCCAATAAACCTGGGATTGTTTTAACCTCACCAACATCCTGACCTAAGGTAAGCAGTAAGTCTGTAAAAGGTTGTGTATCACCACCTTCAGCCAACAAGGCCAATGGTTCGCTCGCCAAATCACCCACGTCAAACAAGGCTACATTATTACTATGTGTTACTACTAACTGAGGGGTAAAAGTTTGACCGCGGGTAATATTGGTAATAGTAATTTCATAAGTGAATTCATAACGTTTTTTATCTGCTAAAGCAAAACTACTTACAATGCTTAACAGACCAATCATAACAACTCGTAATAACATGGTGCTCTCCTGATTATCGAAAATAAAAGAAACAACCTCTATTTCGATACGAGCATCAGAAAAGTTACAATTATTATTTCTATTTTTATTTTGGCCCGGGCTTAGTGATAAAAAAAGCTGAAAATCAATGATCGATGTTAATAGATTTTATCGTTTTTTGACTGGTCTGCAGAAGCATTGCCCCACTACATCCTTTAGCTTAACTAAAGACAAAGCACCAGCTGAAAAAACTCTTGTAGCAATCAAAATCTAACACTTTAATATTATTAAGCGGTAATTCAGAGTGAAGCCCTTCAATAACAATTTGCTTACCCAAACTATGGGATAAATCGACTAATGAATTGGCCATCAAGGTGTCGCCATAAGCCATTCGGTGAAACGCGAAGCAATATCACTATTAAACCCACTTCAAACAAATTCTTCATATTCTAACAAACTTTTTTCCGAATGAGGCCAGTAGGGGTTTCTCTCTAAATGAGATAATAGATAAGTAATATAACGAGAGGTATTCCGATCATCATTAATAACAAGGACGCGACTATATTTTATTATCATATTACTAGAAATGAAATTATCTCCGTTGGCTACCAATTCCAAAATGCACGATAAACTGTGACATAAACTTACACCAACGGTACTTTTTGGACAATCGCCGCCTTTAAGGTATTGTCAAAACAGATATTTCTCTAGTAAAAATAAAGTATTTACTCAATACTCGTTATAACCTATTACAATAAACACAACATCAAGAAATACACCAGAATATAGCAACCAAGTCTTCCGTAGCGGCCTGCAAGCTAGATATACGATCTAAGTCTATCTGTTTATCCGATCTACATAAAAACCTGAAGAGCGAACAGAAAGACGAATTAAGTGATGCATCCTTTCTATTACATCACTACTGTAAGGAGTATAATCACTGCTTATTTACGACAACCGTCCTTTCTTGATTAACCTCAGGTACAAAATTTCATGTCAAACAAAGTTGGTTTTATCAGCCTAGGCTGCCCCAAAGCACTAGTAGATTCGGAACGCATTCTGACCGAACTACGCAAAGATGGTTACGATGTTGTACCTACCTACCAAGAAGCCGATGTGGTTGTCGTCAATACTTGTGGCTTTATAGATTCGGCTAAGCAAGAGTCGCTAGACACCATTGGTGAAGCCTTAAATGAAAATGGCAAAGTGATTGTGACTGGCTGCATGGGCGCCAATGCCAGCGATATCACCGATGTACACCCCAATGTCTTAGCGGTATCAGGGCCACATGCCTACGAACAAGTCGTCAATGCAGTACACGAACATATTCCTCCCGATCGCGCACACAATCCCTTTATCGACCTAGTACCCGAACAAGGCGTTAAACTCACGCCTCGTCATTACGCTTACTTAAAAATATCTGAAGGCTGTAATCATCGCTGCACCTTTTGTATTATTCCCTCCATGCGCGGCGATCTTGTTAGCCGGCCTGTGAACGACGTACTAGCAGAAGCCGAAGGGCTAGTTCGAGCAGGTGTCAAAGAGTTATTAGTCATCTCTCAGGACACCAGCGCCTACGGCGTCGATACCAAATACAAACTGGAGTTTCACAATGGCCGTCCCACTAAAACTAAAATGCTGGATTTATGTGAAGCCTTAGGGGAAATGGGTGTATGGGTAAGACTTCACTATGTTTACCCCTACCCCCATGTCGACGATGTCATCCCACTAATGGCCGAAGGCAAAATTCTTCCCTACCTCGACATTCCTTTCCAGCATGGCAGCCCCAAAATATTAAAAGCCATGAAACGCCCTGGCTCTATAGACAATACTTTAGAGCGAATAAAAAAATGGCGAGACATCTGCCCCGAACTCACAATCCGTAGCACTTTTATTGTTGGCTTCCCCGGTGAAACCGAAGAAGACTTTCAACTGCTACTGGACTTTATCGAAACAGCTCAGCTCGATCGTGTTGGTGCCTTCGCCTACTCCCCCGTAGAAGGTGCAGCCGCCAACGAACTGGGCGACCCGGTACCAGAAGAAATTAAACAACAACGCCTTAAGTATTTTATGGAAGCACAAGCTCGTATTAGCGCCGAGCGTCTTCAGCAAAAAATTGGTCGTACTATTGAGATATTGATTGATGAAGTTGATGAGGAAGGCGCTATTGGACGGAGTAAAGCCGATGCTCCGGAGATTGATGGGATGGTGTATTTGAATGGTGAGATGGCACATCAACCGGGGGATGTGGTGTTGGTTAAGGTCACTCATGCTGATGATCATGATTTATGGGGGGAGAGTGTTTAGTTTGTTGCGCGGAGCGCAGCAGTTGTTTTTATCGTGGTCACGGATTAATTTTTAGATTTTTATTATTGGGTTTTGTCACTTTCTTTGCGTGCCCAAAGAAAGCGACAAAACAAAGACATAAAGATAAAACACAAAAAAATGAAAAACAAAACCTAAAGACCATGGAAGACGCATACAAAAAAATGACAAGCCACCTTGCAATACAACTTACCCACCAATGTATCTAGACAGGTAAATATTTTACCCACCCCTACCTAAGTCTACTTTACTGCCGTCCTAAAAGGACAGCTTCTTCCTAACTCACTGTCTATCTATTGTCGATCAACAGTACTTCCTCAAGGACAAGCTAAACGGTAAGCAGAGAAGACAGTGAGCAAAGAAAAAAAGAGTAATAAAGAATCAAAGAAACAGCCGTTACTGACGCGGAAAGAAAAGAAAGCGGCCAAAAAAAGTAAAAGCAATTAAAAGAATAGTAGCATGGGAGCAATATAAATATAATTTACACTGTTCAGGATAAAGCCTAAATGGCTTTTTTCTCCAGACTAGTATTCACTCAGCTATCGCGATTAACTGAATGATACTAGATATACTGATCTAGATTGAAAACATTAAAGCCTTTTCTGCGAAGGAAAAACCACATCCGCAAATATCAATCCTGCCACTAACGACATGAAAATCAAAAAACTCTGCGTCCCCGCATCCGTAGTATTCAACATAGCCTGCCCTGCAACCGCTGTATTTAAACCAATATAAACCTTACTGCCCGGCACAAGCATAACCAAACCCAGCAACAAAACCAAGCTCGATGGTAAATTCATAACACGAGAAAATAAATTACTATAAAGACCAAGCACAAAGGCACCGACAAAGGCACCCAACGCTGGGCCTAAATATAGACTGCCCCAAAGTGTTGTGCCAAAGGCAATATAGCCAGATAACATTCCCCAAGGCGCATCTTTAACACGAGCCTTAAATAAAATAATCAAGCTAAACGACAACACCGTTACGGCTACCCATAATGTCCAATCGGCGGTATTGGCTGTTAGCGTAAGCTCGATATCCCGCCAAAAGAGTTTAGCTATCGCAACGCCTAAAAAGGCACCGAAATACAATTTAAACAGCGACATGATGGCATCCATCACCCGCGCGGTTCCGGAGACTAAATTTCTTGCTGCTAATTCTGACAACCCCAAGGTTAAAGCAAGACCAGGAATGTAAACTATAATACTCGACAACACCACCAAAGACACATTGGTACTTGGGTCGTATACTGCTACTGCCGATGCTAATAATGCAGCAATTAACGCAACGAAAGGCTCTAGCATTGAGCCGACACGTACAGACTTTTCTGACCAGAAGTGAATTAGGCTAACAACAAATCCTATTACTGTCGACCAAATAATGGTGTTCCAGTTGGTATGCATTAGCATCGCAAAGGCACCGCTTGAACCGCCGAAAGCAAGAAAATTCATAAGCCTTGAATAGGGCTCGGATTTATTCGCAATTTCTTCTAAGCGCTCAACCGCATCATCTAAGGTTCGGCTACCGGAAGATAATTCATCAACCAAAGCGTCAACTCTGGCGAGCGACCCTAAATCAATATCACCCGGTTTAACACGGACAATGTGATTATACTCTTGATTGTCTTCGTCCTCCGAAAGTACAAAAGTGAGTGATGTTGGAGTAATCATAAAACTGGATTGCAAGCCTAAATTTTGAGACACCTCTTGCAAATGAGCTTCTAAACGATAGGCGGGAGTGCCGTATTTATGCAGTGCTTTTCCAAGTCTGATAATAAAACGACGCTTTTGATTAAATTCATCACTATAGGACATGAGCAAATTTACAGCCTTTTATAATAATGAGCCATTGTAAAATAAATTGATGCCTAGCTCAATTTGTGACGAAATATACATTATTTAATATTGATCAAGGCTGTACATATAATTTTTCATCTTGATCCGTTATTCTGCTTCCAAGGTGAAAAAACCACCTAATTAGTATAAAAAAAGCTCCCCCACAATATATTAAAAAGGAAATTTAAATATTACTGTTTCATTCAAAAACCTTTGGACTAGGAACCCCTCAATTCTAGGCATAAAATATCCCTACACTACTAATGGTGCGCCAAACTTTAAAAATTAATGGGCGATAATACTTTGAGTATGTTTAAACCTAAAAAACGCAGCTTAACCTACATGCGATTGCCTAAGGCACAGAATCTAAAGCGTTTTTCACTTTATATTCTGCACCTTAAACACCCTCGTTCCGATCCTACTGCCGTCTTTAGGTTTCACCATTAAGGGATATCCCTGAACTCATTCAATGCTGCTGGATTTTATCCCGGCCATAAACACACTCAATCACATATACCAAAAGTTGAAGAACTACTTCATTGATAAAAAAAATGCCTCATCATTTTGGAAAACATGCTCCAAAAACAATGTCACTGCAGCTTATTACACAGGAAAAATGGGCATAGTATATTTCCAAAATTTCTGGAGGCAGGAAATCAAGGCAACCACATCGACCTATGGAATGGAAAAAATTACTTATGGAAAATTAGACAACTATTAACAACAAAAAACTAACATTAACCAAAAAAAATTGTAAAGTCACATTCAACAACCAGACATTAATTTTAGGAATGAAAGCAAACTGTTTTTTTGCAAAAAAACATAGAAACTCAGACCAAGTACAAAACTATTATCATGATATGCAATCACATGTAGTCACCATAGTGGGAGGAGCCATCAATCAGACCCCAATCTACCCCTTAGTGAAAAAAAGATCCTATTGTAGCAATAGTACTCAGGCCATAATCATCAAGGATAATGTAGCAAAGTTATCATCCAGAATTACAGAAGGTTTTTCTTGCGCTGGTATAGGCTCAGACGAAAAAGAATACCGCATCTTCTCTCACCCTTTCTCAAAAAAGAATAATTAATAAACTATCTGACACAAAAAAGCCGAGCTAAGCTCGGCTTTTTTTACGACTTAAACAGTAATTTTAACCTTGATTACCATTTGGCTCTTCAGTTTCAGCCGCAGCAGCAACTACTGGAGCTTCTGCGATTGCTTCAACTTCTGGCTTTTGGTTCGCTTCTTTAATAGAAAGCTTAATTCGGCCACGTTGATCGACATCCAAACATTTCACTTTAATCATTTGACCTTCTTCAAGATAATCCGTCACAGCGTTTACACGCTCTTCAGCGATTTGTGAAATATGGACTAGACCATCTTTGCCTGGTAAAAAATTAACGAATGCACCGAAGTCGACAATACGAACCACTTTACCTTCGTAGATAGCGCCAATTTCTGCTTCGGCAGTGATCTCGCCAATTTTGTCGAGTGCGGCTTGCAAGCCTTCACCATCGGCAGCGTACACTTTAACCAATCCGTTATCATCGATATCGATTGAGGCGCCAGTCTCTTCGGTAATAGAACGAATGGTTGCACCACCTTTACCAATGATGTCGCGGATTTTATCTGGATCAACTTTGATTGTTTCAAAGCGCGGAGCATTATCTGAAACTTCAGTACGTGACTTATCGAGAACTTTATTCATCTCAGCCAAAATATGTAATCGCGCTTGTAGTGCTTGCGCTAGAGCGATTTCCATAATTTCTTCAGTAATACCTTGGATTTTAATATCCATTTGCAAGGCGTTAATACCGCTGGCGGTACCCGCTACTTTAAAGTCCATGTCACCTAGATGATCTTCATCACCTAGGATATCAGTCAGTACGGCAAAGCCGTTGTCTTCTTTGATTAAGCCCATTGCAATACCGGCTACGGGTGCTTTAAGCGGTACACCAGCATCCATCATTGCCAAACTTGC
>JBLHWO010000095.1:0-12742 GCA_047629215.1 Cellvibrionaceae bacterium | reverse complement strand
CTCGTAAAGAGAGTGAATTGGCTTCAGCCGAGCCTAAATCGCGCCAGACACGCTTAGCTTGGCGCGCCTGCCCCTTTTCTAAAGCAAGCTCTCTCTCGGCACTTGCCACCTGAGATTCGGCACTCAGTAATGCATAACGGTAGTCTCGGTCATCTAGCTTAATCAATACATCATCAGATTTAAAAAACCCCCCACTAACAAAATGTTCGCTGATATTAACTACCTGCCCTGAGACCTCAGCCATTAAGCTGATTTGTCGCTTAGGCACAATCGCTCCCTGGGTAGATACGCTGACCTGGTAAGACTGTGGCTGAACTAAAACACTGTCTACTATAGGTATCGATGGTTTAACCGGAGGGCGTTTTGCTGGCTGTGGTTTGAAGTACCAAAGCCCAGCAATAATAGTTAGGCTAACAACAATAATCGCGATTAAGCCAACGCGACCCCTTTGATATCGATGATTCACATCATTTCCTTAAGAGTATTCTGAAAAATAGAGACGACACTACGAGCATCAATAGCCGTATAGTTACCCGATGAAAATAAGGCTGGTTAAGCTTAAGCTCAGCTGGCACCTTTATCTCGCTAAGAGAGGATAGACACAGGCAGATACGATAATGAGGCAACAGCAGATCCTAATTTTACGTATAATGACACACTCAAGCCAAACACAGACACCTCCACATAAAATAACAGCGCTATATAATATGACCACTTCTATCACCCTTACAATCGCCGAAGAACTCAAGGTCCGAGAGCAACAAGTTATCGCCGCTATTGGCTTATTGGATGAAGGAGCCACCGTGCCTTTTATCTCTCGCTATCGCAAAGAAGTGACTGGCAGTCTTGATGATACGCAACTGAGATTCTTAGAAGAGCGGTTGTCGTACCTCCGAGAGATGGCAGATCGCAAAAGTAGCATTCTGAAAAGTATTAAGGAACAGGGCAAGCTAACGCCAGAGCTGACCAAGTCGATACAATTATCACAAACAAAAACTGAACTAGAAGATATTTACCTCCCCTATAAGCCCAAGCGCCGCACCAAAGGGCAGATTGCGATTGAAGCTGGCCTGGAACCACTATCAGATATCTTAATTGCTGACCCCACTTTACAGCCAGAAGACCAAGCCAGCGCCTTCATTAATGCTGAAAATAAGATTGACACCATTAAAGATGCTCTCGATGGCGCTAAGTTCATTTTAATGGAGCGTTTAAGTGAAGATGCGCAACTGCTCGGTCAGCTACGTGAGTTTCTCAAACAACACGCCAGTATTTGCTCGGCTTTGGTAGATGCCAAGGAGTCAGAGGGACAAAA
This sequence comes from Cellvibrionaceae bacterium, assembly GCA_047629215.1. GTDB lineage: Bacteria > Pseudomonadota > Gammaproteobacteria > Pseudomonadales > Cellvibrionaceae > CANLBN01. The sequence goes on along the minus strand of JBLHWO010000095.1, from coordinate 11,427 downwards.
GTTTAAAGACTACTTCGAACATAGCGAGCCACTCGGCTCAATACCCTCGCACCGCGCGCTAGCTTTATTTCGCGGTCGTAATGAAGGCATTCTCTCACTCACAACAGGTTTAATTGAGGAGACCGAAGCGGGTACTAGCCACCCTTGTGAAGGGATGGTAGCCCGCCACTGGGGCATTCGTCAGGAAGAACGTGCAGCCGATAAATGGCTTGCCGAAGTCGTACGCTGGACATGGCGCATCAAACTCCTACCCCATCTCGAAACAGATCTATTTGGCGATATTCGTGAACGTGCAGAAGCTGACGCTATACAAGTGTTTGCTAATAACCTAAAAGACGTATTACTCGCAGCACCAGCAGGGCAAAAAGCCACCATTGGCCTCGATCCCGGTTTACGTACTGGCGTCAAAGTCGCTGTTGTAGATGCAACGGGAAAGGTGCTCGACCACGGCGCTATTTTCCCCACCCTCCCCAAGAGGCGCGAACAAGAAGCGGAAGCGACACTGGTGCATTTTTGTAAAAAGTATCATGTTGACCTTATCGCCATCGGCAACGGCACCGCCTCAAGGGAAACTGAGTCATTCGTAAAAGACGTACTCAAACGCAACTCCGATATCAAAGCACAGAGCGTTATGGTTAATGAAGCAGGTGCCTCTATATATTCTGCCAGTGAGTTTGCCTCAAAAGAATTCCCTGACCTCGATGTGACTATCAGAGGCGCCATTTCGATTGCTCGTCGCCTACAAGACCCTTTGGCCGAGCTGGTTAAAATTGAACCTAAATCGATTGGCGTTGGTCAGTATCAACACGATGTATCCCAAACTAAGCTGGCGCGCGCCCTTGATGCCACCGTAGAAGACTGTGTAAATACCGTTGGAGTAGAACTTAATACTGCCTCCGCGCCATTACTGGCCCGAGTATCGGGCTTGAATCAAACCATTGCCAACAATATTATTAGTTTCCGTGACAGCAATGGTGTTTTCACTAAGCGTGAACAACTGAAAAAGGTGCCGCGCTTGGGAGATAAAACCTACGAACAGGCGGTTGGTTTTTTACGTATTGCCAATGGCGACAATCCGCTTGATGCATCGGCAGTTCATCCCGAAGCCTACCCCATTGCCAAAGCTATTAGCCAACGTACTGGACAAGCGATAACAGAGTTACTCAGCAACCCCGCCACTATTCGCGACCTCAATCCAGAAGACTTTACGACCGAAAAATTTGGCTTACCAACGATAAAAGATATCTTTAGCGAAATTGAGAGACCAGGACGCGACCCTAGACCCGAATTTAAAGCCGCGATGTTTAAAGAAGGTGTAGATTCAATTAAAGACTTAAAAGAAGGCATGATCTTAGAAGGTGCCGTCACCAACGTGGCTAATTTTGGCGCCTTCGTCGATATCGGTGTTCACCAGGACGGCTTGGTGCATATATCAGCCTTAGCCAATGCGTTCGTTAAAGATCCTCGCAGCGTAGTGAAAGCGGGCGATATCGTTAAAGTAAAGGTGATGGAAATAGATATTCCACGCAAGCGTATTGCCCTTTCTATGCGCCTTGACCAAGAAGCCAATACTTCAGAAACAAAATCCAGCACATCTAAAGCAAAGGCACACCGAACGATGGCGACTAACCATAAAAGCAATCAGTCTCACGGCCAGCCGTCAAAAGTAGGCTCTATGGGTAGCTTGCTTCGAGCCGCCATTGCCAAGAAAGACTAAACAATACCTGTTTAGTCGCTATCCAGCCTGAAAACACTGGGGGAAATTTACATTATATATATATATATATATATGTGTGAATATACTCCGGTGCCTTCTGGCGGTATTGATCATAAGCTACAGCTTTTCACTTGAATTTGCCTCCCCTTCTCTTCTCTTGGCATATTCTATTTTCCATTGCTCTTGAATATACATTTTTTGAACAAGTAAGTTGGTCGCCGATTTATTCAAATAATCCTTAATCAAAGCAAACTTTTGATTCCTGTACTAAGCTTATCTCTAAACATCATCAATAAGGTAATACGATACATTCATGTCCACGGCCATTGTCCTGAACGAAGACCAACGCGATTGCTTACAAGAGATAAGCAATGTCGCGATGGGGCAAGCAGGTGATCACCTCGCGCGGCTATTAGAGTCATTTGTGGTGTTATCCATACCCCATGTTGCTATTTTATCGCCGAAAGAAATCGCGATGGCGGTACAAGCCGTTGACAATCACAACGTATCAGGTGTCTGCCAAGGCTTTATTGGTGGCGGAATTGCGGGCGAAGCGATGCTTCTATTCAACGATACTAGCTTCGTTGATCTAGCTAAGTTGATGGATTTTGAGGAAGAGCTCAACGAAGCCGCTGAACGTGAACTACTCATCGATACAACCAATGTTTTAATCGGTGCGTTGATACGTGGCATTGCCGAACAATTGGACATTGAACTTAGTTTTGGGCCTCCTGCCATTTTAGGTCAGCATCAAGAACTCGACAAACTCCTTGCCTCCGGCAGCGTACGCTGGAATCAAGCCTTAGTGATTGAAGTCAACTATCAGATAGAAGGCTACAATGTTCAGTGCGACTTATTAATCGTCATCACAGAAAAATCACTTATCCGTCTATTTAGCAAAATAGAGTGCCTACTGGACTAACCTATGTCGACCGCTTCTTCTCAAGGCATGATGAACGATTTTCGCTGGATTATGGATGTAGTCCAGCATCTCGACGTTGGCTTAGTGCTATTGGATAAAGATTACAATATCAAATTGTGGAATAGCTTTATGCAAAACCACAGTGCATTGCCAGCCGAAGAGGTTATTAATTGTAATCTTTTCGATTCGTTTCCAGAGATTGATCCTAAGTGGTTTAACAGAAAAGTTGAGTCCATTTACCTTCTTAAAAATTCGGCTTTTACAACCTGGGAACAACGCCCCTATTTATTTCGCTTTGATAATTATCGCCCAATTACAGGCAAAGCGGAGTTTATGTATCAAAATAGCACTTTTATGCCGATACAAAATTTGAATGGCGAAGTATCTAGCATCTGCCTCATCATTTACGATGTAACCGAGCAAGCAGTTAATAATATTGAACTAGAAAGTGCTAACGCAAAATTAGAAGTTATAAGCAGAACTGATGGATTAACCGGCTTATTAAATCGAAAGACGTGGGAAGATCAGCTAGAAAAAGAATTTGAACGACAAAAGCGTTACCGCGAGGACTGCACATTAATTATCTTTGATATCGACCACTTTAAAAAGGTGAACGATGGTTACGGTCATCCGGCTGGCGACGAAGTCATTAGACAAGTCGCCAACATCACTAATCAATGTATCCGAAAAACAGATATTGCGGGACGCTACGGTGGTGAAGAATATGTAATCTTATTACCGCACACCCATGTTGACTCAGCGAAAATTTTAGCCGAACGGATTAGAAAAAAAATTGAAGCGAAACCCGCGATTTATGCAAACCAACCCATCAGCTATACGGTAAGCCTTGGACTATCTGGCTACCACCCTTCGTTAAGTTCGCCAACTGCTTGGGTTGATAGTGCAGATCAAGCACTTTACCAATCAAAAGAAGGTGGACGAAATCAATATAATATTTATCAACACAAAGATGAAGAATAAAATATTGACTAATACAAGCTAGAATATAAAACTAAAGCAACGAACACTCAACATTTAAATCCCTTCTTTCTTCTGCTGAAACTCGCTTAACATTGCCATAAAATAGAGAAAAATCTTCTCCACAACGCTGAAATAAGCCAACAAAGTCAGGGACTAAATCACGGTACGTAGAAATAGCAACTAAACGTGCGTTATTAATCGGCTGACTAAACCAGAGCGCATACCACTTCTTTCCACCCCATTTTTTTTCAATGAGGGACTCATGCTTTTGCCTCATGTTGGAGAATACCTTTTGTTTTTCCTTTCTCTTTCTATCAACTGTTTTTTTACTTCCGTAAATAATTTTCAGCTTAGCCTTTGCTTCATTAATTAAATTAATGAAGTCATCCCTAACCTCTTGGCGCTGCTGGTACTTATCTAACATGACATTTCTATTTGTCATTCTTAGCCAACGAATCGCACCCTGCTCGCCCACAGCACTGGCGAAGGCCTCATTAAAACGACTATCACCTTTCACATATAACTGTTGGTGAGCTAACTCATGGAACACTAACTCAGCTAGTGATGCATCACCGCGCTTAAACATCGCAGACGTTAAAGGATCATCGAACCATCCCAAGGTCGAATAAGCTGTAGCGCTAGAAAGATGAATTTCATATCCTTCCTCTTCTATTTTTTTTGCATACTTGTCCGCATCCTCTCGATGATAGTATCCCCGATAGCCAGCACACCCAATGACGGGATAGCACCATTGCTTACCTCTCAAAGAAAACTCCTCAGCTGCAATCACATTCCATATAGGCGGATCATTCTTTAATTGTACGTAGCTGGTGTAGCTTTGATTATCTGGCAAACCCAATTCACTCGTTGCGAATTGACGAATTTCTACCGCGGTTAATAATTGTTGTTTGAGGGTTTCATCTACCCCCTTTAAAACTTTCTCTATTGGCTTACGGGAAAGCATTAACGAACTATGGCCAACAATACTTTGGGTGTAATAACTAACTGCGGTACAGCTAGATAGTAATAATAGCGCGCCACAAGCTATAAAAGAGAATCTGATGACTCTATACAAAAAATAATACTCCATAAGAAAACTTTATCTCATAGCTAAAAAGTTAGCCTTTTCTAGTTTATATGTTTACTTAGCCTAAACTAAAACCACTACACAGTATATTGCCGCCTGTACTGCAGCTGAAAATGCAGTTAATTTAATACTTGCGTTGCAGCGAACAGTTGAGCTCACAGCACGCATAAGACATTGAAGCTATCCTAGAAACGATTTCAGGTGTCGCAGAAAAAATAAACTTACTCGCACTCAATACTGCCCTTGAAGGGGCACGTGCCGGAGAACAAGGCCGCGATTTAGCCGTTGTTGCTGATGAGGTTCGTGCATTATAGCAGTGTACTCATTCTTCAACCTAACCACAATCCAGCACATTTTTGGCTCTATCATTAAGTCATCGGCAATAATCAAAAATTCTTTTTTGGGTGATACTAAAAATATCTTGATAGTGGTTTTTTTATCATCGAGATAATTTTGACAATTATATTCATCAGAAGGTTTTTTTATTTAACCACCTTTAGCAATAACACTTGCAAGATTTTTATGCGATATCTTTTCAGGCAACAATTGATAATTACGGTGGTCTTGCGCAATACGATGCTTATCTGAATCTTGCTTATCTAAAGAAACTGCCAGTGAATACATATTCCGTTTACCAAGATCATTGCCATAGCGAGTGGCGACAACGGTATTGAGTTCACTGCTAGGCGATAAAGCTAACAACATACCCATACCGGTTAAACTCAGTCGTTGTTCGGCATATTCTGACGCAGGTTTACCATAAAAAGTATCTAAACCAGCCATTCTTGCTGCATGTACGTTACTAGGATCTGTACCTGCCAATAGCACCCTGAAACCAAAATCCTTAATGGCTTCAGCCAAACATCTAGCGGCTGAATTAGCCCCCATGACCAATACGCCCGTTGGTGGTAGCTCAGAGACCTCCACCAGCAGGCTAAAGGGCCTGCCGTAGCGCTCAGCAACAGAACAGTACCGACGATAACTATAAAAATTAATGGAACTAACAGATAGGCATCATCTACGGATGTTTGCTCTAAACGCAAGGCAAATAGTGCCGGAACCGCCGCCGCAACGATACCTCTCGGTGCCATCCAGCTTAATAATGTTTTTTCTCACCATGATTAGTCCACTAGCTAAACTATGCAACCAGACAGAAAATGGGCGAGCCACCCATTGAATAATTACAAACAATAGCAACATAGTCAGACCTAAGATTTGTAGTTGAGCCAAATCCAAACGTGCCGCTAATACAATAAATAAACCAGAGATAAATAAGATAGTCAGGTTTTCCTTAAAATCTAAAATCCCCGCTATGTTGACGTCACGCATATTGGCTAGCCATATTCCCATTAATGAAACCGCCAACAAACCCGATTCATGGGCAAAATGATTAGACATAGTAAATGTAGTAAACAAGATAGTGAGCGTAATCAGATTATGTAAATACTCAGGCAACATATGGCGACGTAAAATAATACCCAAACAATATCCCGACACTACTTCAAAAAAACCGCCTATTAACAATATCTTTCAGAACAAAAATAAAGTCTCGCCGATTACATTACCTTGAGTTTGTAAAATAATAAATCCGAAAGTCACGACAACAAATAAAGCGCCGACCGGGTCGATTAAAATACCTTCCCAGCGCAAAATATTAGAAATATTGGCATTGGGTCTAACCATTCTCGACATAGGCATAATCACTGTTGGCCCAGTAACCACACAAAGTGCGCCGAACAACACCGCAAGCTGCCAAGAAAATGCAAAAAAATAGTAGCTACTGATAGCAATAATAACCCAGGCTACTAAAGCGCCTACTGTAACTAAACGAATAATAGTATGGCTTAAACCCGGAAGGTCGGATAATTTTAGCGTTAGACTGCCGCCGAATAACAAGATCGCAACAGCGAGAGAAAAAAGGGGAATAATAGGTCGCCAAACAATTCATCAGGATTAATAATTTGAAAGACAGGCCCTAATAAAAAACCAGTAATTAATAAAAATAGTATAGCCGGTAAACGAACGCGCCAAGCCACTCACCAGCATAACATTGAGACGATACAAATGCCGGTAATTACCATAATGGCTGTTTCGTTCATTTATCTTTTGACCTACACCTGTAACCCGTTATTTTTTCGTTGGCGAATAGCTTCAAACAAACATATTCCCGTTGCCACAGAAACATTTAAGCTGCTTACTGTTCCCATCATGGGGATGCGTATCAAAGAGTCACAAGTTTCACGTGTTAATCGCCTTAAGCCTTTACCTTCGGAACCCATTACTAATGCTAAGGCTCCAGTTAAGTCAGCTTCAAAATGATTTTGTTCTGCTTCACCGGCTGCGCCAATTAGCCACACGCCTTGTTGCTGCAGCCACTGCAGAGTTCGCGCAAGATTAGTGACTCTTATAAGAGGAATGACTTCTGCTGCGCCGCAGGCCACTTTTGTCACGGTAGGATTGATTGAAGCAGAGTTATCTTTAGGAACTATAACAAACTGTACGCCCGCCGCTTCTGCAGAACGCAAACAAGCTCCCAGATTATGAGGGTCGGTAATACCATCTAAAACCAAAATAAAAGGAGGGATGTTTTTTTCCGCTAGGATCGGCAAACGACTTTTAAGGTAAGCCTCATCGTATACTTCAACTTTACCGCCAATAATAGCGACTACGCCTTGATGATTACCAGCCGCTATTTTATCGAGCTCATCACGGGAAATAAAATGAGTTGCCAACTGATTATTTTCGGCTAACTGTTGGATTTCTTGAAGGCGTTTATCATTACGCCCTTTCAGAAGATAGATCAATTTGATATTTTCGTTTGCCGCGTGCCCCAGCAAAGCTTCAACTGCATGGAAGCCATAGACACACTCTTGCTTATCGCTCACTTATTTACCCTTTTATTCCTTTATCTTACCGCTTATTTTTTCGCGGGCGTTTTTTTACTTGCAACGTTTTTCTTGGATGATTTAACTGGTTTTGTGTTATCCGTTGCTTCTTTACTGCCTAAAATAGCAGAAACACCACGCCTCAACTTATCCCTTATAGTTTCTTTAACACTTGCCTTAGAACTATCTTTTTTAGTAGCTCTTTTTTTAGCGCTGTTTATTTCAGAAGCGCTCTTTTGGGGACTATTCTTTTCGAGACTATTCTTTTCGAGACTATTCTTTTCGAGACTACTTTTTTTAGAGCGATTCTTTTCAGAACGGATTTTTTTAGCGCTGCCTTTTTTGGCACCGTTACGTTTTGGGCCACCCTTTCCTGAACCGCTTTTTTTGGCTCCAGCTACCTTATTATCGCCTTTTCGGACAAAGTCACCGGTCAAATCAAAATCAACTTTACGCTCATCAAGATTAATTGCCGCAACTTTCACCGTTAATTCATCACCCAAAGAAAACACTTGGTTACTGCGCTCCCCGACCAAGCGATGGTGAGCGTCTTCGTAACGATAATAATCCGACGGCAAAGAAGTAATATGCACCAAGCCTTCAACATAGATATCTAACAACTCTACAAAAACACCGAAGTTAGTCACGCCCGTAATAATACCTTGAAATACATCTCCCACATGATCTTGTAGATATTCACACTTTAACCAACTAACCACATCTCGCGTTGCTTCATCCGCTCTGCGTTCAGCCATAGAGGTATGTTCGCCTAGACGTAACATATCGGCCAAATCATAGGGATAGATATTCTTTTTCGCTACACTGCTCGCTCCCTCTACCCGTCGCACATAATTAGACTCTTTTTTACCGTGGATAACAGAGCGTATTGCACGATGCGTTAGCAGGTCGGGGTAGCGACGTATTGGCGACGTAAAGTGAGTGTAAGCTGGATAGGCCAAACCAAAATGGCCTTTATTTTCTGGCTGGTAAACCGCTTGTGATAAACTACGCAACATCACTGTTTGAATGATTTTTGCATCTGCCCGACCGCCAATACTTTCTAATAATTTTTGGTAATGCGATGGCTCTGGCATTCCCTTACTGTGTAAATTCAGACCTAAGGCACCGAGAAAAGTACGTAAATTTTCTAATTTCTGCTCTTTAGGTCCACCGTGAACACGGTATAAACCTTCGATCTCATGCGCTTCTAAAAAACGGGCCGCACACACATTCGCGCACAACATGCACTCTTCAATTAATTTATGTGCCTCGTTACGAACCACTGGAATTATTTTTTCAATTTTACGATCTCGATCAAAAAGGATGCGGGTTTCGGTGGTTTCAAAATCAATCGCCCCCCTCACTTCACGTGTTTTACGCAAGACTTGATACAAGGTATGTAAGTGATCTATATGGGGGGTAATGGATGAATACTGTTGGCGCACACTTGAATACAGCTCATCTTTGTTATCCAGCATCTGGCCCACTTGCGTGTAAGTAAGACGAGCATGAGAATAGATAATTGCTTCATAAAAATGATAGCCACTCACTTTTCCTGCTTCGCTGATAGTGGCTTCACAAACCATCGCTAAGCGATCTACTTTTGGCTTCAATGAACAAAGACCATTAGACAGTGCTTCTGGCAGCATCGGAACAACAAAATCAGGAAAGTAAACGGAGGTACTGCGAACTTCAGCTTCGCGATCTAAGGCACTCCCCACTTGCACGTAATGAGACACATCCGCAATGGCAACATACAAGCGCCAACCGCCTGTTTTTTTGGCCTCGCAATAAACGGCATCGTCGAAATCACGCGCATCTTCACCGTCAATTGTCACAAAGGGTAAATGACGGCAATCGACACGATATTTTTTATCCTCCTCTTCAACCTCTGAAGGCAACTTTTCAGCCGCTTTACTCACCGCTTCTGGCCACTCATGGGGGATATCATGGGCGCGAATGGAAACATCTATTTCCATCCCTGGCGCCATGTGATCGCCTAATACCTCTGCGACAAGGCCCATTGGCTGGCTATTGCGCGAGGGCTGGTGAGTGATTTCAACCATGACAAACTGATTATGAGTTGCACCCTGAGCATCCTCAGCGGCAACGAGAACATTATGTCCCAAACGCGGATTGTCTGGTCTAACAAAACCAATACCGTGTTCGCTAAAATAGCGGCCCACTACTTGATGTGTATTATGTTTAACGACGTCAACAATAACGCCATCTCTACGCCCACGTATACCGGTAGACGATAGGCGTACTAATACCTCATCACCATCAAAGACTTTACGCATTTGCCTCGAAGCAAGATAGACGTCATCACCACTACCATCTGCTGGGATAACAAAACCGAAACCATCTCGATGCCCTTGCACACGACCGCGGATTAAGTCGAACTGATCGACTCGAGCATAAGCCTGCTTGCGATTACTATGAATTTGGCCATCTCGCTCCATTGCGATCAAGCGACGGCGCAAGGCTTCTTTCGCTTCATCGGATTCAATAGATAAAGCCTTTTCCAATTGCCGAGCCGACATGGGCCCCGTCGATTGGTCTAAAACATCGAGTATAAATTCTCGACTTGGGATGGGGTTTGCGTATTTTGTTGACTCGCGCTTAGCATGGGGGTCGATTTTCTTCTTCACTGGGTTTTATACACCGGTTTTATAGTCACGATTAATGTGGGAACATCATACCCTACACTAGGCTCGAACCATACCCGACTGTGGCCGAATGAAGGCAGCAAGACTACCTAGTCATTTCAAAAAAACCACCTATATGCTTTTTCTGGGGTCGAAGCAAAAACACAGGCATAAATATGCCAATTCACTGGTATTTTTTTTCTCGTATTGGCCTAACGGCCAATGGCAAGGGATCCTGACCTACATGCAGCCCAAAAAAATATTAATAATTAATGAGCCTTAGCAAAAGGATAAACGATAGTGGTATCTTCTCCCTCTTTGCTAACAGCGGAAAAATTAGACGCTACGGCCTCGACTCTAGCTTTTTGATCCCGGCTCACATCAACCAGCAATAAGTAACGACCATTTTCAATATCTTTATGAAAACGCTTAATTTTATAATTTTCAGTGGATACACCAGCCAGCCCACCCACCCATGTACCGAAACAGGCAAATAACAGCACACCTGCAGCCTGACCCATCCAGTTCAAACTACTACCGAATGAGGTAAATAGAGCAACGTAACACGTAAGTACAAGACCTATCGTAAAACCAATTAACACGCCCCTTTCACCTGAGCGAATAATATCGAGTTCCTGAATCGGGGTTGTGCTTTGGAGGTGATGTCGAACAATGTTAGCCTTATCTTTGCCTAAAACGTGAAAATTCCAATCTGTAATGCCCTCTTGGTGCAAACGATCAGATAAGCGTTCTGCTGCATCAATGCTGTCAGTGAGGTAATATAAGCGTTTCATGATGAACTCCTTTATTATTAAAATAGGGTGATTACCTTAATACTTAGATTAGCACTTAGGTTTAGCACTTAGGTTAAAGCTTAGCATTAAGCGCCATTAAAACTATTTGATTTCATACCTACTGAGACAACAGAAAGGGGATAAAGGTTTCGTTTTCGTAAGACCGATTCTGAATAAAAAAAATTTTTAAAGCTCGGAATGACGATAAGCAAATTAAACTATGCTGATTTACCCAACCAAAATATTACACCCTACCGTATATATATAAAAATAATAGAGAACATTAATGCCCGCCAGCCAGCAAATTTTTCGTGTTCGACGCCGCTATAACCAATGGGTCGCCAACCAAACCTTAGAAGATTATGCCCTTCGCTTTACGGCTAAAAAATCTCG
>JBLHWO010000094.1:0-12860 GCA_047629215.1 Cellvibrionaceae bacterium | reverse complement strand
TTTATAAAAAACGATCACAACTATTCTCCCCAATACCAACTGGTCACGTTATAGCGGTATTTATCAGCATATTCAGAGTGTATTTTTTCCACCCAGTGCTCAGAGCCTTTTGATGAAGGATCAAACAAAACACAGCGGTTGTATAACGGTGAAATAGTAATAGTTTGACTATCTTTCTCGCCTATTTTCTCACCCAAAAAGCCAAGCTCTCCCCCCGCTTTGCTGCTCCACTCTTTATTCAAATACAACAACATGCAGACCTCTCTCCCAGGTGAATCATCCGCATGCTGCTCAACAAAATCCCTCGCCGCCAAGCGAAAATAATTGGTATTAATTGCGGGATCAGCCACATTCATATCGGTTAAGTACACATTAAAAATACGCGATAACACGGACATAAACTCATCACCACGTAGGAATGACAAAAAATCCTGGGCTGCATTATGCGCTACGTTAGGACTCACTGCATCACGCTGCCACACATCGCGCCGTACAAAGCACTGCTCCTTACTCGTGTTTTGCCACAGAGCGTTGTCTACATATAAAGCTGAGTAAGTATGTTTTTGAGTTTTCCAATGCTGGGGCTGGTGCAAGATGCTCATCACCTCATCAAGCTTGGTCTCATCAAATATGCCATCTATCACGATATGATTAGGACAAGAGCTCAACAAAGATTCTCGGTATGTCTCTACTGTAGAATCGATCACTTGCTTATCATTCAACCACATTAGGTCACCGTCTTTTTGATATTAGTAGTGGTTGATTTTCCAGTATCTAAACCTAAAAATCGCAGTTGAGCCACTCATGGGCATCCATTGCCTTGTGGCATTCGTAGGTCCTAAAGATCATCTACTGCGGTTTTTCGGTTTAATCCTCGACAACGGTTACTTATTGACGTGACTACTCTATTCTCTGCTATTTTTTATTAATTCGTAGAGACATGGAAATAGTTTTATCAACCCATTCAGCTTTTGGATCTGACTCTACCCCAATATTGTAATCTAATCTGCTTATATCGAATATTGATGTTAATTGCGCATCTTCTTCAACAAGCAAAAAGCTCACTTCATTTGAAATACCCTTTAACGTAAAAATACCCTTTACTTGGTAGCCCGTATTAGTTGCTACGATATTATTGCTTTTAAATTCTGCCGTGGGGTAATTAGCAATATCGAACCAATCACCTTCGGGCAAGGTTTGATCGTAAGTACTGTCGCCAGTTTTAGCGCTGCTCAAATAGAACTTAGCGTTGATGCTCACTTGCTCAGCAGGAGGCAATATGAGTTCAGCTTGCCATTTAGCAAACACACCTTTGAAACTCATACCAACGTGTCTTCCAGAAAACGTAAGCTCTCCGTTATTTTCATTGGCCTTTATTAACTGTGCTTGGGCAAGCGTACCGGTCGTTAGTAATAAAACGAGCGTCAATACTAGCAGAAGGTCTTGTGTTTTAATCAATTGCATTCTAATCATTTTTTGGTCCACCAAATACGGCTTAAAAGAGTAATATTATGGCGTTTTTTATGCCAAATAACCGCGCTTATATGTCCAATAACAAGCGAAAACAATCCAATAGCCGTAAGCCAATGGATGTTATTGGCTAAATTTTCAATTGCTTTATTTCGGGCAACACCTGGAATATGGGGCCACTTAATCCAATCTACGAACACAAATGTTGGTAACCCAAATGGACTGGCTGAAACCATTAACCATCCCGATAAGGGCATGGTGATTAAAGCAACATACAAAGTAATATGGCCCATTTTAGCTTGGGCTATTTGCGCCTTGTTTAATACTCTGGGGAACGCAGGCGCATGGGTAAAAATACGCATAACAATTCTAAGCACCACAGCCCACAGAACCACTACGCCGGAGGCTTTGTGAATTTGAAATAGCTTATATTGCTCAGCCTTAGTGATGTCTGCATTGACCATGTATAGGCCACTGGCAAACATAAATATTAAGCCCGCGGCCACTGCCCAGTGCAGAACAATGATCACACTATGATATCTATTCTGTTGTAAGCTCATTTGTATTCTGACAGGCTTTGGCTATTCGCCAGCGTAGGCAAATTCGCCCTCAATCAATACTTCAACACTGTCGCCAATATTAGGCACATATTTGCTCATTCCAAATTCAGAACGCATTAAATTAGTGCTCGCAGAAAAGCCCATAGTCGGTTTTCCGCTGAATGGTTGTCGGGTCATCGCGCCGTTAAATGTAACATCTAATACAATTTCTTTTGTAAGACCTAAAAAGGTTAGCTTACCTTTCATTATTGCTGTTTTTTCAGCCGTCATATTAAGTGAAGTGGACGTAAACGTAATGCTGGCAAATTCACCCGCATTAAACCACCCTTTATCCATCGCTAGCTCTTTGTTAAAATCTTTTTTTGCTGCGTTAGGATAAGCGGTTTGAATCGACATTGGATTAATAGATGCCGTTACACTGCTCTTTTCAATATTGTTGGGCCGGTAATCAATACTGGCATCAAACTCAGTAAAGCGTGCTACATAGTCTGACAGACCTAAGTGAGAAACTCTCCACACAATTGAAGCATGACTGAGGTCAAGCTTATACTCTCCTTGAGGCATATCATTAAATGGACTTTTAGCAAAAGCCCATGAAATACACCCGGCTAAACTCAACACCGCTAAGATGACACCCATTCTTACCCGTTTCACAACATCACCCTTAATAAATAGTTTAAAATTAATTTTACTTACGACGTCTGGTGAGTAAAAGTTTTAGTATGTTAACTTTAGTTGCAATATTGTTGTAATTGTTGGCGCAGGACTCATGACAACAGTGTGTCTGCTAGGGAGCCTCTGATCAAGTCATGGAATATTTTTTTCGATCTGTTCAGATTTTTACTGTTCTGTACTTTATAATCAAGATACTTCATTGTCCAGACTATAAATACAAGGCCATAAATCGACACCATGATAAGAAAAACATTAAGTTTGAAGGTAAAGAAACCTAAAGTTACCAAACCTGTAGATGAGTTAGGTGAGGATTCGTATTCTAGTGATCCACAAAAGCGTTTTTTAAATGGCGTCGCCATTCACCCTGCTCCATGTATTCGCCTAGAGTCTGGCTCTCAGCAACCCACCATTCGCGCGATGGATTTGATCACACCAATAGGCATGGGGCAGCGAGGGTTGATTGTTGCGCCACCGGGATGTGGTAAAACGACTATGTTAAAACATATTTGTCAGGCGGTGAGCGCAGCTTATCCCAAGATAAGGCTTTATGCCCTACTCATTGATGAGCGACCGGAAGAAGTGACTGATTTTAAGCGCAGTGTCTCGGCAGAAGTGCACGCCTCATCATCGGATGAAAGCTATGCCCAACACGTGCGTGTGGCCGATGACCTGCTTAAAACTGCCCGCAAGCAAGCGGGTGAAGGTCATGATGTGATGATTGTGATTGATTCTCTTACAAGACTCTCACGAGTCCATAATGCAGAGCGAAAAAGCAGTGGCCGGACCATGTCGGGCGGGGTTGACGCCAGAGCCTTGGAAATACCACGCAAACTATTTGGCGCAGCCAGAAACATTGAGAACGGTGGATCACTGACAATTCTAGCGACCATCCTCGTGGATACGGGAAGTAGGATGGATCAGGTAATATTTGAGGAGTTCAAGGGCACAGGTAATATGGAAATCGTTTTATCGCGAGAGATCGCGAATCAGCGGATTTTCCCCGCGCTGGATATTGCTCAAAGTAGCACGCGCCGTGAGGAGCTTCTTATCGACCCCAAAGATATCGAAAAAGTAAGGACTTTGCGACGATCACTTACCCAGCTTAAACCGGTAGACGGCGCCATGAAACTACTTGAGTTATTAGAAAAATTTCCTAGCAATGCAGAACTGCTGAAGGCTTTTTCGACAACATAAGGGGTAGGAGCCGCTTATGAATGGATGCTGTTTAATTCTTTCAATGCTATTTCAGTACAAATTGCGCAATGTGCATCATTTGCGGCATATAGAATTTGGCTTTTGTTAAGGGGATAGGCGCCCCAGTTTGATGTTTGGGCTCTTTTGGCTAAACGTAATTTAAGCACCATGGCGACAGCACACTTAGCGCCAATAGTATTTTTTTCTCCCGTTATTTTTTTTAACTTAACCGATAAATCTAGTGTGTTGCTTATATTTATATTGAATTTGGTGCGTAGCTCTTTGCTGTCGCCTTTAATACCAAATCCTACTTTTTTTATAGAAGGGTCGGTTAATATTTTCATCGCTGCCGATACCGCAGCAGGGAACCGAGTGGGAAATAGGTATGCCTTTGATGCAGTGGCCAGCTGAATTAACGTAGGCCCCGCTGTCATTTCACCCTTACGAAAAGTAGGCTTACTTTCTGTATCAAATCCTAGGCAAACTTGATTTTCTAGCACTTTTAATACATTTTCTGCATCAACTTCATTTTCAATGATCTTAATATTTACAAGATCCAGGCCAGTATACAAAGGCAATTCTCTTATCTGTTCCTTAGTCGGGCGCTCCACCTTAACTCTCTTTAATTAATTGGCTGAGTGACAATATTTTTTAAAAACTACCGTTAAATTTTTATTGGGCCTCTATCATTCGCTCAATGGCTGAAATTTTGCGTCACTCTTCTGATATAAGTGTACCTTGAGTTTCCTCTCTATGACGTTCTCTGCGGAGATTTCGAGTCCACTTACAACGGTAGATTTCCCCACACCCATAGCTTCTGCAGCTTTTTCTAATTGAATAAGCCTTATCGACAACAAGCTCAGCAACTTCATTGCCTAAATTCTGGTTTAAACCACTTTGTCATCATATTAACTTCTTTACAGCTGATAATAATATCACCTGTAACTCGGCGGCCAGATTTAGTATGCCACTACAATAAATTCTGTAATACCGTCGATTGTTAATAGCTAGTAATTTTGCTGGAGTGAACAGCTAAGGGAAAGGAGCTTTGCCCTAGACGGATAAATAACAGCATCGGACACCTATAAGCGAGGCAAACCGCCCACTACATGAAGAATAACTATTTACATCTACTCCAAGTTAAAGACCAGGCCCTCGCTCAACTGCTTCAGCGTTGAGCTCGTAAGCGCCCTCTACATTATGGACTTCTTTACCATTGAGGGCAGGGTTAAATACACAGGCCATTTTCATTTCTTCAAAAGCACGTAATATATGCTTATCATGTTTATCCAATATGTAGAGGGTTCCCGGCTTTATCGGATATCTCTTGCCATCAGCGACTGACTCTACTTCACCTTCACCGGACATGCAGTATACCGACTCTAAGTGATTCTGATAGTGCATGCTAAAATCTGCCCCCTTGTAGATTGTGGTGATATGAAAGGAGAACCCCATATTGTCACCCTTCAACAATAGCCGGGTACTCTCCCAGTTATTATCCGGTGAAACGATGCGGCGGTGCGTTTTACTCGCTTCACTTAAATCACGTACAATCATAATTTTCCTTTACTTCGTTATATCAACAAGCCAAAGTTGCATGACAACGACTGCCTATGATGCCTGCTCAAAATAGATCTTCTCTTCAGGAATACCATCTTCCTTGGCGCAAACTTCTTTAATAGCTGCCTCCACAATATCAATACCCTTTTCCAGACTTTTATCACTGATGATAAGCGGGCAAAAGAATTTCACTACCTGATCATCGGCACCACTGGTTTCAATAATTAGTCCGTTTTTGAAAGCATTACGGGTAATTTTCCCGGCAATCTCACCGCTGACACAATTGATGCCTTGAAACATACCTCTCCCTCTGGTGGTAAAATTCCCTTCTCCGTACTGGCTAACAATATTATTCAAGCGCTCAGAAATGTATTGCCCTTTACGCTTTATTTCTTGTGAAAACGCCATATCACTCCAGTAATGCTCAATTGCTTTCTTAGCGGTTACAAAGGCCAAGTTATTACCCCGAAACGTACCGTTGTGCTCTCCCGGCTTCCATTGGTCCAGCTCGGGTTTCATTAATACAACGGCAAAAGGTAGCCCGTATCCGCCTAGCGACTTCGACAGCGTGATAATATCCGGTTCGATACCAGCCTCTTCAAAACTAAAATAATCCCCAGTACGTCCACACCCAGCCTGAATATCATCGACAATCAATAATATACCGTGCTTTCTACACACGGCCTGCAGACTTAGGAGCCACTCGATACTGGCAACGTTGATACCGCCTTCCCCTTGAACAGTTTCAACAATGACAGCCGCCGGCGAGTTAATGCCGCTACTGGTGTCCGACAAGACCTTATCCAAGTATTCGGTAGTATCGATGTTGTCGCCAAGATATCCATCGTAGGGCATACGATGCGTCCCATTCAAGCTAACGCCAGCCGCATCACGGTGGTAAGAATTGCCAGTTGCTGCGAGTGAGCCTAAACTCACGCCATGAAATCCGTTAGTGAAAGCCACTATATTTTGCTGGCCAGTGACGTTGCGGGCAATTTTCATCGCCGCTTCCACCGCGTTGGTACCCGTTGGCCCGGTGAATTGCACCATATACTTCATCCCCCTGGGTTTGAGAATGTAGTCATTGAAAGCCTGCAGGAATTCACCTTTAGCCTTGGTTAGCATATCCAGACCATGGGTAATGCCATCGTTTTCGATATATTCCAAAAGTACCTTTTTAAACAGGGGGTTGTTGTGCCCGTAATTTAATGTGCCCGCTCCTGCCAAAAAATCTAGGTATTGATTACCCTCTTCATCCCACATATGTTCGGCCTTGGCCCGATTAAATATACGAGGAAAAGAACGGCCATAACTCATGACTTCCGATTCAATCTCTTCAAAAATTTTCATACAATCTCTCTATGCGTGCGTGAAAGGTCCGATACGGACTAGCGATTCCGAGTCGTGCAAACCATCAAAATGTTTATGTTTATCTAGCCAAGGTGAGGACTTACACGTCACGCCCATTTTCTTAGCCAGGCTGTCAAAAAGGGCCCAAGACCCTTTATTATTACTGGTAATCGTAGTTTCGAGAAAACGAACTTTCTCGCAGTCTGGGCGAGCTAGAAGCTCAGCTAACATGCGTGAGGCCAACCCCAATCCCCGAGCCTCTTCCCCCACTGCCACTTGCCAGACAAAAAGAGTATCTGGACGATCCGGCAGCTTGTACGCTGAAATAAAACCAACAATTTGATCCGACTCAGCGATTACGGATGTACCCGCAAAATGACTACACTGGAGCATATTGCAATAACTAGAATTGGCGTCCAGTGGTGGACAGCACGCCACAAGTCGCCAAACGCCTAAACCGTCTTCCATTACCGGCGAACGTAATGAAATATGCTTTGATGGTGTCAAGTATTCTCCATATAAATTAACAATATAGGTAGATGTATAAACATATCTTTAGCCCCATATAGATATAAAAGCTTTTTACAAGCAAAATATTAACAGTAAAATCGAGTGGTAACTATAATATATACTTAGGACTCTAACTATAGCACACTAAACAATACTCAGGTACCCAGAGGAATTTCCCTATACCCGGTGGGCTTGAGTAATTCATCTCATTTTAGGCTGTTACTAAAAGCGGTCGATGGATCGTAGCGAGGGCGTTTAAGGTGCGGAATATAAAGTGAACTTTTTAGGCAAATTCGTAGCCGCCCTCCGGCCGTAGCCTAAAAAAGTGAAAAGCGGTTTAGGTTCTGCGTCTTAGGCAACCGCAGTGGGTTCAACTGCGATTTTTAGGCTTAAAGCCCACTGTAGCCTTGGTTTGGCTATTCGAAGAGGCCTCCGATACCTTTAGCGCTTACCGTTAGACTTATGACGTTCAAGGGAAATACTATACAATGGTCAATTAGCGATTTTTCTGTGAGGTACCTTTGAACAATATTCAAGAAGTTTTAATCGCGCTTCGGCGCGTTATCCGGGCCACTGACCTCCACTCCAAACATCTTGCCAAAACGACGGGGCTAACAGCGCCGCAGATGCTGTTATTACAAACCATCCGAGACAAAGGTGAAGTCACTATTGGCGAGATTGCCAATGAAATGAGCCTTAGCCAAGCAACTGTAACGACCATTATTGATCGACTGGAAAAACGCAAACTGGTTTTCCGTGTACGCTCTCGGAAAGATAAGCGTAAGGTTCACGCCTACCTCACCGACCAGGCCATGGAAATACTAAAGGAGGCCCCCATCCCTTTACAGGAACAGTTCACCCGTCAGTTTGACGACCTGAAGGAATGGGAGCAAACCATGATCATATCTTCCCTGCAGCGAATCGCACAAATGATGGACGCCCAGCATATTGATGCGTCCCCAGTGCTTGATGTCGGCATTCTGGATCGCCAAGGCACCGATATTGGAAAGCCTGAGGCCTACCCCGAAAAACCAAAAAGTTAATTACAACTCCGGAGCGGGAGCCAAAAAAGAACGACAGTTTGAGCAATATTTTCGGATGTATTTACTGCCTGAAACCAATTTCAGGAGAAGAATATGGCATTCCGTGCAGGCTTAATTACCTAACACTTTGATCATATCACCATAAATATATCTTCTGGTTTCGAGCGGACCTTTTTCTTGACAAGAGGAAGGACGAAATAGTTGTTTTGTATTTACCCGATCAATTTCCGACATCTCTTTTACCTAACGCGCCACTACTGCCTAATTATTTAATTAAAGGGTTTAGGTAAAAGTGCAAACTAAGTCGCTCATTAAGCCATATTAAGTAGCAACTTGAAAGAATCGAAAATAGAAAATTAAGCGAACAGAGGCTTGAGAAAGTAGAACCGTGGCCCTATGAACATTTCCCGTAAAGTGCTTGCGCCACTTACTTATTGTGGCGCTCGGTACAATTGGCCTCGCATTGCTATCACCCTGAAGCGGCCTGTCATTGTTTACAAAAATACTTGGCCACTACCGTCTGTAAAAAATGTCGGAGCCCAATGAACTTCACGGGTTTTATCTCAGCGCGCCATAAGCTAAGGCCGTAGGAATTTCAACGTAACCTAGACCGTGTACCTGACACAGAGGGGCAGACAGTCAATGTAAGTTAAGTAAAGCACGCCTATCGTGCGACGTTGCTTTATTTGCTGTGAATCACAGGCCATCATGAAGGTGGCATACATATGAACCGCTGTTACTGTTGTTTGATACAGACATTTAATAGCATGCGGGCATCACAACTTGTCTTGTCAAAAATTTGATATTTTACCCAGCATAACTCGTACGAAAGACTATGCTTAGAGTGAACTTGTTATTTATTTAAGTAATTTGTGAGGGATAACTCTATTTATAACGAAATGTTATCGCACACTTTATGATCAATGCTGACACATTGAGGAGGCAAAAATGAGCATTTTTAGTCATTATCAACAACGCTACGAAACAACGAAGCAAGAGACCCTGTCTATTCAGGAATATCTTGACCTGTGCAAGACGGATCCATCAGTCTATGCCTCGGCGGCAGAACGGCTTTTAAAAGCCATCGGCGAACCAGAGTTAGTAGACACTTCGAAAGATACACACCTAAGCCGAATTTTTTCCAATAAAATCATTAAACGTTATAAAGTTTTTGAAGATTTTTATGGGATGGAAGAAGCAATTCAGCAAATCGTCTCTTTCTTTACTCATGCGGCACAAGGCTTAGAAGAAAAGAAACAAATATTGTATTTACTCGGCCCGGTCGGGGGAGGAAAATCTTCTTTAGCTGAAAAGTTAAAAACACTAATCGAAAAACAAGCTATTTATTGCCTAGAAGGCTCCCCTATTTACGAGTCCCCTTTAGGCCTGTTTGACCCGGAAGAAGATTCAAAGATCTTGAAGGAAGACTACGGCATTGCTCCACGCTATGTAAAAAACATTATGTCACCTTGGGCAGCGAAGCGTCTCCATGAGTATGGTGGTGACATAAGTAAGTTTAACGTGATAAAAGTCTATCCTTCCATACTTGACCAGGTCGCTGTATCTAAAACTGAACCTGGCGATGAAAATAATCAGGACATTTCTTCACTGGTGGGTAAAGTTGATATTAGAAAACTGGAAGATTTCCCACAAAATGATCCTGATGCCTACAGTTTTTCTGGAGGATTGTGTCGAGCAAACCAAGGGATAATGGAATTTGTGGAAATGTTTAAAGCCCCGATTAAAGTGCTGCATCCATTATTGACAGCAACTCAAGAAGGCAATTACAACAGTACCGAAGGCTTAGGCTCAATTCCTTTTGATGGGGTAGTGTTGGCACATTCTAACGAATCGGAATGGCAGACGTTTAAGAATAATAAAAATAACGAAGCTTTTATTGACCGTGTTTACACCGTCAAAGTGCCTTACTGTTTGCGAGTGTCTGAAGAAGTACATATTTATGAAAAGCTACTGCAAAATAGTTCTTTATCCAAATCTCCCTGTGCGCCCGACACCTTAAAAATGCTGGCGCAATTTACTGTGCTATCACGCTTGAAAGTGCCTGAAAACTCTAATCTATTTTCTAAAATGGGCGTTTACAACGGTGAAAATTTAAAAGATACCGACCCCAAAGCTAAATCTTTACAAGAATATAAAGATGCGGCCGGTGTGGATGAAGGCATGAATGGTCTATCCACTCGCTTTGCCTTTAAAATTTTATCCCGTGCGTTTAATTTCGATGCCACCGAAATCTCTGCTAACCCAGTACATTTGCTGTATGTGCTTGAGCAGCAAATTGAGCAAGAGCAGTTCCAAGAAGAAACAAGCGATCGATACCTGTCTTTTATTAAAGAACATTTGGCACCACGCTATGTTGAGTTTATTGGTAAAGAAATCCAAACCGCGTATCTCGAATCTTATTCAGAATATGGCCAGAATATTTTTGATCGCTATGTAATGTATGCTGATTTTTGGATACAGGAACAAGATTTTCGCGATCCTGAAACAGGTGAAATACTCGATCGATCGGCGTTAAACGAGGAGTTAGAAAAAATTGAAAAGCCGGCCGGCATCAGCAACCCGAAAGATTTCCGGAATGAAATTGTTAACTTTATGCTTAGAGCTCGCGCCAATAACAATGGCAATAATCCGGTATGGAGTAGCTACGAAAAACTTCGCAGTGTAATTGAGAAAAAAATGTTTTCTAACACTGAAGATTTATTGCCGGTCATATCATTTAACACAAAATCATCAGCCGATGATAAGAAAAAACATAATGATTTTGTCGAGCGCATGGTATCTAGGGGCTATACGGAAAAACAAGTTAGGCTATTGTCGGAGTGGTATTTACGAGTAAGAAAGTCTCAATAAACGCTGATTCATAAGTAGCAAGCCGACGTTTCATCAACAGGCTCTCGGTTTGCTTTGGCACAACAATAATTTTGCTTCTAAATAGTCTCTATATAAAGGTGGTCTGTGAATTACATTGTCGATCGACGTTTAAATTCAAAGAAAAAAAGCACCGTCAATAGACAACGCTTTTTACGTCGATACAAGCACCATATAAAAAAAGCCGTATCCGATGCGGTGGATAAAAGATCAATCACTGACATGGAGAAGGGTGAAAAAGTCAGCATACCTGGCAAAGATATTAGTGAGCCCATCTTTCATCATGGGAGTGGCGGCAGCAATACCCGTGTCCACCCAGGAAATGATAAATTTTCACAAGGTGATCACATTAGACGCCCGCAGCAACCCCAAGGTCAAGGTGGCAATTCGGGTGCTAGTGATTCGGGTGATGGCATGGATGATTTTGCCTTTCAAATCACCCAAGAAGAATTCCTCAATTTTCTTTTCGAAGATTTAGAATTGCCGAATCTTATTAAGCGCCAACTTACGGGAGCTGATGAGTTTGAGTTTAAGCGTGCGGGTTTTAGTGATGAAGGCTCACCAGGAAAAATTAATATTGTCCGTTCGTTACGATCCGCAAATTTAAGACGAATTGCCTTGACAGGCAAGAAACGGAAGCGGGTTAAAATTCTTTTAAGTGAAATAGAAGCTTTAGAATCAAAAAATAATGAGTCTCATGATGATAATGAAATTCAGGCCCTTAAAAAAGAATTAGACGAGCTGCAACGTAAAATAAAACGCGTCCCTTGGCTAGATGACTTTGATCTCAAATACAACTTACATGCCAAGCATCCAGTCCCCAGTTCTCGTGCTGTTATGTTTTGTATTATGGATGTTTCTGGGTCAATGGACCGACAAAAAAAGGATATCGCTAAACGATTTTTTTTGTTGCTGTATCTTTTTCTACAAAGAAATTACGAGCGCACCGAGGTAGTATTTATTCGTCACCATACCAGTGCTAAGGAAGTGTCTGAGCAAGAATTTTTCTACGATAGGGAAACCGGTGGCACCATCGTTTCTAGCTCCTTACATTTAATGAATGAAATATTAAATGAACGTTATCCCGCATCACAATGGAATATCTATGGTGCCCAGGCTTCTGATGGAGATAATTGGCAAGATGACTCAGCTAATTGCTATCGAGTATTAACCGAACAGTTGTTGCCCAAGCTTCAATACTTTTCTTATCTTGAAATCACCAATAGAGACCATCAAGACTTATGGTCTACCTACGAAAAGGTCTTGCAAGATTTCCCTAAAACCTTTGCCATGAAACAATTGGTGGATGCTTCTGATATCTACCCCGTATTTCGTGAGCTTTTTCAGAAGAAGGTCCAATGACTAGAGGCGAGCCAATATCAACCGAATCTGAATGGACCTTTGAGTTACTGGAGAGGTACAACGAAGAAATTGCTAAAATTGCCAAAGAGTTTGGACTTGATACCTACCCCAATCAAATTGAGGTCATCAGTTCGGAGCAGATGATGGACGCCTACTCCGCCGTTGGCATGCCCATTGGTTACAACCATTGGTCTTATGGCAAACAGTTTCTCAGTGTGGAGCAGTCTTACAAACGCGGACAAATGGG
>JBLHWO010000093.1:0-13135 GCA_047629215.1 Cellvibrionaceae bacterium | reverse complement strand
GGAATACGCAGGCGCGCTTTACCACGTCACTTCGCGTGGTGAAGGTCAAGAAGATATTTATGAAGAAGATACCGATCGCAGACTTTTTCTCTCAGTTTTAGGTGATGTCTGTTTAAGCTACAACTGGGTCTGTCATGCGTATTGTTTGATGAGTAATCATTATCACTTGGTAATAGAAACGCCCGATGCAAACCTCCTCTCTAAGGGTATGCGTCAACTAAATGGCGAATACACTCGCCAATTTAATAAAGCCCATCGTAGAGTGGGACATGTGTTTCAGGGCCGATACAAAGGTATTCATTTTGAAAAAGAGTGGTATTTACTCGAACTGTCACGCTACGTAGTACTGAATCCGGTCAGGGCTTTTATGGTGAAGGATGCTATTGATTGGCCTTGGAGTAACTATCGAGCGACTATTGGATATGAACAGGCACCGTCGTGGTTACATAGCGAGTGGATACTATCGGCGTTTGGGTCACAAAAGACAAAAGCAATTGAAGCTTATAAACACTTTGTGAGTGCAGGAAGAGGGCATCCATCACTTTGATTGAACCTGAGGAATCAGGTCTATCTAGGAAGTGAGGACTTTGTTGCAAGGCTTCAGGCGGGTATTGGTGAAGATATCGACCTATCTGAAATTCCGCGATCTCAAAGAAGGCCTAAACCATTAGATTTGGACGAATATAAACGGGCTTCAATATCGCGCAATGACGCAATTGCAAGGGCATATGCCACCGGAGGGTATACACACAAGGAAATCGGCACTTTCTTCGATTTATCCTACTCTCGCGTGAATAGAATCATTTCAATGGCAAAATGCAAGACCTAACACTCTTTTGCTTGCCCTCTTTTGCACTTGCCTAACTAAAAGAAGTTTTGGCAATTTATTCACTTAATAGGGGAGGGGCCTTTTTCAAATATATTAACGACGGCACCAATGATGCAATAAAGTATAGGTCAACTCGTTGGAATACCGACTCGCTAGCTAACAAAGCCTTTCCAGCTAGACATATACGTAATAAACGCCTCACCCAACCCCTCGTTGCGCAGATGGTCGGCGGAGACCGGGTTTCTGATCGGGGTAAAGTCCCTATTAGCCTGCATCTGCAGTGGAAAATCATGGTGCAAAATAGCCGCGCGACCAAGCACAACAAAGTCAATATTAGCCGCCAGAGCTTGGCGCACTTCATCCGGGTTACGCAGCTTTCCCGCGATGCCTAATTTGACATCACCACGCTCTAAATCGGTGAAATAAGACAGCAAACTGCGGCCTTGATAAGCCTCATCTTCGGGTTCTTTAAAAGAGTCCCACAACGACATATCAAGAAAATCGATGCTGGCGTCGGCAAGAACCCGTTTTGCTACTTCAATAATATCGGGCAAATGAATGTCAAAGCGCTCTGGCGATAGTCGCAGGCCTAGCAGGAAATCACTTGGGCAGCGTTCACGGATACCCTCGATAATCTCTGTGATGGGCCGCATACGGTTTTCGATACTGCCGCCATATTGGTCTTCGCGCTGATTAATGGTTGCACTGAGAAACTGGGCGAGAATATAGCCATGCGCACCATGAATTTCGACACCATCAAAGCCGGCTTTGGCAGCTCTTTCTGCTGCGCAGACAAAATCTTCTATCAACTGCTCCACCGCCTCGGGACTCAACGCTACTGCCCCAGTTTCCGCATTATCGGATGGGCAGACAGGTGGTTCGCCAATAAGCGCTTCTGGGGAGCGCATTCCGGCGTGATGCAGTTGCACTACCGATAGGCTTTGCTGACTTTTAATTCCGCTAGCAAGTCGCGTAAGACCTTCAAGATGTTCATCACCAAAAATACCCAACTGCCCAGGGAAGCCTTGACCTACAGATTGAACATGGGCAGCGCAGGTCATTGTTAAGCCAAACCCACCCTCAGCACGCATCGTTAGCCATCGGTATTCATCGTCTGATAGAGTTCCATCGGCATGGCTTTGGGTATTGGTCAGGGGAGCCAATACAAAACGATTTTTCATGCTGGCGCCGCATTTGAAATTAATAGGCTGAAATAGGTTAGTCATCGTTTTGTCTCGAATAATTTTTAGGCAGGGCGGCCAAAAGGCAGGCAAGTAAAGACAGGGGCATTACACTATTTTGTGAGATGCTCGATAGTACTTATGAGGTTTGTTCGAGTCAACGCCCCTGAGTGCCCCTAAATCTAATCATGATTTAGGCAAACATAGAGCAGACACCCTTTATTTTTTGTTAACGTCTGTTTAACCACCCAACCTTTCTGTACCATTAGCACTCGTCGCGCTTCTGCAAACTCAGCAGGTAGGGGCACCGCGAAAACCCGACTAGGCCAAAACTCGACTAGGATAGTGCCACCAGACTAGATGCTCTGACAATAGGTCGCGCATTACACCATATCTACTCAGTAGATTTCGGCCTCGTTAAGGCTGCCTAATCACCTCATTGAGATAGTTCAACGTCAACATTTTCATCACCCGAAGCTAGAGTAATAGTTTGCAATGACAAAACCCCACAACAGCAACGTTTTAGCCAAACGTACACTCTTGCTTGCTTCGGCTTCGATGGGTTTCGCGCAGACCGTTTTATTTGCAATTTTGGCTCCATTAGGAAGAGAAGTTGGCCTACTGGAAGTACAAATTGGCGCCATTATTTCATGTTCGTCTTTAACCCTGTTCCTGGCCAGCCCGATGTGGGGCCGGGTCAGCGATACTTGGGGGAGAAGAAAGGTTCTCTTGATAGGGCTGTTTGGTTACTCGCTGGGAACAATTGTATTTGCGGGCGTGTTCCAAATGGCACTACTCGCATACTTTGTTCCTGCTATAACGCTCGTATTGTTAATTATAACTCGCGTTGCCAATGCCGTAGCGATGGCCGCAGTAACGCCATCAACAAATGCCTATATGGCCGATATCACCACCGTAGAAGATCGAATTAAGGGGATGGGGGCAGTCGGCGCCGCGTTTAATATCGGTTCAATATTAGGCCCCGCCATCGGTGGCTTGCTCGCCAGTATTAGTTTGCTAACGCCATTGTATTTTTCGGTGTTTTTAACTCTCACAGCAGCAGTGCTAACGCTATATACCTTGCCGAAATTACCCAAGGCCGCGGTGAAAAAAGAGCAAGCTAAACTCAAATTTTCCGACCCGAGAATTCTTCCACTCGTTGTCACAGGAGTATTCTTGTTTATGGGCTTTGCCATTGTGCACCAGACTATAGCCTTTCGCTTTCAAGATGAGTTGGGCCTCAGCGGTGTTGAAACGGCAAAAATAGTAGGCATTAGTTTGATGTTTTCAGCTGCTGCTGCCTTGTTCGTACAATTGCTAATCATCCCGCGCTTGTCGGTAAAACCACAGACGTTACTCAGCATTGCAATGCCGATAATGATGGTTGCTTTCGGCATTATGGCAATGGGGCATAGCCAGGCTCTCTACATGTTATCTATGTGCATTTTAGGTTTGGGCATGGGGCTCGCGGGGCCAGGGTTTATGGCCGGAGCCTCCATGGCAGTGTCATCTGAAGAGCAGGGCGCAGCAGCTGGTGTAGCCGGGGCTTGCCCGGCACTTGGATTCACTGTGGGGCCAATATTGGGTACTTATCTTTACTCTATAGATGGCGCACTACCCTATATTTTTGCCTTTGCCAGCTACATCATACTATTTCTCTTTACTCTTAAGTCTAGAAACAAAAGTCATTAGTTCGTCCTTAAATCACACAGCTCTCACTGCATTACAAAGAGCCGAAGTTCACCGCTGAAATACGCACACTAATGTGTGGCTCACTATGAGTCATTGAGAGTGATGGTTGCCATATTGAGTACGGCTCTTAGTAACCTGCAGGCCTTCACTTCAATAATTATGAACTCAATTAACTCACAATTAATCAATTAACAGCAATTAACAGGACAAACAGCAATTAACAGGACAGGCAAACTAAGAACAAAATAAACCTTACTAATATCAGGGACAGGCAATTAACAGGACAGGCAAACTAAGAACACAACAGGACAAGCAATTAACAGGACAGGCAAACTAAGAACACAACAGGACAAGCAATTAACAGGACAGGCAAACTAAGAACAAAATAAACCTTACTAATATCAGCATCGAAAAATCAATATTTCTTTCTCGGATCAGTTTGTTCAGGGACAAATGATAGGAGCTATTGCCTTTTTATTCGAATTATCCAAACACTAGACGCGCAAGGACCTCGCTCGCGGCGATTCGGTGTTTCACTAAGCGGTTGTTAACCGATTAGCTGACGAATGGTGGTCGGTTTCCGGAATAGGTTGATAATGTTTGTCTGAATAGACTTGTCGAACGATGGGTTCAGAGCATACGAAGTTTTCAATTGACCGCTTTGGCTGAGTGTTTGACTCATTTAAATTAATAAAATATTCGCTACCACACTAGCGTAGTGAATTATTCAGGCGTCTTCTTCAAAGACACTTTGCACAGCAAACCGTCTCTACTCTGGAGATATTCTGGAAATTTTGAGGAGGCACGTAACGTCTTCGCTCAAATACTCGATGGAGTTGTTACATATTACTCTTTCATTCAATATGAATATAGTTTTCTTATCATGCTAAATTGCTACGGTTGAGAGTTTAGTGGATCATGGTTTTTCCTGCTTTGATTTCTCACCCCTGACATAGACCACGAACTATAGTGCTTAAATTTCAGGGGTGGCAAAAATTGGATTCCTTGTATCACCGCGATATCCAAGGTTTCGAGGCGGTATGATCGGAGCACGAAAAAAACAGTCGCCCCACATCGGTATAACGATGGGGTTTTCGCAAATAAAAACAGACTCCTTTTCTTGTTATAATGAGGTCCAAGGAGTTTTCTGCAGAAGTTAATTCACAGGCTTAGTCGGAGTATTGAAATGAAATTAGTCATTATTGGAAACGGGAATATTAATTCCTCCTTCAATTATTGGAGGAGGAGTTGATTAGAATTTACTCTAGGCGGTGCCTGCTGACACTCGTTTTCATGGTCTCAGTATCCCAAATGACAGCGGCACAAGCGTTCGACCCTAATTCATCTGCGGCACGAAATTGGAATGAGGCATTACTTGATGCGATAAGAACCGACCTTGCTAGGCCGACGGTACATGCACGTAATTTATTTCACTCTTCGGCGATGATGTACGATCTTTGGGCGGTTTACGACGACGTGGCGATGCCTTTCTTTTTGGGGCAAACAGTAGATGGCTTCAAGTGTGCTTTTTCAGCGAAAGAAAGGACAATATTACGTGCGTCTTCACTCGATCCGGAAATGGAAAGATCGCGTGCAATAAGCTATGCAATGCGCCGCCTCTTGACACATCGTTTTGAGAAATCGCCAGGTCGATCTTCTGCGCTGAAGCGTTTCGACGAACTTTTTGCTGATATGCAATACGATTCGGGCTTTACCTCGCGTGACTATTCCAGCGCTAAAGCGGAAAAAAGGGCTGCTGCTCTGGGTCTTTACCTTGCAGACTGCGTTATCGCGTTTGGTCAACAAGACGGCGCTAACGAATCGGGTGAATATAAAAATCAAATTTATCAATCCGTAAACGAGCCTTTAGATCCGACATACTCAGGCACACTGGGTATCATTGACCCCAACCGTTGGCAACCCCTTTGGTTTTTTGATGCATTTACCGACCAATCGGGTAATACAGAAACTCAAATTCCCGCCTTTGTTGGAGCAGAATGGGGGAATGTTGTCTCTTTTGCACTACCGCCAGAAAACCTTACTGAGAAAAGCCGTGATAATGCTACTTGGCGCCTTTATCACGACCCTGGCGCACCTACGTTAATTCGCGGTGATGACGCCCTTCCTGCAGAGTATGCTTGGAACCATTCAGTGCCCGCCTATTGGTCATCACACTTAGACCCAAGTGATGGTGTCTTGTGGGATATTTCGCCGAGAAGGATCGGAAATTCTTCTGTGCTTCCTCAGTCAATAAGTGCACTGCATGACTTTTATGATGCATTGAACGGTGGTGAAATAGAGCAAGGTCACGAACTAAATCCCTACACCGGCCAAGCTTATGCAAAACAGATTGTACCTCGTGGAGATTATACCCGTGTGTTAGCTGAATTTTGGGCAGATGGCCCCGATTCAGAGACTCCACCAGGACATTGGTTTACGATCCTAAATGAGGCTGTTAGTGATCATCCTTCGGTGAAAAAACAGTACAAAGGATCTGGGCCTGTACTCTCGGATCTCGAATGGGACGTGAAAGTCTACTTTGTTCTCGGTGGTGGAGTTCACGATGCCGCCGTTGCCGCATGGGGAATAAAAGGTTGGTACGACTATGTTCGTCCAATATCGGCCATTCGCTTTATGGCATCAAATGGGCAAAGCACAAACAAGGCCCTGCCTAATTACAGCACTGAAGGCATACCTCTGGTTGATGGTTATGTCGAACTCGTCAATGTTGATGACCCGCTTGCTGATGAAAATACCGAGAACATCGACAAGATCAAGGTTCGTGCCTGGCGTGGCCCACAGTATATTGAAGACCCTAAATTGGACTATGCGGGTGTTGGCTGGATATTGGCTGAAAACTGGTGGCCATACCAACGCCCTAACTTCGTAACACCTCCTTTTGCCGGTTATCTATCAGGACACTCAACTTTTTCTCGAGCGGCTGCAGAAATCATAACGGCGTTCACAGGTGATGCCTACTTCCCCGGGGGAATGGGGCGGTTCATGGCAAAGAAAAATGAGTTTCTTGTATTTGAACAAGGGCCATCTGTGGATGTTGAGTTGCAGTGGGCAACCTACCGAGATGCTTCTGATCAGACTAGTCTGTCACGTATTTGGGGGGGGATTCACCCGCCTATTGATGATATGCCCGGCCGCAGGCTGGGGATTATCATCGCCGAGGATGCGGTACAACTTGCTGATGGATATTTCCGCGGTAAAAATTCACGGTCGGTAACACATAGACCGGCTCCCCTCGTGAAGCGCCAGACACCGATTCTGGAGCCGGTGACAACAGGCTCGGTCGGGCAAAAGGATACAGATGAGATCCGCATAAAAAAGATTATTGCACTATATGGAGAAGTCACTGAATCTGGATTGGAAGCCGTGATTAAGCGACGTTATGGTAAGGAAAAACCAGCCGTTGCGGTTAACGGCGACTCCCCGCTTAGCTTCAAACTCGTTACACAAGAAGCAGGACTAAACTTCTTTCAATCGAGCGGCATTTCTGAACAAAGGTTCTATGCAGAGCTTTTGGGACAAGGGGCTATTTTTTTTGATGCTGATCAGGATGGTGATCAAGATCTCTATCTACTGAGTGGTAAAAAAATAGTCACGGAGAAAGCTGATAAAGCATTTAGCAATGGTTTCTTTCTCAATGATGGGCAAGGTCATTTTACCGATGAATCGATCAAATCAGGTCTAAATGATTCACGATTTTCGGTTGGAGTGTGCGGTGCGGATTATGATAATGACGGTGATACCGATCTTTATGTTACTAACTTTGATGATAATAATGCACTGTTTGTAAACGATGGCAGCGGACATTTTTCGGATATTGCTACTGCCTCGCGGGTTGTTGGGAAAAATGGCTTTGACGCATCGTGTGCCTTTGGTGACGTTGATGGTGATGGCTTACTAGATCTCTATGTCAGTTATTATGTAGATAACAGTATTAAAAATAACCCTAACTGTAAGTCAAAGCAGCGGGCCTATTGCGGGCCACATTTTTTTAAAGGCCCTAGGGATATCCTTTATCGAAACATGGGGGATGGGACTTTTTCTGACATTAGCTCCACCTTGGGTGATCATACTGAATGCAGAAGTCTTGGCGTAATTTTTTCAGATCTAGATCGGGACGGCGATCAAGATATCTTGACAACTTGTGATCGTAATCCCAATCTGTATTTTGAAAATTTACCGGATGGATTTCGAGAGGTTGGCTTGGCAAGTGGGGTTGCGCTTGGGGAAGGTGGTATTGCCCAGGCCGGAATGGGGGTCACCACTGGCGATTATGATAATGATGGAAATATCGATATTGCAGCCACTTACTTTGTTGCTGAAGCGAATGGCTTATACAAAAATCTTGGTAATAACAGGTTTTTACAAGCCCAAGTCACCGCCGGTACGGCGCATTCAACAGCCAGGAATATTTCATGGGGAACGGAGTTTTTTGATGCTGACCTTGATGGTGACCTGGATTGGATAACGGCTAACGGGCATGCAATGTACCGGGCACCGGGCATGCCAGAAAAGCGCCATGAAATAGGTTATAAGCAACCCAATACGCTCATGTTGAACCGTGGCGACGGTTCTTTCAACGATTTGAGCAACAATGCCGGATCAGCTTTTGATGTTGTCAGGCAGAGCCGTGGCCTAGCGCTGGCCGATATAGACGGTGACGGTGATCTGGACGCCCTATTTACTAACCTTAATGATTTTCCTGAGCTTTACCGGAATGATTCTCCCCGGAACAATAACCATTGGCTTAAAGTTAAAACAGTTGGTACCCGTAGTAACCGTGACGGAATCGGTGCGCGCGTTTTAGTCATCTTTGCGGATATGACCCTAACTCGAGAAGTGAGATCAGGTCAGTCCTATTTAAGCCAAAGTGCGCTAACGGTTCATTTTGGACTCGGGCCAAATCAGACTATACCGGTGATTGAAGTTCATTGGCCTTCTGGCGCTATTAGTCGAATCGAGAATATACCGGCGGATCAGCTTTTGGTAATCAAAGAACCGGTAGATGATGCATAAAAACCGGTTGCTCCTCAGCAAAGTTTACTGAGATCTAGCTCAAACTTTTACTGATGGAAATCGTAATAAATGGATAACTGTTAAATTAAGTTTGAGCTTCTAAAGTTTAAGACTTAAGTTTGAGTTTCTAATTAATGTTTTCTGGTTAAAGCATGGTGACAATATATTGAAACATAGGCCCTTTTTGTTTTTTAAAAGCCGGATAGTAGTATGATGTTTTCAATAGAAATCCAGCGGGGTAGTTATTAAAATCAATGATTTTAGCCGAGAAACAACATCTCGTTCGCTTATTTAATAGTAGAGAGAATGAGTGGTGGTAGGAGAATATCTTGAACCAATTCATGCCGACTGCGTCGTTGTGGGTGGAGGAATAGCTGGGTGTTGGACAGCCCTAAAGCTTCATTCTAAGAATATAAAAACAGTTTTAATCTATTACAGTAGTAATGATCGCGGTGGTAATCTAGGATCCACGGCATTATCTGTGGGTGCAATAAATACATCCGCACTCACTCGTTCAGATTATAGATCATGGATAGAAGAGATGGGGCGCGGGCAAGTGCAAGCGAATATCTGTGACATTACAGAAGCATTTTTAGCAGAGGAGCTGGAAGAGCTAAAGAAATATGATGTACTTAAGCCGATAAATTTAGGTGTGGCTTTAAAGTCAGGCTCTGCTAGCAAGCTGACGACAGAATTACTTAAAGAGCTTAAGAATCTGGGCGTTGAAGTAATAGAATGCGGCTGGGTCGTCAAAATCAATGCATCTGAAGCAGAATGCCATGGATTACAATATCAACTCGGAAAGAATGTTGGCTCTATCGTTGCCGGATCAATGGTACTAGCATCAGGTGGATATTCTTCGCTATATCAGGGCGCACTCAAAACCGGAACTTATGGCTCAATTCATGGCCGTTTTTTAGAGGCCGGCGGCCAATTAAGTAATGCAGAGTTTGTTTTTAAACACGGGTACGGTTTACCTGACATTGGAGGGCTTACCCCAACAGAGGAGCTACCTGGTGTCGAAATTTATCATGGTGATAAATTGCACCTAAAATGGTTAGAAGAAGAACTTTTTTATGGAAAAGGAACTAATAATCATTTTCAAGCATTTATGACATGGAGGAAGAATCCGAACAGAAAATATTATATTGATTTTAGATATAGAGATTTACATAGGTTACTTAAATCTCAATTTATTGCCATAGAAGAGGGTGCTGGAGCTAATCGCGACCAAAAGATTAACGAACTATTAATGTATGTCGTTAAAAAGTGTAATCATGGTTGCGAAGAAGAGATAAAGAAAATAGTTTTAGAGATTGTAAAAAAGAAGCGGGATTATAACTATCAAGTTTTTGGCGAACTGAAAAGCATGTTATCTAAGTCTTTTGTCGAAGATAAGCATAGAATTAGACAAATTGCATATTATTCAATGGGCGGTATGATGCACGATAGATTTAAAACGAATCTGAAAAATGTATTTGTCACCGGTGAAGCAATGCATGATTTTGGTGCTCATCGAGTGGGAGGGCTTCCTTGGGCTTTGTACCTTTGTTCTGCCAGATCTATTGCTGAAGATATATCAAAACTAAAAGAGATTGATGGCTTGTATGCTGAGTCTTTTCCTTTGGTTAGAAAGCTAGCTAATTTTGATGTCAAATTGTTAAGCCTTGTTCAAATGAATTTACAAAAACACCAGGAAAATGGTGTCGATGAAAATTCAAGCAAAGACTTTTTAAAATGGATTAGACAACAAAGAAAAATTCTTTGTGAGGCTGGTCAATCATTGGACGATGCTTTTTCTTATTTACTGGTTGCAGAAGCTATTATGGTTTCCTCACTTGGGAGAAAAGAAAGTCGAGGAAGTTTTTATAGAATTGACTTCAAAGAAGAAAATGCTGATTACGTCAATTCCATATCGGTATCAGTTTATGATAAGGAGAGCGGTAGAGTTGTTGCAAACCTTATAGATAAATCACTATTGTTTTGCAGATCAACTTAAAACAAAGAATTACATTCAAATCCACTCAGGGTTTCCGTTGTATATTGATGCGTCTGTCAAGACTAATTTAGATCAAGTTGAGACTAATTCAGGCAATATTAAATTGCTTATTTTTGTACGTATGGTATTCCTTTCATGGTCGCCATACCTGAGGCCTCCAAAATTATCTATTTCAGATGTGAGGTATTTAGCGGAAAAAGCTTTATTGCTTGCCGCATACCTGCCTCTGTATCTTTCACCATCTTGACTATCGAACATTAATGCAGGAAGATCATTCCCTTTGGATTTTTCAAATATGTCTGCATAAACTTTCTGACGATTCTCAATTTCAATTTTATTAAGAAAGCGGTACCTGTTCAAAACTTTATAACCTACAGCCGCATTGGTCATTTTTTTTTCAAAATTGAATTTATGAAACTCATCACTCATGATACCAATAGAAGTTAGAATCTGGGTGATAGCCAGCCCCTTACTTGCGTCAAAGACATTAGCAACTACAGCCTCATCGCCAAATGTATTTGACCACTTCTGACTTAAAGCAAAGAAGTCATACCAGCCTAGATTATATGCAAGCTCAAAGTGGTCGTGAAAACTTCTAGTTTCTCTTTTAATTTTCACAAGCTGATTGTATCCCGATTCAGCTAATTCATCTTGAGACCGTACAAATAAAATAATTTTGAACTGACAATCAGGGATTATATCCAAAAAAAACTTTTTAATGCCTTCTGGTGAAGCCAATCCAAAATTCTCAGAACTTATAACTATTTTATTAGAACTTGAACTAATAATATCTGTTCTAATGGCTTTTTTAATGCATTCCGGATTATCTGCCGGCTCCATAAAATAAGGATATTCAACGATGAAGCTTTTTGCAAAATGCTGATGCCCAAGTCCTAACCCGCCATCGTCTGAGTGTAAATAATTATACCCTAACGCTATTAAAGCTTGTTTGTTGCAGCTTAAAAACTGCTGTATAGAAGTTGTACCAGTCTTAGCAACCCCAATATGGAGATATATAGTTTTCAAATTGACAGCCCTCTAACCACAAATAAGTCTTAAACTTTTATAAGCTCTAACTATTTTCTCAGTAAGAGCAACTGTTTTACCAGCGATGTTAAACGTTTTCTAATTTTAGAGGTATTGCTCTATAACTTGAAGTAGTAAGAATACAAAAGGTGATAAGTAGGCTCACCTTTTATATTCTTTATCTTATCCATGTCATTGATTTCTTGATTTATCGCAGCTTTAGCCGAGGATAAAGAAGAAAAAAATCATTCAGAACGCCTATCCACCCTATACGAGTCACAATTCCCATTAGACAAGCCTGAACCGCAAAGAATAGACAGGCACCGTCATGGTTACACAGAGAGTGGATACTATCGGCGCTTGGGTCACAAAAGACAAAGGAAATTGAAGCTTATAAACATTTTGTAAGCGCCGGAAGAGGGCGTTTATCACCTTGTCTGGAGCTAAGGAATCAGGTCTATCTGGCAAGTGAGCACTTTGTTACAAAGCTTCAAGCAGGTATTGGTGACGATATCGACCGATCTGAAATTCCTCCATCTCAAAGAAGACCTAAACCATTAAAGTTGGACAAATATAAACGGGGTTCAAGATCGCGCAATCATGCAATTGTAAGGGCATATGCGAGCGGAAAGTATACGCTCAATGAAATAGGAAGTTTCTTCGATTTATACTACTCTCGCGTGAGCAGAATTGTTTCAAAGGCAAAAGACAAGACCTGACACCTTTCACCAGACCTGACACCTTTCACCAATTTTTATTCTACATACAAGACTTGTGAAGACTGGTCAATAATGCTGTCCTGTCGTTTCCAACTCCTGCTTGTCCATTAAAATCAAAAGGAGCACGAGCGTTGTAAGGTTCGCCCGGGCGCATCCCATCCTCGTTAGGTGCTCTTTGTAGGATTCTGTATCCATAAACTCCGAAAAGAAAACTAGTTCCCCGTTTGTTTTCGGTTGGTAGATGGATTGTGGTGTCAAGGAGAGGAAGAATCTCGTCAGCGTTTAATGCGGCTACCAAGGCCGTTTGCAAGGCTTCTGCCAGAGCATTATTGCCCCATAGTGGCGGAGTCGGCGTTGGCGAAGACGAGCTTTTATAGGCATCAAGGAACGTTGTATTGTATGTAAGCACGCCATCGTAGAAGGTTCCATCAATGTCGAGACGCGTGAAGGAACTTGGGCGGTCACCTGGCCCGTTATATTGCATAACATACTCTATCGGAGCCAGAGTACAATCCTCACCCAATGGAATAACCACGACCTTGTTATGAGCATAAACAGAGGAAACACTAAGAAAAATAAACAACGCAACAAAAGCGCGCAACGAAAATTTGATCATCGAAACTTCCTCAGACTAATACAAATGGGTTGACTAAAA
>JBLHWO010000092.1:0-13202 GCA_047629215.1 Cellvibrionaceae bacterium | reverse complement strand
ATCCTTGGCGGCTTAACAGCCTTGAAGGTAAGGTTTTGGATTCGGCTCAGTTAACGCAATTGGAGTATTATTTATCCCAAGAAAAATGTGTAGCGGTCGGCGAGTGCGGTTTAGATGCCTTGATTGAATCAGGGCTTGATAAACAGCAGGCCATTTTTGAGCAACAAATACAGATTGCCTGTAAGCTTGAGTTGCCGTTGATTATTCATGTACGTAAAACCCATAATGAAACACTGAAACTACTCTCTCACTATCGACCTAAAGCCGGTGGTGTGATCCATGGTTTTACCGGTAGTGTCGACTTGGCTCAACGCTACTGGAGTTTGGGTTTTTATCTGGGTATTGGTGGGAGTATCACTTACCCTCGAGCCAATAAAACAAGGAAAACTGTTAAAGGAATGCCTTTAGAGTCACTTCTGTTGGAAACCGATGCGCCTGATATGCCTTTAAGTGGCTTTCAAGGTGAACCAAATAGTCCGCTGAGATTGCCTGATATTGCTCATGCACTGGCTGAGTTAAGGCAAGATACTTTTGAATCTATTTGTCATGTCACGACTGAAAATAGTCGACAGTTATTCATGTTATGAAAGATAAAAATTTTGACCCAGTTCAATTTAAAAAACAGTTTCCCTTATTCGATCATAAGGAAAATCAAGCACTAGTTTATTTAGATAATGCGGCGACAACTCAAAAACCCCAGTGCGTGATTAATGCGATTAGCGGCTTTTATAGCCACATAAATGCAAATGCTAATCGATCAAGCCATCGCTTGGGTCGCGCCGCGACTATTGTTATTCAGGAGGCTCGAAAAAAAGCAGCGCAGTTTATTAACGCTACTTCAGCTGAAGAAATCGTATTCACCTCTGGCGCCACTGAGGGCTTGAATATAATCGCTAACGGCTTGGCAAAAAAACTTAAGGTTGGCGATGAAGTGATGTTAAGTATTGCTGAGCATCACGCTAATATTGTTCCTTGGCAAGAGGCTGTAAAAATATCGAATGCAAATCTACATTTTATACGGGCTGATTTTTCTGATCTCAACGTGTCCATTTCTGATAAAACAAAGGTGATTTCTATCACCGCCGCCAGTAACACATTGGGCAGCGTTACAGACCTTTCATATATAAGAGCAATAAAAAAAGAATACCCTAACCTCACCGTGGTAGTCGATGCATCTCAGTTAGCAGCACATAGAATTATTGATGTAAAAGGCATTGAGTGTGATTTTCTCGTTTTTTCTGCCCATAAAATTTATGGCCCATCAGGCGTCGGGGTTCTTTATGGTAAAAAAGAGGCTTTAGATGATTTGTCGCCCCTGTTGTTTGGGGGCGAAATGATTGTAAGGGTTGATAAGCAAGATAGTACTTACGCACAGGGACCCGAGCGTTTCGAAGCAGGAACATCACCTCTATCTGCTATTGCAGGTTTAAGCGCATGTTTTGATTTTTGGTCTGTTCAAAATCGACCGGCGATGAAAAGTTACGAAGAACAGGTAACGGAATATTTATATAAGCAACTTGAAAAGCTGTGTGCGCATCACCCAAGGTTAAAATTGATAGGTGAAGCTAAAAATAACATAGGCATCGCTATTATTGCTTCAGATGAATATTCCGTTACGGACATCGCATTTTGGCTGGATGAAAAAGATTTCGCCGTTAGAGTAGGCGATCACTGTGCACAGCCTCTTTGGCAATCTATGGGATTAAATAAGGTGTTGCGA
Organism: Cellvibrionaceae bacterium; assembly: GCA_047629215.1. Taxonomy (GTDB): domain Bacteria; phylum Pseudomonadota; class Gammaproteobacteria; order Pseudomonadales; family Cellvibrionaceae; genus CANLBN01. The sequence goes on along the minus strand of JBLHWO010000092.1, from coordinate 11,482 downwards.
TTATCTTTGGCTGCATATAATACTTTTGGTGATATTGATAAGCTTATCGATGCGCTAAACAGTTTTATTGCGACCTTTAGTGGAGATAAAAATAGTCAGTGTTGTAAGATTCAAAAAGATAGTGTTGATATACAGCAGCTGATAAGTTTACGGACTTGGCAAAAAAAATATAAGCAAATAATGAAGTGGGGAAAGGGCTATCAACCAAAATATGATATTAGAAAGAGTGAGAATTTGATTGCGGGCTGTGAAACAGACTTGTGGCTGTTTAGCATTAAGGAAAATAACCGGTGGGTTTTTTTAATCGATAGCGATTCTTCTATTGTTAGAGGTCTGGCCTTATTGGTAGTGGTTAAAGCAGATAATAAAAGTGATGAAGAAATTAAATCGATAAATTTTTATGAGTATCTCACTCTTTTGGGTTTAGATAAGTATCTCAGTTCATCTAGAGTGAGTGGTTTATTCGGCTTGATTGAAAAAATAAGAAAAATAACTAATAGCTAAACAATATATTATTTAATATTTTCATTTAAATCAGCGGGATTAACAGGTTTAGTGATGTAGCCAGTTGCTCCCATACTAATGGTTTTCATCATCTGTCACGGCCTGTAATAATTGTAGCCCCGACATTTTCCAATCACACATAACTAACCCATAAGGTTTGTCAACGGTGGCAGCCTCGATCATCTTAATTAGGCCGGCATATCCTTCTTTGGCGGTATCAATTTTTTAAACCCTACTTGCAAAAGGCATTGCTTATTTACTTGTAGAACAAAGTTAGCATCATCAATAATGAGTATGGGAGGAGTTTCGCTAAGTGCGTTATTGATTAATTGTTTTTGTCGCTCAAATTTTTTTTGGATAGATTTATAGGCGGCAAGGCGATTCTCCAATGAGAGACGTTGTTTTTCTTCGAGTTTGCCCTAGATTAGTCGCTCTTGTACTTTTTTACTGAGTTTGTTAACTCTGAGTTTAAAAATTTATTTTCTCTGGAATTGAGCATGTTCTTTCAATATTATAGGCGTCTATTCGGAGCATGAATTATAGATTATCTATAATTTTTCCTATTGTTTCGATGGCTTGTCGAATATCTTCATTGGTCTCTTGGGCATAGTTAAGGCGGAGACAATGGCGATATTTGTTAGATGCAGTGAATAAAACGCCAGGTGCGATACTAATATTTTCATCCGTTAAGCGCTCATTGAGTTCTACGGTATCGATTTTTTTGGGTAGTTCGACCCAGAGTAAAAAACCGCCTTGAGGGTAAGTCATCTTCGTTCCTGTAGGGAAGTAGCGACTAACCCAGTCGATCATTCGATCACGATTTTTTAAATATTGAGTACGCATTTTTCGCACATGGCGCTCGTAATGCCCTTGCGCTATAAACTCAGCTATCGCGCGGGGTTGTAAAACTGAGCCACAGGCGGTCGATACATATTTCATATGCTTCATTTGCTGTAAATAACGTCCAGGAGCGCACCAGCCAGTTCGAAAAGCGGGTGAGAGTGTTTTTGAAAAAGAAGAGCAAAAAAGAACACGCCCATCATCGTCAAAAGATTTGATGGTTCTTGGGCGAGGGTAGGTATAGGAAAGGTCTCCGTATATATCGTCTTCAATTATGGCGATGTCATATTGCTTCGCTAAATCGATTAAACGCCGCTTATTAGTATCGGGCATGGTGTAACCGAGGGGGTTGTTACATATCGGTGTGAGTTGCACCACTTTGATTGGCCATTGCTCCAATGCGAGTTCCAGTGCCTCTAAGCTAATGCCTGTTTCCGGGTGAGTAGGAATCTCTAAGGCTTTGAGTCCCATTGCTTGTATTGTTTGCATTGAGCCATAGTAAGTGGGTGAATCGATAGCGACGATGTCACCGCTTGTAGCGATCGAGCGCATGCTGCAAGTCAGAGCTTCTTGGCATCCGGTAGTGGTCACAATGTCGTCGGGGTGAAGGCGACAGCCTGAATCGACCATTAAACGTGTAATCTGATGCCGTAACTCGACTGAACCCTGAAGTGAGTCATAAGTGAAGTTTGCTATGTCATTACGGCGACTAAAGTCGGCCATAAATTTAGCTAAAGGCCTTAATGTACTTGAGCCTACATCGGGCGTCCCTTTGCCTAAGGCGAGTTCTCCATCTTGTTCATGGCTGTGAAGTAGCTTTACGACTAATTCCCATTGGGACACGGCAAGTGGTTTTTGGTTGGGGCGGCTGATACCGGGTAAATCGGGTGAGCGTTGAGGGGCGATGACATAGTAGCCAGACTTTGGGCGAGCCTTGGCGATTCGCTTGTCTTCTAGTAAACGGTAAGCTTCCTGTACCGTAGATATACTGACCTGGTGCTCTTGGCTCATTTGCCGAATAGACGGCAGCTTATCTCCTGGTTGAAAATAACCGTTTTCTATTCGCTCAGTCACTACTTCGGCGAGCTCTTCATATAATTTCATGGTGGTTTCTACTGGCTCAAAATGGCCGATGGGTAGTGGGAGAGGGGTTTATTGATTAGCACTTTTATTTGTTTTGCAGTTATCGGTACAGATTGCAAAGGGTACACCATGACAGTACAAAAGCAAACAATCTGTACCTCTACTAATATTTTGTTTTTGAATCTGTATCAAGATTCTTTACTGCTTTATTCTATGCTCTCAATAGAAATCGATTTTTCAGTCATTCAATATGAGACCTTTACTCGAATGATATTTTGCCCTCAGGCCGGCTTACCCCACGAGGGGGCACCGAGGAAAAGCCTACTCAGTGGGTCGTTTATCACACATAAACTCCCTCTTTCCGTACGTCTTTACCTTGTCTGATAGCAAAAGCTCTATCCGTGTCAAGGTCTCAACATATCGCCTAAAGGGGTGAACTTATGAAGCTAGATTACGAAACACTGATTAGCCAGGCAATACTTTTACCCAGAGCTAAGAGTAAAGCTAAGTATCCTGGATTCTTATCAACGTTAAAGGGTAGGCTAACACTGTATAGTCGTAACGCCACGACAAGGCGACAATTGAAATCGCTGAGCCTTGAGCAGTTACGAGATGTTGGTATTACGCCTGAGCAGGCAGAACAAGAAGCGGCTAAGTATTGCTGGGAAAAGTGAGCATGGAGATAGAGCTTATTCAGAAACTCTTACATGATTATCTTGAGGGGCCAGTAAGGGATAATAAATACCTAGGTGTAAAAAAATTGATTGGGAGTTGATGTTTGGATATCCAAATACTTGCCGCTATTTTTCTATTTGCCTTGGTGATGGTCGTTACTCCGGGGCCCAATAATATTATGCTAATGGCGTCAGGCTTAAATTATGGTGCTCGACGAACTATTCCGCATGCATTTGGAATTATTTTGGGTGTGCCGGTGATGACCTTAGCGGTAGGTTTTGGCTTGGGCCAATTATTTATCGCTGTGCCTTTTCTGCATCAATTTATTAAAGTAGCAGGTATTACCTATTTACTTTATCTCGCATGGCAGGTGGCAAGTACAAAAGCGCCAGCTTCTGAGGATTATGCTGGCGATGTTAGTCAGCCGTTTACTTTTTTTCAGGCGCTATTATTTCAATGGGTTAACCCAAAAGCGTGGGTGATGGTGGTGGGCGCTATTAGTGCTTACACCTCGAATAATTTTAACGTTGAAATTCTAATAATCGCTCTTTGTTTTTTTTGTGCCGCTTTCTTCAGTACGAGTTTATGGACATTTTGTGGTTCTTTGTTAAGTAGAGGGTTAAGGTCTGCTCACCACAGAGTTTTATTTAATCGAACAATGGGTGTTTTACTTGTGCTGAGTATATTGCCGATGATAGAAAGTGCCCTGTAGGCCTTCTCTTTCTGGTACTGATAATTCATCGAGTGAGCCTATGTGATTTCCAGCGCACCTTGTCGCCTAATCTTTCTTTGCCTTAGGCCGGCAGATCATATCTTTAATGCGTCAAGGGGTAAATAATTACAAGTTAAGGGGCCTAATTGCGCGGCGGCGGCTGTGCTGTACTGAAACAGTGTTTGGCCACCCTAATATGTTTTTGGTACCACAGTAGAAAATAATAGGCCCCCATTTTCAGATGCCGAATTATTTCGTATTCTTGGCTCAGCCCCTGTGGGAATGAGCGTATAGACGGTAGCTTTGAGTATGTTAACGCTGCTCTTGGCGATATGTCGGGTTATACCGAAGCTGAAATTTGTCAGCATAGTGTGGTGATATCCCATAAAAATGATTTTGCTCTCAATCAACAGTTGTGCCAGCAATTGTTAGATAGTCCGTATCAAGCTGTTTTTATGAAAAAGCGCTATCTACATAAAGAGGTAATGTTGTTTTGGGCTTAGTCTCTATGGTTGCCCTCAAAGATAAGGGCGGGAAAGTCGAACGCTTTGTTGCTCAAGTCATCGATACTGAATATAGTAAGAAAATGGAAAAATCTGCCGATTTATTCCGTTCCATGATCAACGCCTCTCGCGATGCCATGTTTATCGTGTATCCGGCCAGCACCAAAATTTTAGATGCCAATATTCAAGGCTGTGACAACTTGGGTTATACCTATGATGAGATGCTTGCGCTAAGAATGACCGATATCGAGAATTTATTTCAGGACGATACTGCTTGGGATAGCCGTGTTGTGTAACGACGCGAAAAAAAGCACATGCTGATTGTTGGCAATCACCGACATAAAGATGGACATATTTTTCTGTGGAAAAAAGTGTTGGTTACTTGGTGTAGGGCGAGTTTGAATATTTCTTAGCCATTGCTCACGATATTACCAACGAAAAAAATCTGAAGAATTAATATGAAAACAGGCTAATTACGATAGGCTAACAAGTTTGCCGAAGCATAATATGTTGTACGATCGTTTGGATTTAGCATTAAAGAAATCTCAACGCAGCAGGTCTAAGCTAGCGCTACTGTGTTTGGATTTAGATAAATGTAAAGAGGTAAATGATACTCTTGGGCATGATGTTGGGGATAAGTTATTAAAGGAAGCCGGTAGACGCTTAAGTACTTGAATGCGTGAAACAGTTGCTGTGCGCGTTTAGGTGGCGACAAATTTTGTATTCTTATTGAAAAAATAGATGGTCTTGCTCATGTTGATTGTATGGTTAAATACTGGAATCATTAGCGGAGCCTTTTTTGTTGTGTGTAAACCGATCTTTTATTTTAGCCAGTATAGGCATTACTTTTTTCTGACAATGCTCTAGATGTCGATAGATCATTAAAAAACTTGATCAAGCTATGTATTTTGCGAAAAATAAAGGCCGTAATTACTTTCAGTTTTTTACTGAAAGTATACAAGTAGAAGCGCTTTAAAGAATGAGCTTAAGCCGAGACCTTTATGATGCGCTATCAAAAGATCAGTTCAGGTTAGAATGTCAAGCTACAGTTACTTTGAGTAATGGTGCTCTATATAAAGCAGAAGCGCTCTTGCGCTGGGATCATCCTGAAAGAGGATTGATTAATCCTACGAAATTTATAGCCGTTGCTGAACAAAACGGAACGATAGCACGGGTTGGTGATTGGGTCTTTTCAAATGTGATAAAAACAGTTCGTTACTGGCGAGTTGAATGTCATGAGCGCTTTCAAATTAGCCTTAATACATCCCCATTGCCGTTCAGCGAGGGCTATAACGATATCAATACATTGAATGAGCGACTGTCTCATATTGGTTTATCGGGCGAATCTGTATTAATTGAAATCACGGAGGGTTTGATGATGAAGTCTGATTAGTCCGTCACTGATAAATTGTTAATGCTAAGAGATGCTAGTATTCAAGTCACGCTTGACGATTTTGGGCCGGGATATTCTTCTCTCTCTTATGTACAAAAACTGGATATCGATTACCTGAAAATCACCAATCTTTTGTAGCGGGGTAGTCATCTGACTCTGATGGCAGGCTTTGTGCGAAGCAGTTATTGCGATGGCGCATCGCTTAAATTTAAAGGTGATAGCAGAGGGTATTGAGACCCAAGAGCAGTACACTATTTTAAAGTCTGCTGGGAGTGATTATGGTCAAGGGTATTACTTTTCTAAATCTTTGGGTGTGTCTGATTTTGAGGAGTATATAAAAGCGGGAAATAATAAAACTCCTCTCCCTTCTTCATGATTATAGAATATGAGAAAGTTGATTTTTAATAAGATTTTCGTAATTGCTTGAAATTCCCGTGACATAACTATATTCGGATTCAGGTGATATGGTTAGAGTGAAGCGATTGTCTAGCTGATGCTCTCTAATTGTTTTTTGTTTAATAAAAATTCCACTACTATCCCGATTGATATTTTGATGGCATAAAGGCCTTAGTTGAGTAAAGTCTGTTATTGTAATATTGTCTTCTTTATCGTATACATAACTGGAAAAACGGATTAACCATTGCTGTTTTAAGCAGGTTTGGTTTAGTAAGTATGCACAACACAAAGCATTGAATACACAATCTTTTTGATCTTTGTTTTCAAAGCGGATTAAAATAGTGCTGGCGCTTGCCGCAATCGTCACTCCTGAATAAAGTGTTAATATTTTTTGCGTGGCTGAGTTTAGCTTTTCAAATTCATTGTTGCGTGCGTCTGCATTCAACTGTTTATAGAGTTTATCTAGGGTATGAAAGTCTAGTAATAATAGTGCTTGATACTTTGTTTCTGCTTGCCTCGAAACAGAGTCAATGTTGTGATTCAGTTCGGTTGCGGTCTGTGCTTCTTTCGTCGATAGATTGTCTTTAACTGCAGTATGTAATATACGTAAAAGTAATAACAATAATGCTGCAAATAGAGCTGGTAATGCAATGGTTAGCCAGTAGTTACTGTCAGTGCTGGCGTCAATATTGATCGTTAACGAGCCAAGCAAGGCGTCGTCTATCGTAATTGGAGAGGTGTAGGCTTTAAATGCATCCATACTATTAACCTCGCCTGCCTGCACGATAATTTTATTGTCAACACCATAAACAATTGCATTGATAGCTTTGGTCTGGTCAATTAAGTCATTAAGTATCGATTGTAATCCTATAAGATTGCTGTTGCTCATGGACACTTTGAGCTGATTGGTGGCGAGTTGGTTTAAAGCATCGCCATATGCATCGATTAAGATAGCTTGTTGTTGCTGATAATGACTCGCTATTAACCAGGGTAAGAGGCAGGATAAAATAAACCCGGCAACAACGGTGGGTATAGCAGTAGTACTGATTCTAGTTTGAGTAAGCCAGCGGCGAACTTTATTAATAAAGGCACGACTTTTCAAAAGGGGGTTGGCAATAGACCGATTCATTCTTTCATTATCTCCATGTCTGGCTATTTTAACGTAATCAATCTAGCTATAATAGCAATCTAACATTCTGTTTATTCTTTAGGAAAATCGTGACTGAAAATCATAGTTATCATGTGGGTTCCCTTAATGGCCCCCTTAAACAAGTGCTTGATGGAAACAATCAGCAGGAAATAATTCTTTTGCTGAGTGTATTTGGGGTAGATCAACCAGGTATTACCTCCTCCATCACAAAAATACTATCCAGTCATCAGGTAACTATTTTAGATATCGGTCAGTCTGTTATCCATGATCACTTAAATCTAGGCATGTTGATTAAGCTACCTGTCATTTGCGATGACGAGCATTTAAAAGAAGAGGTAGACGCTGCAGTTATTGGTTTAGGTAATCGTGTTAAATTTGAGGTCATTGATCATGGACGTTATGATCATTGGGTCAATCAACAGGGTAAACCACGTCATATCGTTAGTTTATTGGCAAGAGAGATTACCGCTGAACATATTGCATCATTGACGGCTATTGCGCTCACTCATGGTCTCAACTTTGATCATATTACTCGTCTTTCAGGTCGTATCCCCCTCGATACTTTACCCGAGCAAACTAAGTCTTCAGTCGAATTTTCTGCTCGTGGTACGCCCGATGACTTAAGTGCCTTGCGTGCTGCCTTTATGGAGTTGGCTGCAAAGCACGATATTGACATCGCGGTACAGGAGGATACTATTTATCGACGTAATCGGCGCTTGGTTTGTTTTGATATGGATTCAACATTAATAGAAGCTGAGGTTATTGATGAATTGGCTATTGAAGCAGGGGTAGGCTCTCAAGTCGCAGAGATTACAGAAGCGGCAATGGCAGGCGAGTTAGATTTTAATCAAAGCTTCTCTAAAAGAATGGCCTTGTTAAAAGGTTTGGATGAGCAGGTGTTGGAAAAGGTTGCTCAACGATTAAAGTTAACGGAGGGGGCTGAAAAGCTATTTAAAATACTACATCACCTTGGCTATAAAACCGCTATTTTATCCGGTGGCTTTGATTATTTCGGTCGATATTTACAACAGCGCTTAGGTGTTGATTATGTTTATGCGAATCACTTGGATATTTTAGATGGTAAGGTTACGGGTAAAGTGATTGGGCAGGTTGTCAACGGCGAGCGCAAAGCTGAGTTGCTGCGTATTTTAGCTCAAAAAGAAAATATCAGCTTGGAGCAGGTTATTGCTGTTGGCGATGGAGCTAATGATTTACCGATGTTGAGTGTGGCCGGCTTAGGTATTGCATTTAGGGCGAAGCCATTAGTGAAAGAGTCAGCTAAGCAATCAATTAGTCAGCTGGGTTTGGATGCTATTTTGTATCTTATGGGTTTAAGTGATAGAGAGATGGCAACAATGGATAAGATGTGATGGTAGTTCGCTTTTTCAGGTCAGCACGCACGCCAATGCGAGTATAAGCATAAGAGGGGCCAATCGGCAGAAGAAGTTGATCCCATGGAGGGTATCAATAACAAATCACGTTTTTACGTAAAGTATTTTTTATTGCGGCCTTCCTGACCTCGGTTGCTACTTGAGGGGTAAGATATCATGGGTGGTTTTTTTAGGCTTGACAAAGCCTTATCCAGTACTCTCAACTGAAAACTCATAATCCATTGCCATGCTGGGCGGTTGTAAATAATGCCCTTGAATACAGTGTGCTCCCATCTTCCATAGTTTAGATAAAATACTGGCATTCTCTACCAGTGGTATAGTGGTGATTTTTCCGCGTTCGTGAAGCGATTTGAGCAAGGCTGACATGACTTCAGTGCTTTCTGTATTGTCTTGTAGGCCAACGGTAAAAGAGCCGTCTATTTTAATGTGTTTCACATCAATATGACCTAATAAGGATAGAGGCTCTAAAGCACAGCCAAATTGGTTGATACTAAAATCGACTCCTATCGATGAGGCTTTATCAATAAATTTTTTCGCCGCGGTTAAATGTTGGGCTACATCACTTTCTTTTGCTTGAAATGTCAAGGTAGATGGGTCGACCTTAGCTGCTTTAAAGGCAACCTTCAACCAAGGCAATAAAGATTCATCACATAACGTTTGGTGACTTAGATTAACTATTAATTGTACATGGCTGCTTTTTTTACTGTGGCCGCTGAGGTGTTTGATTGATTCGAGAATAACCCAGCGGTCAATTTTGGTTGTCGTTCGCATGCTCTCTGCGGTATGCCAAAAATGGGTTGGAGAAACCTCTTCGCCGTATTCGTCCAGCATTCGTAGCAGTACTTCGTAACGTTCCGTTTCATCTCCGCGTAAGCTAATAATAGGTTGGAAGAGCAACTTAAAATCATTATTTTTAATCGCTTTTTGTAAAGCGCTTACGAGAACGGTTTGATCATTTTCAATGGTTTGATAAACATTAACCCCGTCACCAATAGCGCTATTATTTTTTTTGCGTAAGCTTTCTATGACCTGGTTGGCTTGGTTGATAACCGATTGAGCGTCAATGCTGGTTTCGTTAATGATGACAATGCCGATACTACAGGTGATTCGTAAAGTCTTATTGTTAACTTCAAAAAAGTGATCCCGAATAAGGTCGCATAGTATATTACCTGTATTCAATAATTTTTCTAAATGATTTTCATCTGTCAGTATTGCGAATGAATGATCGCCAATGCGAGCTAAAAAATCATCGGTGCGGCTATGTGCGCGCAAAAAACCGGCAACCGCCGCTAGTACATCATCGGCGCCATCTATTCCAACTAGGCTTTCAACATTTACTTCAAATTGATCAATGTCAATATAAAAAAAGCTGTGACTTACTTCATTTTTAGCCGCATTGCTAATCAATAGGCTCAGCTTGTCATTGAATAGAGTTTTATTATTTAAGCCTGTAATGTTATCAGTTGTTTTAATGTTTTCTATTTCAGCTTCAAGTACTTCATTGCCAGAAAAATTTGTATGTAATAAAAGTTGGATGCAGGGCTCGTCTTCGAATTGAGCAAGTTGTAGTTCGCAATCTATTTTCTTTAAATCGTCATTTTCTGTTATAACGTGAAAGTTGAGGCGGTTTGTTTTTTCATCCTTGTTCTGTAATGAAAAGCCTTTCAACCCACTTTTTACACGTTGTTGATCCTTGCTATCAATCATATCCATTATAGGTAGATATTCAATATCGCTTCTAGTGCTGTAACCGGCCATTTCAGCGAAAGAGTCATTGGCGTAGATGATCATGCCATCTTGAATAAAAGCGATACCGTCTTTAGAGCTATTTAGCAGTTGTCGATTGCAGCGCTCCAGTTCTTTTACTTTACGTTCTGACGCTCGAGTTATTTTCCGCTGTTGTCGATTTTCTAGCTCTCGACTAACCACTAGCAATAAATGCTGATCATCGTCTAATTTTACAACATCACAAGCGCCTAGTTTCATACCATTCATTATTGAGCGGTCGGCTTCAGTATCAGAATCAGTGAGCAGTATTGTTGGTAAGTCGTGGTTATGTTTTCGAATAGTGCGAATAACATCGACTGGCCTTATTCCAGTACATTCGTTGAGGGCAATAGCTAAATCCCAGCTCTGTTCTTCTATAACCTTATTAAGCGCAGCTTCACTGTTTACATATTGGGCGCGGCAAGGTTTGCCAGCATTTTGAAACATGCTGATTAGTCGCTGCGCTTCTAGCTGCGAATCATTAATGATTAATAAGCGGAAAGGGACGATCGCTGAATTCATGAGTTTTTTTCGTTAGTCAATGTGAATTATTTAAATTGTATATGATACTGGTTAGCGACAAAACAAACTATATTGTTTACTCCTAGACATTGGTTTTATGACCTGTGTCACATTTAAAATCATTTTTCACAGGCTTTTGTAACTATATTGGGATATAGATCCTGAACTCAATAATAAGTGGTGAAGTTTAGCCTGTTGATAATCATTCTCAGTTTGTAGTTGAATTTTCTGCTGTGGAGCAAATGGAATAGTGGGGGTAATTAAGCTTGAGATCTCGGTGCTATTTTCATCTGTCAGCAATACCGTTCGAAAAAAGGGTGTTTCAGATCCATTTTTTAGTATTGTACTTGCCGCGGAGGCTTGAGCAAATCCATCTAGAATTTGGACACCAACATAAGTATGCCGGTTTAAGCGCTGTACCCATCTTATTGCTCCTACTTGCCACTGATTTGTACCCGGTTTTTTGAGTAAAATAACTTCACCGGATTTAATTTGTGAGGGTACTATATGAGACCAGCGTAGGCAGTACCCGTGATCACTAATATC
>JBLHWO010000091.1:0-13314 GCA_047629215.1 Cellvibrionaceae bacterium | reverse complement strand
AAGGAGATAAAATTCCTCTATTGGGTAAAGTTGCAGGCATCGTCACATTTTATGATCAGGTTACAAACCCTCGTGGTGCTATTGAACCTACCGCGCCCTCGCGAGCAGTATCGCGTTTATATGAAGTGAGAGCATTGGAGTTTCAAGAAGATCTAGTGGTTGAATTTATTCGTGGCATTGGATTATATCCGACGGGAACATTGGTCGAGCTAACGACAGGAGAAGTTGGTGTCGTTGTAGAGCAAAACTTTGAACGTCGTTTAAAGCCAAAAGTAATGCTGTTGCTTAATTCCCTCAAACATCCGTTGAAAAAGCGTCAATGTTTAGATTTGGCGACAGATTATCTACGTAAGCAGGCATTAATTGATTCAGGTAAAAAACATGTTGATGAAGTTGAAAAAATAGAAATTGTTCAAGATCTAGAGCCAGGTAGTTATGGTATAGATGTCAATGAAATACGTGATAAGTATTTAATGAAAAGTATGAAGTTGGATTTATTTTCATTTTTTAAGCGCTAATTATATAGTGCAAAAATTATTATCCTCAGCGTCGTTCATTTTTCATGTTCTCAGCCGATTAAAATCGCAGTCTAAATCTTAACCGCTAAAAATACATTCATCATAACCGCAGCTGGACCAATATCCTTAGCCCGTCCTGATAGTTAATTTTTTTCCAATCCGATACGATCTATTTCTAACTCTGCGGAGCTATTCAATAGCTCGATAACTATAAAAAATTATCCAGCGTCTTATTAGTAAGCAGGTTTCAAGTGATACATTGCTTAGCAAAATAACGAGGGGGATAAGTATTTCTAAGATATAGCTTTCTAAGCGAAAATTTTTCTCGTGTCGGAATGTGGATTGTTTTTCTTCGGGGCGACTCAATGACAAAATGTCTTCCCCTTGTTTAATCGCACACTACCCTACTCAATTGAGAGGGTTTCGATTGATATAAAATAGTGTGCAATAAGCTATGTATTGATTGTCATTAAATGTCTATTTTTTCAAAATAACCTATTTTAGGTTCTTTTGTCATAAAGTTATTTAATTCTTCCAATATCTCATTGTCGCTAATGAATTTCAAATAACGATGATGCATCTCTATGCTTTGCCACTGTTCTTCAAGTAGCATTTCATCTTTTTTTTCATTGAATAATACATCAACATATAAACAGCCTGAAAATTTTCTTACATTTGATAAGTTTAACTTAAGGAATTGAATCAGTTAATGAATTTTATCGGGCTGTAAATGAAAATGTAATGTTACTCTTATACTCATAATCAAGTGCTCTGCGATTTAATAGGTGTTTGTTATTCGGCCCATTTGTAGGGTGCCAAACACTTCTTGCGCTAATTTTTTGTTGCTCATTAATGATAATAGTTTGATTGCTGCTATATAACTCACCGTGCCGCCATTACTGGTAATAATGTTTTCATCAATCACATAGTTTTGGTTGTGTTGAACGAGAACTGAAGGGTATTTTTTTTGTAAGTCGGACTCTCCACCTGCCCAAGTTGTTGCTTTTTTTCCATTAAGTAAGTTTGCCTCGGCTAATAAATAAGACCCAGAACAATTACTGGCAAGCCACTCTACTTGCGACGCTTGTTTTTTTATGAAAGAGATTAAGGCTTTGTTTTTTAATAATGGTTGCATATCGTAAGAGCTTGGAACAATGAGAGCCGATAGTTTATGGGCTTGCGTAATGTCGGAGTCAACTTTTATAGTTAGCCCTTCTTCTGTTGTAATCATTTTTTGGTTATTAATGCCGATCATTTTCACTTCGTAATTATTGAACCAGGATTGTTTGGTCGCTACTCCAAAAACTTCGGCCGGGGCCGTAATATCGCTGGTTAATACCCCGTCATATACAATGATCCCAATGACTTTTTGCGCCGCATATGCCGGGTTACACAGCAAGGTGAGTAAGGCGAAGGTTAATATGAGTGGGTGCTTTTGCATGACTAGTGTCCGTCTGGTTGAATTTATCCTTATTATAAAGATTAAAATAATGTGATAAATAATCACTATTTTATTTTTGTTAGTGATTATAATTCACTAATGGATAAACTAAATTTGATTAATGATTTTCTGGTGGTGTCTCGTTTTGGTGGTTTTACCGCTGCAGCGGTCTATTTGGGCGTTGATCCATCGACGATATCAAAGGCGATACGGCAACTAGAAGAGCATCTAAATATACGCCTTTTTAATAGGACGACACGTAAACTGCAACTGACTAGTGTGGGCGAGATTTACCGAGAGCACTGTTCATAGTTGTTGAATGGCTTGGATGTATGTATGTGAAAAACAGCTAAGTCTGGAACAAAGTGAGCCGGCAGGTATATTGCGGGTTAACTTACCTGTAGTGTATGGACAACTATATGTTATGCCTATGATGGCGCGTTTTTGTAAGCTTTATCCGGAGATAAAGTTAGATATAAGTCTTACGGATGATTATATCGATATGGTGAGCCATTCTATTGATGTAGCAATACGTTCGGGCCATTTAAAAGATAGCCGTTTAGTTGCGCGAAAGCTATCTCCCATGGATGTTGTTACTTGTGCGTCTCCTGGTTTTTTGTCAAATACAAAAAAAGTAACCAACAGTAATATCGCCAAGCAGCCGTGGATTTTATATCGTTTTTTATACACGGGGAAAATTATGCCCGTATACGGTATCCATGGTGCGGGAAAAAATAAAAAGCGCTATGAGTTAACGCCAGAGGCCGCTTTAATTACAACCGATGGTTTGTCTATGGCGACTGCTTGTCAATCTGGCCTTGGCTTGCTTCAAGCACCTCATTTTCTATTGAGAGAGGCCGTTCTGAGCGGTTCTCTTGAATTGGTGCAATCATTCTATCGTTCTGAGGACTTTAGTGTTTATGCTTATTATTCGCATAAAGATTATATGCCAGTAAAGATAAGAGTGTTTTTAGATTATATTGTGAATGAGCTGAAGGCAATCGGGGAAGATTGCAAAACGACTTTTTTATCGAAATAAGATAGGCTTTTTAAGGTGAGAATTGAATAACACTAGTATGTGGGTCACGGCTTTGATCGGCAGAGCTTAGTCTGTCAAGGTAGGTTTGCCACAAAGTATCGTGATGAGTGGCAAGCTCATTGATATAGTTCCATGAATAAATACCTGAGTCATGTCCATCATCAAAGATAATGGTAAGGCCATAATTTCCTGTCGCCTTTAAATTTTTGATACCTACATTGATCTTGCTGTGAACTAACGTTTCTTGGCCAGGTCCGTGCCCTTTTACTTCGGCGGATGGTGAGTGAACACGTAAAAACTCTGCTGTTAAGTGATGGCTGCTTCCTTCAAAAATCAATTCTAAGGTTTTTGACTTTTTATGAAGTAGTATTTTTGAGGGGTTTTTCATGATTGATTTTATCGTTGCTGACCGGAAGTTTATTGAGAGTTTATCTTGGCCATTTTAATTATCAGAGACCTTTGCACAAAGCCATTTTGTTTTCATGCGAAGGTCTCTATCAGCTTTATAATATAAAACGACTTAGGTCTTCGTCTTTAGCTAACTCGCCAAGGTGGCTATCAACATAGGCACCATCTATTTTGACACTCTTGTTATCGTTGGCACCGCTATCGAAAGAAATTTCTTCTATTAAGCGTTCCATAACCGTATGTAAGCGTCGTGCACCAATGTTTTCAGTACTCTCGTTGACTTCCCATGCGGTTTCAGCAATTCGTCTTACACCATCTGCGGTAAACTCTAAATTTAGGCCTTCTGTACCCATTAAAGCAACTTGTTGTTTTGTTAAAGATGCATTGGGTTCTGTAAGGATGCGCTCAAAGTCTTCGGGGGACAATGCTTCTAACTCTACCCGGATTGGTAGGCGGCCTTGTAATTCTGGAATTAAATCCGAAGGTTTGGCAACATGAAAGGCGCCCGATGTAATAAATAAAATATGATCGGTTTTGATCATTCCATGTTTTGTGCTAACGGTGCAGCCCTCGATTAATGGCAGTAAATCTCTTTGTACTCCTTCGCGAGAAACATCGCCACCAGTACCTTCACTGCGTTTTGCAACTTTATCGATTTCGTCGATAAAGACAATACCATTTTGTTCGGCAGCTTCAATTGCTTTTGTTTTCAGCTCTTCTTGATTAACTAATTTTGCTGCTTCGTCGTCACAGAGTTGTTTGTAAGCTTGTTTTATTGGCATTTTGACGGTTTTGGTTTTTTCATTACCCATAGAAGAAAACATGCTTTGCAGTTGGTTGGTCATGTCCTCCATGCCAGGGGGAGCCATAATTTCTATCCCAACTTTTGTGGCCGCAATATCAATTTCAATTTCTTTGTCGTCTAGCTCGCCTTCGCGTAATTTTTTACGAAAGAGTTGTCGGGTGGTATTGTCCGATTCATTGGAGTCGTTTTCATCACTACTTCGCGCGGGTCTCAAGAGCGCATCGAGAATCCTGTCTTCGGCAATATCTCCAGCGCGATGACGTACTTTTTCTACCTCTTGTTCGCGAAACATTTTGATAGACATATCAACCAGGTCTCTAATGATAGACTCAACATCGCGACCAACATAGCCTACCTCAGTAAACTTTGTGGCTTCCACCTTAACAAAAGGTGCGTTAGCCAGTTTTGCTAGACGGCGAGCAATTTCTGTTTTGCCTACACCCGTTGGGCCAATCATTAAAATATTTTTTGGAGTGATTTCGTTGCGAAGTTCTTCGCCGACTTGCATGCGACGCCAGCGATTACGTAGCGCAATCGCAACAGCGCGCTTTGCATTTTGTTGTCCAATAATGTGCTGGTCGAGTTCGTGCACAATCTCGCGGGGAGTCATAGTTGACATGAATTTTCTCTTCGTAATAATGTAGTGTGTTTAAGTTAGGGAGTTTCTGATCAAGTCATGAATTATTTTTTTATGGTTAAAATAACCGTATTTTTCGTTGCCTACACGGATGTAGGTAATTCGCATGAGTAGGAGCTGTTGATGATTTCACCAATAGCTCGCTATTACGTTCAATTATCGACTTAAATACGATCATTTTATCTCATCAGAAATTCAATCAGTACCTTAATCAGAGGTTCCTTAGGAGGCTGCCCGAGCATGGACTGGCCTACTGCGAAAGCGTTATTCTGGACCATTGTCCCGCTCATTATCGTCGCGTCGTGGCGTCTACTATAGGTGAGTAGGCCCACTATTCGCCTCAAATCATCGAAAAAATGGACTCTAAACGGCACTCCCTCGCGACGGCCCCTATTCTCGGGCAGTCCCCTAAAACGACAACTCTTCAATCGTATGATTGTGGTTGGTGAAAACGCAAATGTCACCAGCAATAGTGAGTGCCTTTTCTGCTATGGTGCGCGCATCCAGTTCTGTATTTTCTAATAACGCACGAGCAGCTGACTGAGCATAAGGGCCGCCAGAACCGATTGCAATAAGGTCGTCCTCTGGTTGAATAACATCGCCATTACCGGTGACAATTAAGGAGGCTTCTTCGTTGGCCACAGCTAAAAGTGCTTCTAGCTTTCTTAGGGCGCGATCACTGCGCCAGTCCTTAGCAAGTTCGACCGCCGCGCGAGTTAATTGGCCGTTATAGGCTTGTAGTTTGGCCTCAAAACGTTCAAACAGAGTGAAAGCATCGGCTGTGCCACCAGCAAATCCAGCAATGACTTTATCGTTATAAAGACGCCTAACCTTACGGGCATTACCTTTCATGACGGTGTTGCCCATGGAAACCTGGCCATCGCCACCGATAACAACTTTACCGTTACGACGAACAGATACAATGGTAGTGCCTCGAAATTGTTCCAAAATAATGTATCCTAAAGTTTGAGTGTGTTTTGGTGTTAGCCCTAATTTTATTGATGACGATACTGGGGCAAAACAGATAAATAGCCTACTGATTTAGCTTTTAACAAGTAGTTTCAGTTTTGGGGTGTTTTGAGAAAAATCAACCGTAGGAATGTTTCTAATTATCAGTCTACGGTTCTCTTAAGTAATAGTGGGCTCAGCTTTTTAGAGGCTAGGGTGCTTCGCGCCTTAGCGACTTTTGATCGTGATTTGAAGGGGCCTACAATAACTCGATGCCAGAATGCACCCTTATCGCTAGCTTTACTTTCTATGGTTGTGGGTAAATTAACTAGAACGAGCTCGGCTCTTAGCCTTTCTGCATCATCTCGGTTTCGAAAAGATCCTGCTTGAAGGTAGAAGCGAATGTTTTGTGGCGTAGCAGCTTGGATTTCTGATAGTCTATCAGGGACTTTTACTTGTCGTTCTTTGAGTATCTCGTAAAAATCGAAACGAGGTTGAGGCGGCTTACTATCCTTTTTTACGCTTGGCTTTACTTGATCATTACTATTTTTTTCAGGTTTGTTTGCTAGGTATATAAGTAGGGTGATGAAAGCGGCTAATAACAAGCCAATAACTAGCCATGCCCAAGCGGGTGCTTTTTGTTGTTTCGGTTTGGCTCGACGAGAGTTGCTTCGCTTTGAAGTCGATTTACCTTTGGTTGAAGCAGCGCGCTTCTTTTTAGCAAAATCTTGATTCATTTACACCGTGATTGATTATGTTATAGCTAAATTAGGCTGTCATTGTGTGTGCGAGGATTCTACGTGGAGCGGCCTTTATTATAAAGGGCTATCTGCTATAACCATAAAGAGTTATAGCAGCTATTTTTAATAGAGGCCTTTACACTAAGGCCATTTTGCTTCCATGCTGTCTTGCCCCTCACGGGGGCGCCGAGGAATAATGTATTAAACTGGTCATTTATAATACATAAACTCTTTCTTTGGGTTAGCACCTTAACCTCCCCAGACGGAGGGTATGCAAAAAGATTGTTGGGAACAATCTTTGCCACCTAGTACTAGGTCTTCGTCCAGCAAAGCTGCCTAAACCTGTATGAACAGATTTATTGTGTCTTGTTTTTATGTCGTGCCTTCATCGAGGTGGGGGGGGGGTACATTGCCTATATGGATATAGGTGTATCGCGTTAGCAGGATACGGTAGCGGCAAAATACTGGTCCTTTCCTTTTTTGCTTCTCGGCCATTGCTCCCGCATCGCCTAAAAGCGCCTACTGTTGGCGCTCTACTTAGTTACCTCCATGTAACGATGCAAAAATGACATTCACACCATTCATGGTGTTCGAGCAATTTTTGAATGCCTGAAAGCATACCCCAAGGCACCTAGAAATCATCTTCTGTGCAAGGGTCCCTAAGTAAGGTAATAGGTCTAAAAATCTTGCGCATCTACATCCACAAGCCAGTGCAGGCCTCTGGCTTGTTTTGTGCTTTCAAGTCGCTCGCATAATTGTTGTAGTAAATATTGGCGTTCTTTTCTATTGCTGGCCTTAATTTGGAGTAGAAAATGGTAGCGGTTGTTACGCTTTTCCATTGTTGCAGGAAAAGGCCCCAAATACTGCAGGCCATCATGCGCTGGAATTATTTGTTGAGCAATTTGGCGTGCGCAGTGTAAAAATTCTTCGGCTAGTTGTGCTTGTTGAGCGTGGCAGCGTATGAGCGTAATGTGCTCAAAGGGAGGCATGCCTGTTAATTTGCGTTCGCTCAGTAGGTGTTTTGCAAGGGCCTCATAGCCTTCATTTAGCAATAAGCTCAGCAAAGGGTGGTCTGAAAAGCGAGTTTGAATGATGACTTTGCCTTTATGGTTTTCTCTCCCAATTCGTCCTGCAACTTGAGTTAGTAGTTGCCCCATACGCTCGGCACCACGAAAGTCGCTGCTAAAAAAAGCTTGATCTAAGCCCAGGATCACACCCATGCCAAGGTTGGGGAAGTGATGGCCTTTGGCCAACATTTGTGTCCCAACTAAAATACAGGGTTCACCTTTATTAACCTTTGCTAGGGCTGCTTCCAATTGTCCTTTACGCGCCATGCTGTCCCGATCAATTCGTAAAATAGGCACGCCACCAAACCGTTTCTCAAGTGTTTCTTCGCTGCGTTGGGTGCCGCTACCTAAGGGTTTGATTCGTTGGCTGTGGCATTGGGGGCATTTCGGTGGGACAACGCTACGCTTATCACAATGATGGCAATGTAGGTGTTGTTTGTACCCGCTGCGATGAAGAGTCATACGGCTGTCGCAGTTTTCACAGAGGCTGGTCCAGCCACAATCTTTGCAATTGAGGATGGGTGCGTAGCCTCTACGATTGATGAAGACGAGTACTTGTTGATTTTGTTCGAGGGCGGTTTGGATGTGTCTCAAGCTTGCTTCGTCGATATCGCTTTCTTGTGTATCTATGCATTCAATGGAGGGTAAGGGTTGGCTCTTTGCTCGCTGTCTTAATAAGCGGTGCTGGTAGCGACCCGAAATTGCATTTTGAAGGCTTTCTAAAGAAGGTGTAGCGCTGCCTAAAATAAGAGGGATGTTACCTTTATGTGCTCTTATTATGGCCACATCTCTTGCAGAGTAGCGCACGCCTTCTTGTTGTTTGTAGGAGTTGTCGTGCTCTTCGTCGACGACGATTAAGCCGAGTCTAGGTAGAGGAGTGAAAATGCTGGAGCGAGTTCCGATTACAATATTAATTTCACCGAGCTTAGCCTTTTGCCAAATAGTGAAGCGTTGTTTGTCAGTCAGCCCGGAGTGAAGGGTAGTGATTGTTTGATTAAAGCGCTGTTCGAAGCGAGTGACTGTCTGCGGCGTCAGTCCTATCTCAGGTACCAGAACAATCACCTGCTCGTCTCGCTTAAGTACATGCTCAATTGCTTGCAGGTAGACTTCTGTTTTACCGCTACCGGTAATACCATCAAGCAGCACAGTGTTAAATTCACCATACTGAAGGGTCTGCAGTGCTTTGTCTTGCTCGTTGTTGAGGAGTAAAGGAGTTTCTTTTAATAAAGGGGTTTCAGTCGGTGTATTTAGAGATTTAAGGCTGTTTTTTCTCTCCGACTTCTCAATTAGTTGTTTTTCAGTTAGTGTCTTTAATGTGGCAGGGCTAATCTTATTTTTTTTGGTGGCCCCGGTGTCGAGAATAGTCTTCTTTTGGAAATGGCCTAATGCCTCTTGTTGTTTAGGCGCTTTTTTTAGTGTTTCTAAAGCAGTTGATTGGCCTTGGCTTGTGATTTCCCAAATGCTATGTGTGCTATCTTTTATGGTTTCGGGCCTTCTCAATATTGCCGGGAGAGCAACTTGGCATACATCCCCTAATGAATAGTGATAGTAATCAGCACACCACCGGCATAATTTTAATAAGTCATTGTTGAGGGAGGGTTCAGATTCTAGGATGCCATGAATGTCGCGTAGCTTGTCAGGTGCTGAAGAGCTTGAGTTTTTACTGACGACAATTCCCATAAGAGATTTTTGGTGCCCAAACGGGATAGCAACTCTGCTTCCAATAAGTGGTTCCGGTGATTCATCCGGCAGGCTGTAGTCAAACAAGCGCCGAAATGGAGATGAAAGAGCAACCTGTATTATTCGTTTAGCTGGTGTCATTGAATACTTACTTATTTCTTGAGTTAGTGGGGATTTCTGTTAATATTGGCAGCCTTATTTTGTACAGGTGGCCGTGCTAGGCAAAATATTCGTTTATATAACAGTAAATATAGCGATTCAATCAGCTTCTTGACCGAGTGGCGGCGCCACAATAACACGAGATTAATTTTATGAAAGTAGATATTCACCCAAATTACGGTGAGATGGTTGCGACTTGCAGTTGTGGTAATGTAATCAAAACCGCCTCTACCTTATCTAAAGAAATTCACGTTGACGTTTGTTCAGCTTGCCATCCATTTTACACCGGTAAGCAAAAGACGGCGGATAAAGGTGGTCGTATCGATCGCTTCAATAAGCGTTTTACCAGAAGCGCTAAATAGTTTTTATTGGGTAGTATTTTTAACATCTAGAGCCGAATCAGAAATGATTCGGCTTTTTTTATGCCCTCCAAGAATAATGGCATGGGCCCAATCCGCTTGCTAGCAGTCCCGCAATGGGCGCAAAATGGAAGTGTAGTAATGACTATTTAACAAAAGTGGAGTGGGGCGCTATGAAGATTACAATAATTAGGTTAGTTATAGCATAGTCTGAGTTTCATTTGTTTACCGCCAATTGCGTGGGTACGCTGGGCAAAAAGAATCCGCTAAAGAGAGCATGAGTGCTGACGTACATGGTTCACTTGTCTAGAAGTTGTGGAGGTCTGCGGAGGTGCCAATTATTGGGCGAGAGGCTTTATTGTCTTAAGGCGGGAGGCTAAATTAATTGTGCCCCAATATGTTAAGTCTTTTGTTAAAGGCGGCAAGAACGATTATAACAATAGCGATGCAGAAGCGGCCTAGCATGCGATTTGTTCCGATTAAAGCAGTCGAACAGCAAGAGGCGAAAAATTTTCATCGACAACGGGAGCGCGTTCAAAAGAACGAAAAGCTCTCGTGAGTCAGTTTCGTGGATTGTTAGAGGACTGCGGCATCGTGATTCCTTTAGGGGTTGCTGCGGTTCGCAAGCAATTATTGTTAATTTTTGAGTATGCAGGCAATGGCTTAATCGTGCTATCGCGAGAATATTTTGTCGTGCTTTTTGAAGAGTTATAGAGCGTTGAAAAACGCTTTAAGCCGTTTGACCAACGCATAAACGCGCTGAACACGGGTAATGAGGCTTGCTGTCCACTGGGCGAGGCGCTTGGTATTGGGCCGATTATTGCCAGCCCGACGTTTGCTTAGTGGGTCACGGTAAAGAGTTTGTGAGTGGCCGGCACTATCCCACTTGGCTAATTAGGGTCTTAGGTGAAACGTGTCGCCCAGCCGTTTAGTCAGTAACAAGGGTCTAGCAGAAACTATCACGAGTGACGTTTCGCTGAACAAGAGCAAAACCCGTTACTTCAGTTGCAAAAGATAAGATGATCGGGTGGTGACATAGCTCAGGCCGGCCCCCTGTGTCAGGATCGTTGAGCGGAATGATTTTCCTCTCGCGTCAATGTTCAGCTGTCTTACAAGTCGGAGTGGGGCTATATATGTGGGGTGCATTGCCTGCAAGGAAGAGCGTAGTTAGCGTGAGCAGGATGCGGCCTAAATCAATTAGGTCTTAAAACAGCTCTTCAGGTGCTGGGCTATTACTTCCGCCATTGACCACTTGTGTTGGGTCAATAGTGGGGGGAGCATTTTCCTCTAAGAATATTTCTTCGATACTATTAGGGTTTGAGGGTCGTGCGCGAGCCCCCGTTTCAGCGTCAATACTGACGGTTACGATGCCATTTGGTTGGGGCATAAAGGAGGGTGGCACATCTTTCAGGGCCGTTTCCATGTAATCGATCCATATGGGTAATGCAGCAATTCCGCCATACTCCCCTCCTCCTAGTTTTTGGTTGTTATCAAAACCAACCCAGCTTGTGGTTACCACATGAGAGTTATAGCCCGAAAACCAAGCATCGATAGGGCCATTCGTTGTTCCCGTTTTACCTGCAAGATCATTGCGGCCTAAGCTCTGTGCGAGCCTGCCGGTGCCGCGCTTAATAACATCGCGCAGCATCGAATTCATTAGATAGACTATGCGCTCATCAACTATTTTGGTTGCTGCCTGCTGAGAAAGTTCAATCGTTAAGCCTTCCGTTTCTGCCTCTTCGGCTGAAGCGGTAGTCGGTGTGATTTGAGGTGAATTTGTTTCGCTTCTTTCCGTTGTAGCATCTGGATCGATAGTAGGTGACGTTAGCTCTGGCGGATTCGGGGCCACAATTACTTTTGTTGTAGTGAAGACTAACGCCTTCTTGGACGGAGCAACTTTAGGCTCTTCTTTAAATAAAATTTCATCGTGGCGATCGCGAATATGATGGATAAGATAAGGCTCTATTTTGTAGCCGCCATTTGCGAATACACTGTAGCCCGTCGCGACTTCCAGCGGCGTCATCACATGGCTGCCCAACGCCATTGAGAGGTTTCTTGAAATTTTGCTAGTATCGATACCAAAACGCGCCATAGAAGCAATTGCAGTATCTATACCGATTGACCTCAGCAGGCGAATAGAGACGAGGTTTCGAGATAGGTAGAGCGCTTTGCGGACACGCGTTGGACCATAGAATTCCCCGCTGGAATTCTCTGGGCGCCATGCATCTTCTAGACGGGTATCTTCCACCACAATTGGCGCGTCATTGATAATGCTGCCGGGTGTAACGCCACTCTCTAGAGCGGCAGTATAAACAAAAGGTTTGAAGTTTGATCCGGGTTGCCGTTTTGCTTGAATTGCGCGATTAAAGCTACTTTTGTTAAAGTCAAAGCCACCCACAATTGATCGTATCGCGCCATCATCCGGGCTAATCGATACTAGTGCGGACTCTATGCTTGGCACTTGGCTAAAGTGCCATTCATCTTTCTGTTCGGCGTCTTGTTTTCGATACATCCTAATGACATCGCCAAGCTTGACTAGCTTGGCGGGCGAAGTCGGTGCCGAAGAAGCAAAGTTTTCGTTAACGTAGAGTCGCGAACCTTTTAAGCCATTTTCCCACTCGATATCAATAGTTTGTCCCATTGAGTTAAGCACAGAAATATAATCTTTGCCTATCCGCATAACAATTCCCGGTTCTAGAAGTCCATAGGAAGGCATTTTTTTGACGGTTTCTAGCCACGGAGTCAGGTTGACCGATCCTAACTCTTCCACGATAGAGTTGGGATCGCGTCGATTTTGATTGGTTCTAACTATACTTTGTGCTGATTCGTTATTGTTGATTTCGCTTAATGGCTCTAGGGCACTGGGATCTAATTCCTGCTCTGGGCCCCTATACCCATGTCGCAAGTCATAGTTGAGCAAGCCTTGTACAACAGCTTTTTGTGCGGAATCTTGTAGTCTGCTATCAACGGTGGTGAATACCTTATAGCCGTTTATGTAAGCATTTTCACCAAATAATGCTATGGCTTTTTCGCGTGCCGCTTCGGCAACGTAGGGTGCATTGAGTTCCAAGTTTTGGCCGTAATATCTAGCCGTGACAGGGGCGGCAAGTGCGAGTTTAAAGTCTTCTTCTGTAAGTTTATCAAGCGAGTTCATTCGTCTTAATACATAGTTTCGACGGGCAAGTGCTCTACTGGGATTTGCAATGGGGTTGTATGTAGATGGCGCTTTGGGTAAACCTGCAATCATGGCTATTTGAGCGGCACTTAATTGGTTTAGTTCTTTTCCGTAATACACTTTTGCCGCAGCTCTGACTCCGTAAGCTCTATTCCCCAGATATATTTTGTTAAGGTAAAGTTCGAGGATTTCTTGTTTGGAAAGATATTGTTCGATTTTGATAGCAAGAAATATTTCATTGAATTTGCGGGAAAACGTCTGTTCTCGCGAAAGAAAAAAATTGCGGGCCACCTGCATAGTGATGGTGCTGCCACCGCTTTGAATTTGGCCAGATAAAA
>JBLHWO010000090.1:0-13967 GCA_047629215.1 Cellvibrionaceae bacterium | reverse complement strand
CACGATTGCCGCGTTATATTTATCCACCCTAAATCCTGTGACGGTATATTGATTGAATTAAATCAGCCTAATGATGCCTAGGAGGCTGTCCGGAAATAGAAGAACTACTGCGGAAAAGCGAGTTTTGGATATGTTTTCTCTTGATTTTCGTCGCGTAATGGCGCCTACTTTTGGCCAATAGAACCACTATTGTCCTCAAGTCATGAAAAAACATTGCCCAGTATCGCTTCCCCTCGAAACGCTCTCTATGCTCCGACAGCCCTCCTAGCTAAGCAACTAAAGACTTTATTATGATCCGACAAGAGCCATCAAAATACATTCCAAAAGCGTCTGCCCTTGAGTCTACCCTTGAAGAGTGGCGTGCCTTAGCGACGAAGCAAAGCAAAGGCAACCCCCCCGAAGCGCTCTCGTTCATGTCGGCAGAGGGCATAGAGTTAAAGCCACTTTACACGCAGCTGGATTGTAAGGAGCTTCCTTACACCGATTCTTTGCCAGGGCTACCGCCTTATATTCGCGGCCCTCAAGCGACTATGTATGCTGGTCGACCATGGACCATTCGTCAGTACGCTGGTTTCTCAACGGCAGAAGCCTCCAATGCATTTTATCGACAAGCTCTAGATGCGGGGGGGCAGGGCGTGTCTGTTGCATTTGATTTAGCAACCCATCGCGGTTATGACTCAGACCATCCTCGAGTGACGGGTGATGTCGGTAAAGCCGGTGTCGCTATTGATTCCGTTGAAGATATGAAAATACTCTTCGATGGGATTCCTTTGGATAAAGTCTCCGTCTCTATGACGATGAACGGAGCCGTTTTGCCGGTTTTGGCGAGTTATATAGTAGCGGCAGAGGAGCAAGGGGTTGAGCGAGATCAGCTCTCAGGCACTATTCAGAATGATGTTCTTAAAGAATTCATGGTGCGTAATACCTATATTTACCCTCCCGCGCCTTCAATGAAAATTGTGGGCGACATCATTGCCTATTGTTCAAAAAGCATGCCGCGCTTTAATACGGTTTCGATATCCGGTTACCACATGCAGGAAGCGGGCGCAGATGCCGCCCTAGAAATGGCTTATACCTTGGCAGATGGTAAAGAGTATATTCGAACGGCGTTGGCGGCTGGCTTGGCAATCGATGACTTTGCCCCTCGGCTCTCATTTTTTTGGGGTATAGGGATGAATTTTTATATGGAAATTGCAAAGCTAAGGGCGGCGCGTTTGTTGTGGGCAAAGATTGTGGCTGAGTTTAGTCCACAAAATCCAAAGTCGAGCATGTTACGGACTCATTCTCAAACATCGGGCTGGTCTCTGGCGGCACAGGATCCTTATAACAATATAGTGCGCACTACGATAGAGGCAATGGCGGCTGTTTTTGGCGGCACTCAATCCTTACACACCAACTCATTTGATGAAGCTATTGCTTTACCTACGGAGTTTTCTGCGCGTATCGCTCGTAATACCCAGCTGATTCTTCAAGAAGAAACGGGTATTACGGACGTGGTTGATCCTTGGGGTGGTTCCTACATGATGGAATCGTTGACTCAGGCGTTGGCGGATAAAGCGTGGGCCTTAATTGAGGAAGTGGAGGCTAAGGGTGGAATGGCAAAAATGATTGAAACCGGTTTGCCAAAGTTAAAAATTGAAGAGGCGGCTGCTCGAAAGCAGGCGCGAATTGATCGTGGCGAAGATGTCATCGTGGGAGTCAATAAGTATCAGTTAGACGAAGAGCCAGACGTCGATGCCCTTTATGTCGATAACGAGGCGGTGCGCCTCTCGCAAATTGAGCGCTTAAAGTCAATCAAAGCTAGCCGTGACTCTGGCTCGGTCTCCAAAGCACTTGCAGCTTTGTCGCATGCAGCTGAGACGGGGAAGGGTAATCTACTGGCGCTCAGTATCGATGCGGCAAAGGCGCGGGCAACGGTAGGGGAAATTTCCTCGGCCCTAGAGGTGGTGTATGGTCGCTTTACAGCCCAAGCTCAAACCGTGTCTGGCGTTTATGGCGGCGCTTATAAAGAGGACGACAGTTGGATGAGTATCAGCCACGATATTGAGCACTTTATCAGTTTGCATGGTCGCCGACCCAGAATGTTGGTATCCAAAATGGGGCAAGATGGCCATGATCGAGGTGCAAAAGTGATTGCAACGGCCTTTGCCGATGTTGGTTTTGATATCGATTTATCGCCGTTGTTTTCAACGCCAGGTGAAGTGGCCAGACAGGCAATAGAGAATGACGTACATATTGTGGGCGTTTCGTCACAAGCAGCAGGCCATAAAACGCTGGTCCCTGCTCTTATTAAAGCGCTAAAAGATCAGAGTGCAGATGATATTATAGTTATCGTCGGTGGTGTCATACCAAAGCAAGATTATGACTTCTTATATGAAGCGGGTGTTAAGGGCATTTTTGGCCCGGGAACATCAATACCTAAGGCGGCGCGTGAGGTGTTGACTACCCTCAATCAACAGTTGGGGCTATAAGTCCTTATGGTTATTGATATTAATTTGGAAAGCCTGTGCGGTGGTGATCGGCGTACATTAGCAAAAGCAATAACCTTGGCTGAAAGTCAATTGCCTCTTCATCAGGAGGCGGCTCAAAATCTACTAGAGCGTGTACTACCTTATTCTGGTAATAGTATTCGTATCGGCATATCGGGTACCCCAGGTGTGGGTAAGTCGACGTTTATAGAGGCTTTTGGTCTACACTTAGTCGCCGAAGGCAAGAAGGTAGCCGTGCTGGCTGTCGACCCTAGTTCGCCAATAGCGGGTGGCAGTATTCTTGCCGATAAAACCCGAATGGAGCACTTATCGCGATCGACAAGTGCCTATATACGCCCTTCCCCAGCGGCGGGTGAGCTAGGTGGGGTTGCACAAAAAACTCGTGAGTCACTATTGCTTTGTGAGGCTGCCGGATTTGATGTGATACTGGTTGAAACCGTAGGCGTGGGACAGTCGGAGCATCATGTTGCCGGAATGGTCGATTTTTTTTTGGTGTTGATGCAGCCGAATGCAGGTGATGAGTTACAGGGTATAAAAAAAGGTATTGTTGAGCTTGCTGATGCCTTGGTTATTAATAAAGCAGATGGCGACTTGGAGCCATTTGCAGAGCAGGCCAGAGGTCATTATCAGCAGGCATTAGACTTATTGAGGCCTAATTCAGGGCATGGCGCTAAGTGGAAATCTAGGGTAATGACGTGTTCTGCCTTAATGAACTACCGAATTGATCGTGTTTGGGGCATGATTAAGGAGTACTGCAAACAGGCAAAAATCGATAAGATTTTTGATGTTAAGCGTGCTCAACAGAATGCTCAATGGATGGACAGCCTGTTTCGTCATGCTATTTTGTCGGATCTTATGGCAAAGCCAGGTTTTAATGCGTTACAAAGTGAGCTCAAGCAACAAGTGATCACGGGTAAAATTACACCATTGGCTGCGGCTCAAAAGTTAGTACAAATTTGAAATTTCAGATAGTGTTTTGTTTTATTTATGGTTAGCCAAATGGCCATATAGGCTATGTTAAATTACTTGCTTAGTTTTTTAGAATTGAGCAAAGAATCAATCGGAGAGTTAGGGGAAAGTTAAATGTCTTCACAGGAAAATCTTACCTTGAAAAAAAAAACCTTTAGTTGTTATCTTATCGGCGGCGATTCGCTGCTAATTGAATGCGGTGAAACCTTACAGTCAAGAGGTCACGAGGTAAGAGGTGTCATTACCAACGCACCACGCTTATCTCAGTGGGCGATGGGAAAATCTATTCCTGTTATGGCGGCCGATGCTAACTATCCAGCGGCTTTAGCCGAAAAAGCACAGTCTGCTCCTTTTGATTATCTATTTAGTATCACCCATCTCGCCATCATTAAAGATGAGGTGCTAGCACTGCCTCAAAAAATGACAATTAATTTTCATGATGGCCCTTTACCTGCGTATGCCGGTTTAAATGCCCCTGCTTGGGCGTTAATGAATCAAGAAGAAAAATATGGTATCAGCTGGCATAAGGTTGTATCGGGTGTTGATGAGGGTGAGCTACTTAAGCAAGAGCATTTTGATATAGCGGCGGGCGAAACTTCGTTGTCGATCAATACCAAATGTTTTGCCGCGGCGCTAGAAAGCTTCCCAGTTTTAATTGATGAATTAGTTGATAACAGTACTCAGTTTATAGAGCAGGATTTATCCAAACGCAGTTATTTTGCTAAATTTAAACGACCTGATGCGATGGGGCTTTTAGATTGGGATAAAGGCGCTGATGCCTTAGCGGCTTTTGTTGGAGCTCTAAATTTTGGCGAGTATCCTAATGTACTAACGACTCCAAAAATTTTAGTTAATACCGCAGCGTCTACTCAAAATATTTTTTCTGTTGTGGCGGCGGTTGCGCAAGAGCAGTCGGCTTCTGCGGAGGCGGGTACGGTTATTTCTGTTGATGACAATTCGATCGATGTGGCTACGATCGAAGGTGTTTTATCTATTACTCAGCTAACCACGCTCTCTGGTAAAAAAATTAGTTTATCTTCAGCTACTATTTGTGTTGGTGATCGTTTAAATGTTTTAGGCCCAGAAAAACGCGAAGCGTTGTCAGAAATAAATCAAAAACTGTGTCGTAAAGATGAATATTGGTCGAGGCGTCTTGCAACACTTGACCCCATTGAAATTCCTTACAGTAATAATGAAAGTTCAGCGCACGCAAGGGCTGATGACTATAAGTCAATCGATATTGATATTACGGAAAATTTTTCTAGTGCGCTCGGAGCAGAGAAAAAAGCCTTTGCTTTAGCGGCTGTTTTCACTTTGCTGTTAGCTCGTTTAGGCCGTAAGTTCGAATTTGATATTGCACTAAGAGAAGGCGGTGCTCTAGGTAGTGTTACTCAAGCCTCAAGCTTGGTGGGGGGGCTTGTTAGTGATCGTTTAGCGGCTTACATTAGTGTTGATACTCAAACAGTAGCAACAACACTAGTTTCTAATATTGCTCAGCAATTTTCGGAAGCCCTTGAAAAGGGCGCATGGTCGAACGATATTGTTGGACGTTACCCCAATTTACATAGCTTGCCGGAATTAAATAATGGTACGGCTTTACCAGTCGCTATAGCTCTAAATCTTGACTCAGAAGATTCGCAGTTTGTATTGGGCAGCGCAGTGACTTTTACAGCATATGAAAATTCAGCAAGCCTTTATTACGATACGCGGCGTTTATCGGAAGTAGCGGCAACTAAGCTTGTCACACAATATATTGCTTTAGTGGGCAATATGGCAGTGTCACCACAACAGCTTTGTGGTGAAGTTGAATTGTTATCTGATAACGAAAAACGTAAAATACTAGAAGAATGGAATCAGACTACGGTTGAGTATGATAATAGCCAGTGCATACATCACCTCTTTGAAGAGCAGGTTATTGCACGTCCAAATGCAACCGCTGTTGTATTTGAAAATGATTCAGTCACTTATGCTGAATTAAATCAACGGGCAAATAACTTAGCGGCCTTATTAATTCAAAAAGGTGTAAAAGCAGATGAATTGGTGGGCGTTAATGTCGAGCGCTCTATTGATTTAATGGTTGCTACTCTAGGCGTAATGAAAGCAGGGGCTGCTTATGTTCCTTTAGACCCCGCTTTCCCGTCTGATCGCATTGGTTATATGGTCAGCGATGCTAAAATGCGTTTGATCATAACCCAAACAGCGATCGAAGATAAGTTGCCACCATCGAATGCTGAGGTTATTTGTGTTGATGATTTAGAGAAAAGTGATCAAGCCATTGACAATCCCTTCTCCAATGTTAAGTCAAGCCACTTGTCATATGTTATTTATACCTCGGGTTCAACGGGTAATCCAAAAGGCGTAATGGTTGAACACCGCAATGTAGTGAATTTCTTTTTAGGCATGGATGAGCGCATCGAATATGACTCTTCAGAAAAGGGATCTCCAGGAACATGGTTAGCGGTTACCAGTCTATCATTTGATATATCTGTTTTAGAGTTATTTTGGACCCTAACTCGGGGCTTTAAAGTAGTCGTCTATAAAGAGGACCGTGGTGC
Organism: Cellvibrionaceae bacterium; assembly: GCA_047629215.1. GTDB lineage: Bacteria > Pseudomonadota > Gammaproteobacteria > Pseudomonadales > Cellvibrionaceae > CANLBN01. The sequence continues at coordinate 7,954 of JBLHWO010000090.1, read as the reverse complement.
AGAAAAAACCGTTGCCGCAAAAAAACTACAGCGACAACCAATGCAGTTTGGTTTGTTTATGTGGGGCAATGACGATGCGCCAGGCAGCTCAAAATATAAGTTGATGATCGACGGCGCAAAATATTTTGATGAAAATAATTTTGATGCGGTGTGGACACCAGAGCGACACTTTAGTGCTTTTGGTGGCCCCTACCCAAACCCCGCTGTGACGAGTGCGGCTATAGCGGCTATTACTAAAAAAATTAAAATACGCTCAGGCAGTATTGTGTCACCGCTACATCATCCTATTCGTATTGCTGAAGACTGGGCCGTAGTCGATAACTTATCCGATGGCCGTGTGGGCTTGTCGTTTGCCGCCGGTTGGCAGCCTAATGATTTCGTTATCATGCCAGAAAATCATAAAAATAATAAAAATATAATGCTTGAGCAAATCGAAACCGTTAAAAAATTATGGCGCGGTGAAAAAGTTGCGTTTAAAAATCCCATGGGCAATATGGTCGATATTGTAACCTTGCCCCGCCCCGTACAAAAAGAATTACCGGTATGGTTAACCACCGCGGGTAACCCTGAATCTTATCGTCAGGCTGGCGCCAAGGGTGTTAACGTATTAACGCATTTGTTGGGTCAGTCTGTAGAAGAAGTGACCGAAAAAATTCGAATTTATCGCGAGGCGCGTAAAGATGTTGGCCTAGACCCAGCAGAAGGCCATGTAACATTAATGCTGCATACTTTTATTGGTGAGTCAGACGACGACGTTCGCGAACTGGTTCGCGAGCCCATGAAAGATTATTTGCGCAGTGCGATGAAATTGGTGCTGGATTTCGCATGGTCATTTCCTGCCTTTAAACGCCCAGGTGGAGCCGATTCAAATCCTGCCGATATAGACTTAAAAAGTTTGACGGAAGAAGAGTCTGAAACGATTCTTGACTTTGCTTTTGATCGCTATTACGAAAGTAGTGGTTTATTTGGTACAACTGAAACCTGTGTAAAAATGATAAATCGTTGCAAAGCCGCCGGTGTGGATGAGATTGCTTGTCTGCTTGATTTTGGTGTTGAAACTGAAAAAGTAATGGGGGGCCTACCTCTGTTAAAAGAAGTGAGGGACGCAGTTAATGTGCATTCTCTTGCGGCAGCTGACACTGATGAGGAGGCAGACTTCTCGTTAGCGGCCCAATTAGAGCAGCATAATGTGACTCACTTTCAATGTACGCCTTCGATGGCAAGAATGTTGTGTTTTGATAATGAAGCGCGAACACAATTAGCAAAGCTTAAGCATATGATGGTAGGCGGGGAAGCTTTCCCTAATAGTTTGGCAAACGATCTTAAGTCTATTTTGACGGGTCGTTTAACCAATATGTATGGCCCGACAGAAACCACTATCTGGTCGACAACGCAAGATGTTTATAATGCGGATTTAATTCCTATTGGGCGGCCGATTGCCAATACCGATATTTTTATTCTCGATCAAAATTATCAGCCGGTACCATCAGGTGTGCCAGGTGATTTATTTATTGGGGGTGACGGTGTTGTTAGAGGCTATCTAGATCGTGCTGAGTTAACAGCCGAGCGCTTTATTAAAAGCCCATTCGATAGTGAAAAACGCATTTACTGGACTGGAGACTTAGCCAAGTACAGAGATGATGGCATTATTGACTTTCTGGGTCGTGTTGATCATCAAGTTAAAATCCGTGGCTATCGAATTGAGCTAGGTGAAATTGAAGCTTTGCTTGGTAAGCACGATAGTGTGCGCGATTGTGTTTTACTGCTGCGCGAAGATACACCGGGAGATCAACGTCTAGTTGCTTACGTTGTTCCTATCAGCGTTGCGCCTGGAGTCTCAGAATTAAAACTACACTTACGCAAACAGCTACCTGAATATATGGTGCCCAACGATATTGTCATTCTCGATACAATGCCGTTAACGCCTAATGGCAAGCTGGATCGTAAGCAATTGCCATCGCCTCAGGGCCTGAGTCAAAAAGCCACTGCTGCTTATGTTGAGCCAGAAGATGAGCTACAAAAAACAATCGCTATCGTTTGGCAGGAAAGTTTACAAGTTGACAAGGTAGGCATGAATGATAACTTCTTTGATTTAGGGGGCCATTCACTGTTAATTGTGAGGGTGCATCAACAACTTAAGCAACGTGTTGATAAGCCAATATCGTTAACAGATTTATATCGTTTTCCAACCATCCGTTCGCTTACCGAATTTTTAAATAATGATGATGCGAATGCATCATTAAAACAAAGTAGTGATCGGGCGCAACGCAGACGTGAACGCATGGGCTTGCGCAAGCGTGGTCGTAAATAATTTTTAGACTGCATCTCTTTTGCTTAGTATTTTTTAAATAAGCGAGTTTCAATAAACTGTTTTTATTGAACTTCGCCTATAATTTTATTGTATCTAATCCCCCTGTGTCAGGCTGCTGTCGCCTTTAATTTTTAAGTTGGGCGTAACAAAATAAGAGCGAAGTTCAACCAGTCGTTTAAACTACAGGCTCCTAGAGGTGGCGAATTTTTTACCGGTGAGCTATCGTCATTGAGCAAGTGTATTGAACTGTCAATAGAGAGGGGCTTTGGCCCGACAATTGAAACGAGTGAGCCAAAAACGTATTGAAATCAAAATATTAATCGCGGAAGAGCGTGATTCTAGTGCTCTTCCAGCAGAGGCGTTTTTCTTATATTTAACATAAACGCTCGGTACTTATTAAAACTTCATTTGATATTTGATATTTGATATTTGATATTTGATGTTTATTGAAGCTTGAACTAACATCTAGACAGCATATTATTTTAAATACCTCATACATGTAGGGAAAATTATGAAGTCTAAATTTTTATTATTACCTCTTATACTTTTGCTTCCTCTGACGGCTTTAGCCGATGATACAGACGGATTAATTAACACATCCTCATTAGACGACCTGCTCAACATGAAGGTGTCTGTTGCTTCAGGTGTCGCAAACCAGCTCACTACACGCCAATCACCCGGTGTTGTAAGCGTACTCACACGCCGAGACATTGATGCGATAGGGGCCTCCAATCTCTTCGAACTCTTGCAGTATGTTGGCGGTTTCCAATTTGGTGTAGACGAAACGGCCTCAGAAGTCTTTGTCGTAAGGGGCTCCTATGGGGGTGAGGGGCAATTATTAATCAACTACAATGGTGTACCTGTTAACGAAGCTAGCTATGGTTCAACGGCATTTGGAGGCAATTTCTCTTTAGCGCATATTGATCGCATCGAGATCATTCGCGGACCAGGTTCGACACTCTACGGAGGCACCGCAGAACTTGGTGTGATTAACATCTTCAGCAAAAAATTGCGTGGCGAAGCTGAAGCGAGTTTTGCTACAACTAAAACTAATAAATCCACAGGTTATGTAACAGGTTCCTTTGGTGCCGGCTTTGGCGGCGACACAGAAGAGGACTTGGCCGTTGACATTTACGGTGGATTCAATAAACGCGACCGCACCGACGGCGAATACTACAGTTATGACGGCTTCCTCATTGAGGACGCTAGCCCTACCTTCGAGGCTGAGAGCGAATTCTTTCAATTAATAGCGAGTAAGTCTGGCTTAGATTTTAAGCTGCTTTATTCGAAAAACAAGCAAAACTTCCCACTCAGTTACTATGATTTAGTCGCAGATGATGGTACCTACATTACTGATACAGAAACGCCGGGCACTGAACGCTATAGCTCTTTGATTGCCCAATTAGACTACCGATACGATGAGTTTGAAAATAGTACAATTTCTAGTTCACTATTCTACGGTAAATACGATAGTGGCCAATTCACTGACGATTTTGTTGACGATTATCCTGAATGGTTTTGGGATATTCCCACTCAGCGCGTTGGTCTGAACGTCGCGCTCAACCACCGCCCCTTTGGCAATGAGAATGTTTCCTTAGATATAGGTTATGGCTTTGAGCAAGATAGCGCCGAATATAGTCAGCAAATGGCGGACACACTAGTATACTGGTACGGTTTAGATCGTGACGCGGGTACGGATGAATTCGATAGCCAATACCTTTTTTTACAGGGTCTTTTTAGTCTAGAAGACTATACCTTCACCGCAGGTCTGCGCTCAGAAAAGCATAGTGAAGCGGGTGCTGTCACAGTACCGCGCCTAGGCTTAACCTATGTTAAGGGCCCTTTTCATTACAAACTATTAGCCAGCCGCGCCTACAGGTCGCCATCTATTACCACTCTTGGTATTAGCCCTGATATCGAGGCGGAAACAACTGAGGTATTAGAGTTTGAGGTCGGCCGCAAGATTAGTTCTAACAGTTTATTACAGCTCAATCTCTTCGCGAACAAGCAGAAAGATGTCATCGTTTACGATGATTCCTTTGTAGAGTTTTCAAATGAAGGAGACGTGCAGACTCGAGGGGCAGAGTTAGAGTATCGGTATGAGCCAAAATGGGGATTTGTTGCCCTTAATTACTCACGATATTGGCTAAAGAAAAACACCGTTGAATCTTATCAAGCATTTGAATATGACCCCGATACCGATACTTACCCTGAGCCAGATAAGCTGATTGGAGCAGCGGAGCAAAAATTGTCGATCTATAGTCAAGTGCGGCTCAGCGATCAGCTCACCATCAATCCTTCCTTGGTTTATCTCGGCGAACGCTATTCTATCGGCTATCTGCCTGACGAAGGGTTTGGAACCGGTACTAAAATCGATGCTGAGCTTATAGCCAATATTTATGCACGCTATGAGAATCTAGGATATGAAGGACTAGACGCCATTTTTGGAATCTATAATATTACCGATGCAGATAACATAACCGGCACAGGCTACTATGCTGATGAGATACCGCACGTAAAGGGTATTGGCAGACGTGTGGAGCTTAAGTTGGAACTAAAGCTTTAAGGCACTCAATCAATTAGGTAAGCTTTCGTGAGCAAAAAGATACTTTCGGTCATGCTGCTAGTCAATTTAACTTCCTATGGGGCGTTGGCCAATGCAGTAGACCTATTTTTGTTTTTTCCAAGCGATATCCAAAACAGCGCGGTTCAGCAGGCCGTTATGAAGCTCTGCCCCACATTAAGTGTCTCTGTATTTGAGCGGGCCGGTGCATTCTGGCGGGCCTACCGACAAAAACCACCCAGTGCAGTAGTAACCACAGGGTTAGTCTACAAATATTTACACGATTATGAGCCCGTTGCGCTGGGCAAGTTGTTCGATAAAACTCAAGGCAGTTACTATCTTGTATCAATAACTCAGAGGTCACCATCCGATATTGCTGAGCTGGTCAATATGCGCGTTGGGGTGTTGAACGAGCTGGGTCGACAACAAATGAATACTTTCCTAAATGCTAGTGAGATACCGAGCGTCAAGCTAAAAAAAGTAACCAAACCCAGAGACTTATTGCCCCTACTAAACTTTAATAGCGTAGATTTTTTACTTGTCGATGAGCGAACACTTCGATACTTAAAGCATGTTTCTAAGCAAAAATTACAAACTCTAAACATCGGGCTAGAAGCACCTTTAGCCATTGGGGCTGTCCGCAAAACAGCACCCCCCACAGTACAAATTGCTGTGCAAAGTTGTCTAGATGAGTTGGATACGTCTACTTATAATCAGCAATATTTTTTCATTGATGCATGGCAAAAGCTTTAAATTCGATTAATTATATGAATATAAAAAGAAAATATTGGGTAATGCTCACCTCTGATGCGATTCGCAGCGTTTCAGTCCGGCTCATGCCTGCCATCCAGAGGAGCCTTGTGAGCACTCTAGTTGTCATACTTTGCTCCTCGCTTTCAAGCACCCTTTACGGTCAGGATCTAGTACTAACGCTTCGCCCCAACAGTAGCCAATTCGAACAAGTGTCTAAAGGCATAAAAGAAGCGCTCGACGGGGAAATTGATATTGTAGACATGGTCGTCGACACCAGTGAGGATATCAGTCTCATTGATGACTGGATCACCCGCAATCGTCCAAAGGCCATTATTCTAATGGACAATTATGGTGTAAATTCTTATCTGCTCTATCAGCGTCACAAGGGCCTCCAAAAATATCCACCCAGTATCATCGTATCGACGCTATCTGCCGACCAACTGATTTCTAAGGTTACCAACAGCACAGCAGTTTTGTATGAAGTCCCGGCCGTGACTAGCTTAGTCGATCTGAGAAAAATGATGGTCAGTCGTCCAATTCAACGGGTGGCGACTATTTACCGGTCAAGCTACAAAAAAAGCTTTCAGGAGCAAAAAAACTTTAGCAGCCTTGAACAGATCGAGCTCATCGGCATTGAAGTAGACAATGATATCTCCGAAAGGAAACTTAAGAAAGCAATCAAACAACTGAAGAAATTACAGATTGACGCCATCTGGGTTATGAGCGACCCGGGGCTGCTGTCGCCATTATTGTTAAAGAATGTCTGGATTCCACAGTTAAAGCGTCACAAACAGCCGATTGTAGTTGGTGTCAAGACATTGATCCGCACCGAGTTCACCTTCGGCGATTACGCCATTTACCCAGATCATTACGACTTGGGCTTGCAAGTGGGAGATTACTTATTTGATTTGAAAGACAGTCAGTGGGACATAAGCACAACTCAGGTCTTGCAACCCATCAGCATCAAAAAGAGTATCAACACGCATCGCTTAGATCGAAAGGGTATTGCTTATCATAAGCGTTATCTCAGTGAGTTTGAGCAAATCATTGCGGAATAGCCAATGTATATTCCTCATTACGCGTATTTTTCAGCGTGGTAAAGTAGCTTTACGCTCAATATGAGTTCACACACGGTAAGCCGAGAAAAAATGAAAGGGTTTCTGCAAAATTGTTTTTTTAAAAGAGAAAAGTGCTATTTATATTGTTCAGCGATTGTGTAGTTGGCAGCGGAATTTTAATGGACAGTACCTATGGCTCAGGGCTGTGCAGTTACAGCTTCAACCTTTGGCTTTGCAGGGACCCAGATTTGCACTACATCAAACTATGCGTAATTAAAAGGTAGGGGTTTTGTGAAAATGATGGTTTTTAATCTCTACCCCTGACTTTTTGACAGAACTTTAATATTGGCTGCCCTGTGGGCTGCTAACAAGCTTCAAATATCCACTTTGCCGAAGAGTTATGAATGAATGAGTAGATCAATTTTGATACGATCTTTTGATCCCAACGAGACCATTGTCTTTGATAAGACATTCGACCCCCAGCTGGCCCAGCTGGGGCAAATGGCCGTGAGCACTCGATTAGAATATATTCATCACATGCAGCAACAGAGATTCGGTACTGTGCTCATTCATTTTGAGTCCATAACCAGAGAAGATTGCTTGTCTTTGTGTGAAATTAATGAGAAGTTTAAGGGCTTGTTGGCTTATTTTGGAATTAGCAGCGATAAGGCCATGGAGAGCGATGCCCAGATCCGATCGCTTATCGGTCCTGACCTCACTTTCGAAAGGGTTTTTCCTAAAGAATACAGCAAAGCTAAAATCGACCACATAATGGGATTGTGTCAAGTACGCCATGCCATACGAAACCCTACCTTCCTTGAGCAAGCTGACACTGACACTGACACTGACACAAACGCCAACGAGTTATCGGTGTTATCTCGGCGTCTTCCGAGGTTTAAAGAGACCCTCCTTTTTATTATTTGTTTGGTCGTTACCGCAATTGTGATCATAAGCCTCAGCTCAAATACTATCGATGCGCCACCAGCACCAATGGTTGATTTAGCAAGCGAGCCGCCTCTTGACAACCGCAAAAAATGGGAGCCTTTGGTGGCGCCGCCCAGCGCTGAGCTTGAGGAGCTAGCCGTGATAGATGAGCCCTCCAGAATACCGCCTGCCGAAGTAGTGCCAGCAATACCGCCTGCCGAAGTAGTGCCAGCAATACCACCTGCCGCAGAGGTACCAACAATACCCAATAATAAGCCCCCCAGAAAAGCCCGGCCAAAAAAGTCTGTCAAAAAAACGCCAAATAAAACGACAGCTAATGGCAAG
>JBLHWO010000089.1:0-13985 GCA_047629215.1 Cellvibrionaceae bacterium | reverse complement strand
TGTTGTCGTTGCATCCTAGAAAGTACATGCCTCTTAGCTTCTATGTATATGGGCTCTAGACTGCTGAATTACATCAATCGAATTGTAATACCCGCTTACTCCACCTTGCAGAATCTGATTAGCGGTGTGGTTCAATTAGCTCAGAATAAAACTGAAGAAATAATTCATCACTCACTTTCCACTAGCCTTAGTGCTGCGTTAACAGATTTGATTGATGGAAACTCTATCGTAAAACTAAATAGCTTCTGGCAATCGGCAAAAAGCTTCACGCGAAGAAGTGTCATAATTATTGAGCCAATAAGAATGTGAGCGTAGGTCCTAATATCAATATACAAAAAAGTGAATATATAAAAGTGCCTTACATTAATAGGCCTCTGATTAAGGTGCTCCTACATAATTTCACACGTTTCTTGATATTGTCCACCGGCTTCCTTCATTGCTTCGGCCACTTCCACAGGCATATATTCTTCATCATGCTTCGCCAGTACTTCTGTGGCAATAAAGGCACCTTCTTGGTTTATCTTTCCGTTTGCTACAATCGCCTCACCCTCTGCAAATAGGTCAGGTAAAATACCACTGTAATAGACTTTCATCGTCTCAGCGCCGTCGGTAATACCAAAATTCACATCTAGATTTTTTGTTGAGCGGATAACCGAACCCACAACCACACAACCCCCAACACGAATCGTTCTATCAATTGGCGCCTCGCCTGCCACAACCTTACTGGGTGGATAAAAAAGGTTAATGTTTTCTCGCAAAGCATAGGTCAGTAGTAACACGGCAATACTAGAAAAAATAACGATAAATAAAATAATATATAAACGCTGTTTACGAACCGGATGCATGTCTACTACCTAGTATTTTTCGTTCGTTAATAACGGATGATTCAATACGTTGCTGACGCTTAATTTGTATCGCCAACTGTTTTTTCTGGTGTATAGGAATGATAATAAGAAACATCAATGCAAGGAGTGTTACGGCATAGCTCGCCCACACATAAGAGCCATGTCCCGACATTGTTAAAAAATCCAACAAACCTTCAAACTGAAATATCATGATTCATACCTTGGTTAATTGATACCTTAATTAACTACCGTGAAAATAATTTATCGGTGAGTAAACAGAGCTTTTACCCACTGTGTTTTTTGCTCTTGTTCAAGCACTTCTACTCGTGTCCACAACATTAATAACCAGGCATAAAGACAGTAAAAGCCAGCAATCATGATAAGTAGTGGATAAGCCATAGACGGGTCGATGCTAGACCCCCCAGTTAATTTCAAAGTGGCGGGCTGATGTAGAGTGAACCACCAATCTACCGACTTATAAATAATAGGAACATTGATCATGCCCACTAAAGACAACATTGCACCGGATTTGTTGCCTAAATCACGGCTTTGATAAGCGCCCTGTAATGCGATCACGCCAAGGTAGAGAAAAAACAAAATCAACATCGAGGTAATACGAGCATCCCAGACCCACCACGTTCCCCATGTAGGCTTACCCCATACTGCCCCCGTGACCAGGGCGATAAAAGTCAGCACCGCCCCAATAGGGGCTGCACTTTTCATTACTATATACGATAATTTCATTTTCCAGATCAGTCCGACTGCACCTGCAATCGCCATAACATAGTAACCTACCAAGGCTAAAAAGGCCGCGGGAACATGAATATAGATAATGCGATAGCTATTTCCCTGCTTACTGTCCATTGGCGCAAAACCTAAACCCCACACAGCCCCAACCACCAATAATAGCAATGCAAGGCAAGCTAACCATGGCGACCAAGCGCTGGTTTTTTCATAAAACCAACGCGGAGAACCCAAACGATGAAACCACTGCCAATTCAAACTAACTACCTCTTCTTAAAAAAATAAAATCTACTCTTAAAATGGTTAAACTAACCATCAAACTCAGTATCAGCTTTCAACACTCATCCTAAGTGCGCCGGCAATGGCTAAGGGTGCGAGCACTAACGCTATGGCACAAAAAGCCCCCAAAATAGCCAAGGGCCCAGTATAGGCAAAGCCTTCTACCGCCAAACGTACGCAACTTGCACCAAAAATTAATACGGGGACATAAAGTGGCATGGTGATGAGCGATAATAATAACCCACCTTTGCGTAAAGAAACCGTTAACGCCGCCCCAATTGCACCAACTAGACTTAAAGTAATGGTTCCTAACAACAAAGAAAGCAGTAAAGGCAAGTAACCCTCCGCTGGTAATGAAAGCATTACGCCTAATATCGGTGCAACCAAGGTAAGTGGTAAACCCGTTGTTAACCAATGAGACAAAACTTTAGCGATCACCATAAAATACAAAGGCTGCGGGCTGAGAATAATTTGCTCTAGAGAACCATCTTCATAATCGCTGCGGAATAGACTATCGAGGGACAATAAAGTTGCCAGCAAGGCAATTACCCATAACAAACCAGGGGCTAATGCGGCAAGAGATTTTGATTCTGGAGAAATCCCTAAGGGCATCATAGTGACTACCATGAGGAAAAAGACAACTGGGTTGAGCATGTCACTCGATTGACGGAAGGCACTTAAAAGGTCTCGCCTTAGCAACGCAAACACGCTCTTCGATAATGAGCTTGTCTCTAAAATGGGCTTAGACTCTATCACCAAAACCTCCATCAACATTTGCGTCCATCTCTACTACTAACCCAGGAGGATAATCCAATAAATTAACGTACTTTAAGTTATCGAGCTGGGGAGCTTGGTGAGTCGTCAGAATAACACTACCGCCCTTGTCGGCATGATCGGTAAATAATTGCTCTAGTTTTGCGATCCCCTGCTTATCAATGGCGGTGTAAGGCTCATCTAATATCCATAATGGAGCCTGATTCAAGTACAAGCGCGCTAAGCCTACTCGACGCAACTGCCCTGCCGAAAGCTGATACCCCGGCAAATCTTCATAGCCATACAAACCAACGTTTGCCAAGGCATCATCAATAGCCTCAAGGTCTGATACTTGATGGAGTTGTGTCAAAAAGAGTAGATTTTCCCGCGGAGTCAGTGTCTTTTTAACGCCGGTGAGGTGGCCAATAAACAAGACATTGGACAGGTAATCGGCTCGTACTTTTTCAATTAATTTACCACGCCATTTAATATCTCCCCTGTAATCAGGGAATAAAGTCGTTAGCGCTCTCAATAAGGTGGTTTTGCCCGAGCCATTGGGACCTTCAATTTGAATAATATCACTTTGATTTACAAGGAAATCTAAGCCTTCAAACAGGATACGGCCATCACGCTCACAGGCTAAACTCTGGCATTGAAGAAGAGGTGGCGATAAAGGGCTAGACAATGGACTTAGCAATGGCACAACTCTGCATAAATAAAACACCAGATTATAAGGCTTTTTATAACGCTTTGGGCGGTGATTATGGGATTTTGTTGCTATTCTTGGTAAGAGAAAAGCAGAAAGTACAATAACTTGATTGATTTAACACCAAAACCTGGATCAAACAGATCTCAGCTACCCGCACAGGCCACTAGCTCAAACTCTACTGCGCCCTCTCCCTCTTCGCCTGTTACTTCTAAAACTAGTCATTCTGCGGCTAGTGCTTCTGCAAGCAGCAATGCCAAAGCCGATAATAATTTATCGGCGGTACTGAATTTACTCAAGCAGCTACCTGAAGGAACAACACTTGAAGCCCAAGTAAAAAGCAGCCAAATACTTAGCCATAGTGACAAAGCGTTATTACAACAAAGTAATCCATCATTAGCAGCGAAATTATCTCAGAATACATCTAAAGATGGTTCACTTCATAATGCATTAAACAGTAAAGGTTTCGGGCACACAGATCAAAAGATTCAAAGCACCAACTTATTTCTCGCTAAATTATCGGTAAGTCTACCCAATACAAAAGCACTATTGATTACGACCGTCACCGCACAGGCACTAAAAATTAATGACGCGGTAATAGTGGGACAGCGAAACCAAAAACTACTGATCAGCCAAACACCCTCACAACAAATACAACAGATAGCAATTGAAACCATTAAGCAAATTTTACCCAAGCAACAGTCTACACATCTGCTGCAACAATTTGTTCAGCAACTAAGCTCGTTACCTAAACCTCTACAGTCAATTTTATTAACCAATACCTCGCAGGCGGCAATACAACAACTAACGAACTTTACTCATACTAATAGTACGCTGCAACATAGCCAAGCGGTCAAACTTGCTATCGCAAATTCCGGCACTCAACTTGAAGCCAAAGTAAATTCACAGCAGGCGCTTACTAGTGACTTACGTGCCCTACTGAACAATATAATCAATCGAATCGATCAGAATCAGTCATCACCGCTAGTTAAAAACCCCTCAGTAAGTCACCCTCCACATAATAATATCGCCTCTCAAACCGGAAGCCAACAAAACACACTGCAAGCCAGCGTTGAGGCTAAAGCCAATTTAATTCAAACACCAAAAGAAAGTGAGAAACTAATATCGGCACTCTTAACGGCCTTACCTAACAATACGGCTTCAGTACCATTATCTAATAATACGCAAGCCTTGAATTTACATACCGCAACGGCGGCATTAATGCGTTTACTTGGCGTGCCGGCTCCTCCAGAAGGACAACTACTAACCGCACTTCCTAAAATAATTGAACAACACCTAAAACAACTTATAGAAAAAACACAGGCACGCATACAGCTAAACCAACTGCGCTCCCTTGGTTTAGATAAAGCCATTAGTGAAAACCGTTCTACACTCGTTCAACAATTTCATACCGAATTACCCTTGCGCTTTAACGAACAAGTATTGCCTGTACAAATAACAATACAGGAGCAAGAATATAAAAATACAAAAGAAGAACAAGAAGAAGCCGAAAACCAAAACCAAGAAAAAGGTAAAAAAGCACGGCGCTGGCAAGTTTTTATGAGCTTTGACCTACCTAACACAACCACGCAAAAAATAGAAATACTGCATACCAAAGTGAATATCATCGATGATACGGTATCGGCAACACTGTGGGCTGAATCAAATACTTTATGTAAGCGAGCCAATAAGAATTTAGCTTACCTAAGAGATAAATTATTAGCTAAGGGCTTAAAAGTAGATGACATTACCTGCCTGCAAGGCAAACCACCGCAGCAGGATTTTTCGCTCGAATATAATCTTGTGGATATTAAAACCTAAAACGCTAAATTGAATTCTGAAAACAGGAGGCTACAAAAGAATGATAGCAGAAGATTTAAAACAAGCCGTCGCTTTATTCTACGATGGCGAACTGGCACCAACCGTAAGCGCTAAAGGTGAAGGTGCTACCGCCGAAGAAATTATTTCCATCGCGCAAGAGCACGGCATCACCCTATGCGAAAACCAGCCATTACTGCAGCTATTAATGACACTAGAGCTAGGTGATCATATCCCCGAAGGCTTGTATATCGCCATTGCCCAAATTATTTCTTTTGCTTATCACTTACAGGGAAAAGAGCCAGAAAGTGTTAATTAAGCCATGGCGCCTTTACGGAAAAGCCAGTAAAAAGTCTATTAAGGTCACTGTTAGTTAGAGTCATTAAAAGTGGCGTTTTCAAATGATCATTTCCGAAATCTTAACGGAAGAGTTGGGCATAATAGGCTACATGATTGCGGGTGAAGCCATAGAAGAATTTACTAAAAAAAATGGTCAATTATCCTCTAAGACAACAATACCATTTCTCAAGCTACTGACAGCTAACCGGCCTAAGGATATTGATCGGAAAAAATAATTTTTTTCCTAATATATATACCGAGCATACACTCAGGGACCAGCCATAAACATATCCATACATTTAAGCTTTAAATACAATCTTGTGTTGAGGTTTGCACTGTATTCAGTCTCTATCTTTAAACATCTTTATTCGTGGCCTCGGCTCTTGCTTTCCAAACCGCCTTCTCCGTAAAGCAAGCCCATGACCAAATCGCCCATTGAATAAGTCGTGTTGATAACCATAACGACCACAGTAGCATCACGATCCGGTACGCGAGTATTGGAACACTAACGACAGTAACCGTTGGCAAGCCCTCTTTCGCGCTTGCACTATCTTGATAGTAATTATAGAAATGGCTGCCACTGCCATTGCCTACAACTTTCATTTCAGGATTCGACAACAAACCCATCGGAATCGCAGCGACCAGACAGAGCAGAGCCACGACAACCCATATGGCAATACCAATTTGGGTTGTGTTGAATTTAAATCGTGTCATGGCTTGAGGATTGATCAACTCCTTTCTCGCAGCGAGCAAGAAAAACATCACCGCAATAATCAGCACACCATAACTATTGACGGTGGATAATCCGATGCCAAGCAGTAGCCAGCCTACCGTTGTGACGGGGATCGGCAGGGTGAGCTTAGCCGCTAAACGAGGCAAAGCAATGGCTGCCAGAATAATCACCAATAGCACGCCCCAATAGAGCATCGCAGGCCCAATGGCAGGCCCATTAAGATAAAGGGGCCAACGATCTCGCGGCAGTGAATACTCAACCCTGGTGTTAGTTGCGCTCCCTGGAAGACGAATTAAGGGGCTATGATTTAACAGCCCAAGAGCGTTTGCTGACTGAAACTCAATCGTGACCAACTGCAGCCGGGGTTGTAAGGGAATAATCACCTCACTACCCGCAGGCGTGTTCATTGTTCTCCCGTCGATACTGAATTTCAACACTTCCGCATTATCTGGCAGAGTCACCGTGTAATCTACCCCAAGACTGGAACGAACTTGCATCGTTAATGTCGAGCGTTGCAGTAAATTGCCCGCCTTTACCTTAATCAATGCATTTTCAACTGTATGGATTGGGCCTGGAACACCCTCCGGTTTTCTTATATCGATGACTAATCTCTCTCCGGGCCAGGGTTTGAAAACCGGTTCAAACGCGTTCGCATTAGCACTGGGCTTGACCGGCGGTATGCCTTCGTATTGCAGCCGCCATAAAGACGACGGAGTAAAGGACCACTCTTCTATATAGCTTGCGCCACTGGAGGCTTTCAGTAGAATTTTCGGCGACGCTTCTAAGGAAGAGCGCCAAGAGATCTTATGTTGTCGATGATCGAGCTGAACCGAAATTTCACCATCCTTAATCACGCCCACATCGCTTAATAGCCGCTCATCGGGTAACAGTTTAATAGACAGTGACACCGCTCCATCGATCGGTAGCCGGCTCACCGTTGTTTCGACCGTCCATTTTTTACCAAACACAAAATGACGCTTAACACGTGCAAACACGGGAGCTGGGTCGGCTTTTAGGGTGTCAACTTGTTTAGTAGTACTTTGATCTATCGATCTGAGCGTGAGCGTATCGTTTCTCACTCTTCCATCTACTAGGCCTTCCACCACCCAGTCAGTCGACGCTATAGTGATATTATGAATAGGCAGGGGTAGGCCGATAGAGGCTTGGTCTTCGAGTATCCTCCCCTTAAGTTCGAGCGAGTGATGGCCTTTTGTCAACGCGACAAAGACACTGTCTCCGTCTTGTCTCAGTGCCAACACACTCCCCTGCTCCTCAACCGATTCCAAGGTCCAGCTACCGTATCCCTTCGGTAGCGGCAGAGCAATGTCGGTATCCGCATAAACGCTGAACTGAAGGCCAATGTCGTTACCGGTGACGGTAATCAGGCCATCATTCAGACTGACGCAACTGGGTAGACAAGGAGGGGCTTTTGTCAGACGCGCTTCCAACTGTTCAAGCAGATATTCGGGTGGATAGCCCTTAGCCAATAGTGTAGGTAAAGAGCCCTCAGCCATAGTATTTGGACTGAAGGACAGGGACGACATCATTATAAGCACTAAGCTCAGAGCGGTCCCCGCACCTTTTAACGTCCTCGACCCTACCGACTTGAACTCACTTAAGCAGATAAGTCGAGCGATGACAATTGCAGAGAAAAATGTCACAAGGAAAACGGACAGCACCAGCCACAAGGACGTCGCTAAAGGCGTGCTGTAATAAATTGAGAGTGTTTGATCAGCAGGAACAGGACCGCTGGATCGAAAGCCCACCGAATTCCAAGTCCATGTGGGCAGACCGGGCCCTGTTTGTACACGATCATTTTCAGTTACCTGATACAAGCTTTGCTTTTTCTTCTGTGGCCGAGGTGTCGCTTGTTCAACACGGGATCGACTCATTTTTCCAACCGGTGCAGAATCTGCTAATGCCATTTCTTGTTGTAGAATGGGTGCTGTAGTAGCCGCTGGAACTGCCGAACTATAGCGACTCTGGTTATAGGTCCCAATTTGAGCCCGCTCAAGTGAGGGGTAGATAGCCAGACGGAAGGTGTTCACTGCAAAACCAATGACAATCAGAACAACTGACGCGGTGACAACAAACCCCAGGTTGCGAAGCACAGTTTTTATTTTTCCCGATACGAGGGGTAAAAGTGCAATCAATATTAGCAATATGGGAATTATCAATAAGGGCGTACCGGGTTCATGTAGGGTAATCAAATACGTCACTCCAGAAAGGGCAGCGACTTTATACCCCATCAGTTTACGCGTCACTGATACAATAATGAGGACTAGAAACACATCCCATAAATCCCACTTACTCAACCAAGTACCCCATACCCTATCCACACCGGAGGCGTGAAGGACTCGCCAACCCGGTGGTAAATGTAAGGTAGCAGAGTACTTGTCCGCTTGAGCATTCCAACCGGACGCTGAAAAACTCGAGGTTGATTCGGTCCTTGTGACCGCTTCCAATTGGATGGCAGGGCTTCTTACTTCAATACCTTGAAGGCCCTCATCGAGGGTGATTAAGATGGGGGCGCCATCGACGGTCGCACGCCCTAGGTCCGTTCCATTGGCGGTATTGAGGCGCCAGCCTTTGTTCATTTCACCTTTGATTCGGTCAAATGAGGTGATCCCACTGCCATTGAAGTCCAACCACAGATCACGTTGAAGATTAAGCTCATTTGCTGCTGGGGCATGGTCCCCACGAAACTCTGTTTCTATAGTGAGGCTGTTTTTAGTGGGGCTATCTTTAGCGGAGCTATCTTGAGTGGGGTTAGCTTGGTTCGTCATACGATAGGTGGGGTACTGCGCCCATCCGGCGGGTATCGATATTTGGGTGGTATCCACACTGACAGCACCTGACAACTTAGCCTGACGAATCGACGAGTTGGACTGAAAGCTAAGGTATTCGGTTGCGGGCCATTCCGCGGTCAGTTTCTTCGTCGTGATTGTTGCAGGCGATCCGATAAATCGACTCACCACCTGTATGGTGTGTTCTCCTGGGGTGACTTGAGCCCGCATAGTGCCATCGGCTTCAATACGGGCGGGTATCTGAGACTGAATAAGAAGTACTTCGGTCCCAGCCAACATCAGACTTCCAAAGGTCACTTCGCGGGCCTTGCCGCTCACAGACAAAACGACTTGAGTCGTCATCGTAACCGGCACCCCATCCTGCAATAGGCGATACACCTCAATAGCCAAACTATCATTCGCTTTTTTTTGCGCTATGTCGGATTTACTGGAAAATATAAGCTGTCCGTTGCGACGATCTACGAATTGGTCTTTACCATCCACTTCTAGGGAAACTATGGCCAAGCTATTCGGTATCGTTAATTGACCTGGACGCTTACTCCACTTAAAACTACCCGTCACTATGTGACTACCTCGGATGACTGAAAGATAAGGTACCCCGCCTCGCTCAACGACAGTGCCGGGCTTATCATTCACCACCACCAGTGTTGGCCAGTGATCGACATTCCCAGGTAACGGAATAAAAGCCTGTCTCTCATAGACATCAACGGTGTACGTAAAAACACCACCCGTTGTATTGGTAACCAGTGTTAGTTTTCCAGGCCAGATACATGCCTTATTTTTTTCTGTGGTCATTAGCCAAGGACAATCATACTTGGGATAATCCTCTAGAATCCACGCTTCCCATTGCTCTGCCGCCCATTTATCTAAGGTATCACTTAAAACAGAACTCGAAACTATCTGCAATAATAAAAAGACGCACAGAAATAGCCAAGCTTGTTTTCGCTTATTGAATTTCAAAAGACACTCCATGGGCCTTTATTGGCTCGGTTTATTGTTACTTCTTAAGATATTGCTTTAAGACAAAGTTTGTTCCGCGTCAGCATCTACCCAGATAACTTTATCATAACCTTGCTGAAGCAGTTTCTTAGCCGTCTCCAGCCGGCATAAATCAGATAGCAAGTGAACACTACCATTAACTTTTTCTCTATACCACAGCGGGGCAAGATCAAAAAAACGATCGTCATAGAACTGATAATCAAAACAGTTATGTGCGACCCATGACCTGACGGAAGACATGCAGTCATTAAGCCACTGAGCAACATTCGTTACACGATACGACTAAAAAACAATAACTTTTACACCACAATTCAAGAAGAAGACCTATTCACAAGTTACCCCCATACCACCCAAACCACAATAACCATTGGGGTTTTTAGCTAGGTATTGCTGGTGGTAATCTTCGGCAAAATAAAATTCGTCTACGTCTAAAATTTCTGTTGTGATTTCTGCCGTAGATGCGCCGAACTTTTCTTCTATTGCTTTTTGATAAATTATTTTTATTTTTTCGGCGAGTTGTTTTTGTTGTTCGTTGTAAACATAAATACCAGAGCGGTATTGTGTGCCGCTGTCATTGCCTTGTTGCATCCCTTGCGTTGGATTGTGAGATTCCCAGAATATTTTTAATAGCGCTTCTAAGCTAATAAGTTTAGGGGCAAACACAATTAGCACTACTTCATTATGCCCAGTCCTGCCTGAACACACCTCTTCGTAGGTCGGGTTCGGCGTATAGCCAGCGGCATAACCAACAGCGGTGGTAATAATACCGGGCAAAGACCAGAATGCTTTTTCCGCTCCCCAAAAACACCCTAGGCCCACTATAATTTTTTCACTGCCTTCTGGGTAAGGAGGGGACAATGGCATTTTTAGCACGTAATGTTCGTTTTTAAGATTAAGCGGCTCAGCTCTTCCCTTTAACGCTTTTTCAGGCGCGACTAACGTTTCTTTTGCGGGGCTTCTAAAAAACATATACCTTACTCTTTATATAAATGGGCTATCTATTGAGAAATATCGATCACTAATCCAGACGTGTTGTAAGGATGGGGGGCTGACCAATTGTCGTAAACTATTTCGTAGGTGCCGCTAAACTTTTCCATACACCTATCGGCCATAATACGAAACGGGGGCCGCCCGGGATCTGTCATGACTACGCGTTTAATACCGGCTTTGTTTGCACGACTAGTTAAATTAAATAAAGGGCCTGCCATTTCATCCCAAAAACAAATATCGGAACCAATAACCATATCAAACTTAGACAACATTGCTGCTGTTACTGTCTCGTAACGGCATTTTAAGGTGGTAATACTCACACCATTTAACTGGGCATGGTGCTGTAGATAGGTGAAAACTGAATCATCGGCATCTAAGGCCGTCACCTTCGCCTCAAAGTTCTTCGCACAATACATTCCGCTGATACCCCAACCACAACCAACTTCTAATATTCGCCAATTTTTTTGGGGCGGAAACATCGACAAGTAGTCGATCATAAGACTGGTGGAATTCCAAAATTTATTGCCGTGAATAGCAGCAATACCCGCCTCCCGTTTAATTCGGCGAATATCCGCATGGCTATTTTTGAGTACAGTGATACCAAACACATCGCGCTGGAACTGCTCTGCTTTATCCTTACGGGTAGTGTTATTAAGATCAGTACAGGCGCTATTATAAGAACTATCGTCCATATCGGCCCTCTCGTGTTAAACGCATTATTATCTCTTGTAATAAACAGTTAGTGTGCGGAGATTACCATATTTATAGCTGAGGAATGATGACTGCTGGATGATGAATACAAGTTCTTTTACCATGCAGGCTATTCAATGTATTGTATAGCCACAATACATACCTGCGCTATAAATGATATATAGATGAAAAGCACTATTCTACGCTCTATTTCAAGCCTTGCCCTAAAAACAGGTGCTTTATACTCGGTAATACCGGTGACGATACAGCTGCATTAAACACTGAATCGCCCTATTTTTCCGCTATCGATCTTGGATCTAAAAGCTTTCATATGCTTATGGTCAAAGTGAATGACGACGCGCTTGATTGCTGCTCTTTTTCTGGTATACCCTGAGACAAAAACTCTTTATAGATAACTTTTCTTTTATATTCACTAGAGCTTAAAGCTAAATAACATTCATCTAAATCTAGCTCACTATTTTTATCAATATTTAACCGAGTGGCGCAACTAGACCAAGGATAACTCTCTGGCTTTATCACCATCCCCGCCTTTACTGGGTTTAGTTCTACATAACGCAAGCAAGATAATAAATAAGTATCGCGCTGAATTGGGCTCGCTTTGTATCGCCCCTCCCGTAATGAACCGCTTCTACCTTCCAATTTATTCACATAGGCCGGCTACCGCCCGTTGATCCTTTTCATTAAAACCGATAAGTCCATTGCCTCATTCATCGGTTCTAGTAGAAAGGGGCATAGGATTCGTCATCAAACATCATGCATACAGCTTAATATCTAATTCATTTTTACATTCATACAAATTTTTCAAATAATGCCGGTGATCTTCATCGGCAACAAAAACCGCCTTTCGATTATGGCCCCGCTGAACAATATGATGCGGACAATTCGACACCAACACCCTCGCTTTCCTTGGCATAACTCAACTCCTTTCAGATTTAAACAAATGCGTCCCCTTTATTTCCCTTATTTCCTTTTTGTGTAGTAGAGTTTTGCGGTAAAGTGGCGTAGCCACCGCAAAACGCAGCGTAGCAAAAAATGTCATATTGACAAACTTGTTAAATATTTTTACAGATCAAGATTTCTAGTCAAAACCTCTGCAGAGGTAATAATTCGTGTAGTTCGATAAAGATCAGCATGTTTTTCGTTGTCAGCATACCCCACTGGCTCTCCAGCTCCTGCGTTTACGAACCATGAATTTTCGGATTTACGATCACCTAGTAATTTTTTAAATTTAGCCGGTTTAATACCTAGTGCTGCAGCTGCAGTATTGTAGGTACAGCGAGTCTTAACTTTGTTAACGTAGTCTCGTATTGAGGTAATTTTACCCTGAATTACAGAATCATCTTTCTTATCACCTTCTGAAGAATCGACACTGACTCCTCTAGCTACATCAAACCATTTTTCTGGATCTTTACTCATACTGCGTTTTTTGCCTATTAGTGAAGTAATTTATTCTTATTTTGGTATCACCATTACCAAAACAGAGTTTGAATTTTGAATCTATCATAGCGTTTTGGCAAATTCAATAGAATTCAATAGGGTCAAATTCAATAGGGTCAGACTCGATTGAAATATCGAGAACGCCTATCACCTCCACGACCCATAGGTTCAACTTGACGTTCAACCTTGGCCGCTATTTTTTCCTTAAAGTACTCACTCCCTAAAACCCAGCACTTATTCGTCATTTCACGAATTTGTGATAATGTTTTTACGTCAATTTGACCAACAAACAACTCTCTATAAGCCGCTTGTCGAGCAATATTATCAGCACCTAAAGCTTTATAGGTACTATGAGGGCTGACTAAAGCATCAAACTTACCAACCGCATTACACCGATAACTCGACCACGGATACAAGGAAGGATGATCCACCATATCTGCTCGCACGGGGTTAAGTTCGATATAGCGATAACAAAGCAAAGCATAACGCTCGCTATCAATTAAAGATGCCTTGTACCGCCCCTCCCATAATGTGCCCGTTCTACGATAAGTATAATTAAAATACTGAACGTAATAACGCCCCACCATTTGTACTACTTTCGATATACCCTCCTCTTTATTGGGTGTTATCAATAAATGAACATGATTTGTCATCAATACATATGCATGTATTTGACAAGCATGCTTATCACAAGCTTCCGTTAACTTTTCTAAATAAAACCGGTAGTCCTCATCCGCATAAAATATTGGTTCGCGATTATTACCCCGAATAATCACATGTTGTGGATGGCCCACTAATACAAACCTTGGCTGCCTTGGCATTTT
>JBLHWO010000088.1:0-14266 GCA_047629215.1 Cellvibrionaceae bacterium | reverse complement strand
CTATTGTTGCTGGTTTTATTGTGGATTTTTTTCAAAGTGAAGGGAGTCGGCTTTTAGTGCAAAAACTAAGAGAGCATGGGCTTACTTGGCCTAGAGAAAGGCCCATCATTACAGAGCATGCCCCGCTAGCTAATAAAATCTATGTGCTGACCGGTAGTCTAGAAGAGTTAACGCGAGATGAAGTCAAAGAAAAGCTACAGATACTGGGTGCAACGGTGACAGGCAGTGTCTCAAAGAAAACTGATTGTATTGTCGCGGGGCCAGGGGCGGGCTCTAAGCTAGCAAAAGCAGAACAATTAGAGATTCCTGTCATTGACGAACAACAACTGTTGGCATTGTTTGATGCGTATCGAAACTTTTTATAAGCTATTAATTAATAATTTGTTTAAAAAACCTTTATTGCTCTCAATAATTACACTTTTAGCAGCCTGCGCGAGTTCACCACCTCAGCAGGTTGATAATATTTGCGGTATATTAGAAGAAAAAGGGGGTTGGTTTAAAGATGCAAAGCGAGCTGAAAAAAACTGGCAATCTCCCATTCCAACGATGATGGCAATCATGCATCAAGAGTCTCGGTTTCGCGCCACAGCTAAGCCCGCAAGAAAAAAAATTCTTTGGATAATCCCTTGGTCTCGCCCTAGTAATGCCTATGGTTATCCTCAGGCGCTTGATGGCACTTGGAATTGGTATCGAAAAAGTACGGGTAGCTGGGGAGCAGATAGAGATGATTTTGGTGATGCCATTGATTTTATTGGCTGGTACAATGCTCAGACTCATAAGGTGAATAGGGTAAGGCGGGAAGATACTTACAGTATGTATCTTGCCTATCACGAAGGCCATGGTGGATTTAAGCGAAAGACTTACCAATCTAAAACCTGGTTGAAAAGAGTCGCGAATAAAGTATCGAGTAGGGCACAAACCTATAAAAAACAACTGCAGGGATGTGAAAAAAAATTAGACAAAGGTTTCTCTCTCTGGCCTTTTTAGCTTTAGGCCACCTCTAAAAATAGTAACTATTTCGTGAGAGTAAGGAAGTACCGCGCGCAGAACCGCAGTTTACACGGAGTAAATGCCCCCTTTGCTGTTAACGTGGGGAGCACGGAGCTGACGCGGCTATCGAGGAAAAAGTGCATTTTTAGAGGTGCCTTTTACTAAACAAATAATGAGAGGCTTTTATACGGGTGAGTTTTTTTCGCTTAAGGGTCTCTGAGTATTAGGCTAAGGGGTTGTTGTGGACCAAGAATCAATTGTTTACGGATGTATTAAAGGCTCGTCATCGCTGTCGACTAGTGAGCTTTTTTCTCAAACGACAACTAACAAAAAAGCCATTCTAGCGTTGCCGTTGGTTGACGATTGGCCGGTGCTGACTCAGGAAATGTTCTCGATTCCTCGTTTTCAGATGGATGGAAATTTAAGTCAGACAAACGTTATTCATTTCGGTGCCTCTTATCGAGGCATTGAATATGAATGGGCTGAATGGATTAAAAAATTTGAAGCCCTGCTCAAGGCAATGTATTGGCAGTCAGCGGTTGTTCATTTAGAAACAGAATTGACAGGCTTGCATACCTTTACGTGGGAAACCGTTGACAAGAATCATATTCCAGGTAGCGACGATTTTAATATTCGTTGTGAATGGAATCATGAGTTGGGTCTTGTCGAGAGTACTGCATGACCTCTCTTGAAAACGTACAAATACATCGTCTAAATCATTTTAACCCGTCACTTATTTTTTTTGATATCGATGGAACCTTGCTCGATACTCAGGGCAATTATTCTTTTCTGCTTAAACGCGAGCTCGAACGTTTGTCTCGTAAAGACGTAAGGCTAGCAATTGCATCAGGTCGCCCAGCAATAGCTGCACAATTTCTTTTTGATGAGCTTCCTTTAACTGATGCAGGTCTATTTTGCACCGGCGCAGAAATTTATAACCCAAAAAAACGTCAGCATCTTCAGTTGCATTACTTTACGTTAGACGATATTAAGCAGCTTAATGAGCGGGTTGAATTTCACAATGTCTACTGTGAATATTATACCCGTGATTTTTATACTGAAGGCAATGACGGCGATATAGCGAGTATTCATAGTGAGCACTTAAGAGTTGTGCCAAAATGTTTGACGTTCACCGAACTGCTAAATAAAAATATTCCAATTACTAAGCTGTTGTTAGGCGTAAATAAGAAAAAAAATGAGGGTATTCTCGAAAAGTTAGCGATTGATTTTTCCCAGCTTGAATTTTCCTTCGCACATTTTTTAGCTCGTCCCGATTGGCTTTTTGCCAGTGTGGTCTGCCAATCTGCAAATAAAGCTACAGGGTTTAAGCAGCTGTTAGAATTTCATCACGTTACGCCAAATCAGGTTATGGCATTTGGCGATTCACATTCCGATATATTATTTTTAGAAAAGGCCGGTCTAGGTATAGCAATGGGGAATGCAAATGATAATGTTAAGTCTGCAGCTAACATGAGTACTTTATCAGCGGATGAAAATGGTGTTGCAAAAGCATTAAGCCAAATTTTAATCTAGACTTAACTATGTTAACTTACAGTCCTTTCGTAGATGAATTACTTTAAATGCATCACGGGCTTTTACGTGTAATATTGAATTTGTTGTTCAAGTCTGAATAAGAATAAAAATATATCACATAATAAGAGGTTCTAAGATGGACCAGTACAATACAATTAGTGAACTTTTTGCTAATGTTTGCCAGCGTTACCATGATTTACCCGCGTTTACTTGTTTAGGTGAAACCATTACTTTTGGTGAGCTAGATGTTATGACTAGAGATTTCGCCTCTTATTTACAGCATCATACTACTTTGGCTCCCGGAGATCGTTTAGCTGTTCAGTTGCCTAATTTATTACAATATCCCGTTGTGTTATATGGTGCATTGCGAGCGGGTATCGTCATTGTTAATACCAATCCGCTTTATACTGGCCGAGAATTAGAGCATCAACTCCATGATTCTGGAGCAAAGGTATTAGTCGTGCTGGCAAACTTGTCTGCAGCAGCAGAAGAGGTGATTGATAAAACAGATATACAGCATGTGATAGTAACAGAAGTGGGCGATATGTATGGTTTCCCTAAAAGACACATTGTTAATGGTGTTTTGCGTTATGTAAAAAAAGAAGTGCCTGATTGTCATTTTCCTTCAACCGTAAAATTTAGACGTGCTCTGCAGTTAGGCCGTCGAGATGTTTTTCATGATGTAATTCGTGACTCTGGCGACATTGCTTTTTTACAATATACTGGCGGTACAACCGGCATTGCTAAAGGTGCTATGTTATCCCAAGCGAATCTCATGTCAGATATGAGTCAGATATTAACGTTCTTGGGAGATAGTTTGCAGGAAGGCGGCGAAAAATTTTTAGCGCCGTTACCTCTTTATAATATTTATGGTTTTACTATGCATTGCATGGTTTTATTTGCCATTGGTTGTCAGAATGTGTTGATTCCTAACCCTCGTGATATTGATAATGTTGTAAAGACATTTAAAAAAAATAAATTAACCGGTATGGTCGGTTTAAATACTTTATTTGTTGCCCTAACTCGACATCCTAGCTTTAAGCAATTAGATTTTTCCTCTCTTCGAATAACAACGTCTGGAGGGATGGCGCTTGTCGAAGCTACCGCAAAAAAATGGTATGAATTGACAGGCACTAAAATTGTTGAAGGTTATGGTTTGACAGAAACATCTCCGGTTGTAACGTCGAATAATCCGAAAAATCCATTAACAGGTACCATCGGCTTAGCTTTACCTGAAACAGAACTCAAAGTTATTGACGCTGATGGACATTCTCTCTCTGCAGGAGAGGCTGGAGAATTATGTGTGCGAGGACCTCAAGTTATGTTGGGGTATTGGCAGCAGCCAGAAGCAACAGCAAAAGTAATAACAGAAAATGGTTGGCTATTAACAGGTGATATAGCCACTATTGATGAGCGGGGTTATGTTCGCATCGTTGATCGCAAAAAAGATATGATTATTGTGTCCGGTTTTAATGTGTATCCAAATGAAGTCGAAAGTATATTGGTATCCCATCCTGAGATTATAGAGGCGGCTGTTATCGGTGTGGCCGATGATAGCAGTGGCGAAGCGGTAAAAGCATTTATTGTCCGAACAGAAGATAGCGATATCGAAGATGCAGAAGTTAAAGCCTATTGTAAAAAATCACTAACAGCTTACAAAGTGCCATGTTTGTATGAATTTCGTAGCGAATTACCTAAGAGTAATGTGGGTAAGGTGTTACGAAGAGAATTGAGAGCTTGATAGAGTAACAAAAAGGGTAGATGCAATGATTGTAAAGGAGTTTTAAGCCTAAAAGCCGCAGCTGGTGCATCAAGAGCTTGTGCAGGCTTTGCCTCAGGGATTGTAGGTGAGGGGCGTGAGCAGGAGCGGAAGTCTTCGTGATTCACCTGCCGTTTTTAGCTTAAGCTATCATTTTATTTTTGGCCTATAATCTTTAATCTGTTTACGATTAATAGGTTTTAAGTACGCAAGGCAAGTAATGAGCATTCTTGAAAACAATACAGCATTAGTGTTATCCGGCGGTGGCGCTCGAGCTGCTTACCAAGTCGGCGTCTTACAAGCTATAAAAGATATTCTGCCACCACAAACAAATCCTTTTCCTATTATTGCAGGTACTTCAGCGGGCGCTATTAATGCTGTTTCACTGGCGTCTAATAGTGATGATTTCCAAAATGGTGTTGAAATACTTCAAAAGCTATGGAGTGAGTTAACAATAGAGCATGTGTTTCGTACAGGCTGGCGTGATATTTCGGGCGGTGTATACCGTATTGCAAGGTCCTTTTTCAATGAGGGTGTCGATTACCATCGCCCCTTGAGTTTATTGGATAACTCGCCTCTCAATAGTTTTTTAAAGCAGCACATTGATTTTCCTGGTATTCAGGCGAATATTGAACACGGTATTTTGAAGGCGGTCTCTGTCGCAGCGTTAGGTTACACTTCTAGTAATTCTGTTAATTTCTTTCAAGGGGAAGAGGGGCTTGGGGAGTGGAATCGTTTTCGTCGTATAGGGGTGCGAACCCAAATAGGTATGGAGCACCTTTTAGCTTCATCCGCTATTCCCCTAGTATTTCCAACGGTGCGTATAGGTAGCGAATACTTTGGAGATGGCGCTATGCGACAGCTTGCCCCTATTAGCCCTGTGCTGCACCTCGGTGCAGATAAGGCATTTATTATTGGCGTGAGTGGTAATCGGGCCGTTAATCTGAAGCGCCGTCGTGCTCCTGCACGCCATCCGCCATCCATGGCCCAAATGGCTGGCCAGATGCTTAATAGCGCCTTTATTGATAGTCTTGAAGCCGATATTGAGCATCTTGAAAGGGTAAATGAGTTGGTTGGTTTAGTCCCAGAAGATGTTCGCCAAGACCAGAAAGTGCCATTAAGGCCTATTAAAACCTTAATTATCTCCCCTTCAAAGGAGCTTGATAAAATAGCTGGCCGTCATATCCGCTATTTGCCAAAGAGCTTACGATTTTTCTTACGCTCCTCAGGAGCAACAGCAAGACGAGGAGGTTCAGGGATTTCGAGTTATCTACTGTTTTCCCCTTCATTTACCAATGAGCTGATAGAGTTGGGATATCAGGATGCGATGTGGGAAAAAGAAGCTATTCAAGGCTTTTTCTCGAGCTAGTGGGGTTAAGTCTAGATAAGGCAGTTGGATCACGAAAGCTCCCGCCCCCTAGCTATAATCCCTGTAGATAAGTTCTACGCAACTTCTTGGTGTATCCAGTAAATTTTAAAATGCGCTCATGGCCAACAAGGAGGTCGTTCGATTTTGAAATTCACTATACCTACACTGAAGTGGGTAAAGGGCGTGTGCAGGCCAATTAGTTACGCATCTTTTTCGCGCCCAACTGCTTTTTCTTGGTTAAACGAACGAGAGGTTTCTTGCGGATATCGAAAAAGTGCGAGATCAATTGATTTCGCACTTTTGGTTAAAAAGTAAATACCCTCAGGTCACGGGTATTTGGAATTAGATGGTTAGTTAGATAGCTACGATATCTTCTGCTTGAGGACCTTTTTGGCCGCTAGTAACAGTAAACTCTACACGTTGGCCTTCAGCCAATGTTTTGAAGCCAGAACCTGAGATAGCACTGAAATGGGCAAAAACATCTGGGCCAGACTCTTGTTGAATAAAGCCAAAACCTTTAGCTTCGTTGAACCACTTAACCGTACCGGTAACTTTATCAGACATAATATATCCTATTGAAAAAGTAAATAATGCCCGTTCTTCATACAAAGAGGAGAGGCGATTGAGCAGGAAATAGATCTATTACTTATAAACTTTAGGACGAGGTATTACATGTAACTTCGATACGCTTAAAATAAATAGAGTATTCTTTTTCTAGCAATTAATAATTGTACGCCCATTTATGACCATGTCAAACTATTTTCCTTGTAATATTTCAGCCAAAATTTAAACTATTTTCTGTGTGATTTATTCAAAGTAGGATTAGTAAATTTATTATTGATTTGAATCAAAACATCCAATTATATGTGTTGTTATAGTGCGCTTAACAAAGGCAAGGTGATTATGTATATAGATGAAGTGATAGTGTTTAGTTTACTTATGATTTTGCTCATTTTAATAATGATGGTTTATGTTGGAGTGTATTCTTATCGACATATAGGTATGGATTCTAAAAAAGCAGAAGAAAAGTATAATAACGGTTTAGATTATGGGAGTTGTACAACAAAAAATAGATAAAAAACTAACGTAAGTGTCTAGCTCCTAGTCTAAAGTTGCTGAAAAAAGTGTTTGTGTATAGGTATGTTGAGGTTTGTTTAGTACGCTTTTTGTGTCACCAAATTCTACAATCTCACCCGCTTTCATAACGGCTATTTGGTGGCTTAGCGCTTTTATAACATGGATGTCGTGGCTGATAAAAATATAACTAATACCACGAGTTAACTGTAACTCTCTTAATAAGTTTATCACTTGCATTTGTACGGTGCGATCTAATGCAGAAGTAGGTTCGTCTAAAAAAAGTATTTTGGGGTCTAGTACTAAGGCTCTGGCTATTGCAATACGCTGTCGTTGGCCGCCTGAAAATTCATGAGGATAACGATGCCGAGTCGTTGGATCTAAGCCAACTTCATTCATTATGTCGATAACTTGTTTTGTAATTCCCTCGTCGCTAAGGCCACTGTGTAGCACTAAACCTTCACGAATAATCTGCTCGATACTCATTCTTGGGCTAAGACTTGCGAATGGGTCTTGAAAAACAATTTGCATATCGCTGCGCAAAGGCCTGATCTCATTTTCGTTTAAATTATTAAGTGATTTATTCTCAAATTTTATATTCCCGGAAGATTGGATCAACCGAAGCATAGCTAAGGCTAGGGTTGATTTACCTGAACCACTTTCGCCGATAATACCTAAGGTGCTGCCTTTGGGTAGGGTAATATTAATATTTTTAAGTGCATGAAAAAAATCTTTGCAACGGCCAAACAGCGGCTTGCTCTTAGGAAAGCTAACGCAAAGTGATTCAGTTGACATGATCGATGGCAGTTCGTGTATATTTGTTGGTAATTCAACGGCATGACCTTTAGGTCTGTTGTCAATTAGTTTTTTAGTGTAGCCGTGTTGCGGATTAGAAAATAAAGCCTGTGTGGTGCCTGATTCTACAAGTTCACCCCGTTGCATGACCAAAACTCTATCAGCCGAATATTTTACAACCCCTAAGTCATGGGTAATTAATAAAATGCTCATCTTAAATTCTCGCTGTAACTCTTTAAGCAGATCTAATATTTCTTTTTGTATTGTAACGTCAAGCGCGGTAGTCGGTTCATCAGCGATTAATAGTTTGGGGCGATTTGCTAGAGCCATGGCTATCATGACGCGTTGACGTTGGCCGCCAGATAGTTGATGAGGATAGGCCTTGAGTTTATCTCCTGGATCTTTAATGTGAACTTGCCGAAGTAAATTTAAGGTTTCTTTTTCTATTTTATGGACGCTTAACTTTCGGTGTACTTTTAGGATTTCACCGATTTGTTTGCCAACATTATGTAAAGGATTTAATGCATTCATCGGCTCTTGGAAAATCATGCCTATTTCCGAGCCGCGAATATCGCGCATAGTACGATCGGGTAGTGTTAATAAATCTCTATCCTCAAAGATAATGTGGCCGCCGGGATGAAAAGCAGCTGGATAGGGTAGCAGACGCATAATTGCATGTGCGGTGAGTGATTTCCCTGAGCCCGATTCGCCAACTAAAGCTACGGTTTCATAGCCCTTTTCACCGCTACCGCTACCGCTTTCAGCTTCACTAATATCAGTGGTGCCGCCAATATCAAAACTAATATTGTTAACAATATCGGCACTACTTTCCCCTTTGCCTTGATGAAACGAAATTGATAGGTTTTTAACAGAGAGAAGGGCCATTACTTTCGTTGCTCTTAATGTATTTTTAATCGGTTTCTGGTTTGGTGCATAGTTATTTTGTTAGTAATCTAGGATCGAAAGCATCTCGAACCCCTTCGCCAATGAAAACGAGAAGAGTGAGCATAATAGACAGGACAAAAAAGGCGGTTAGAGCAAGCCAAGGAGCGTGTAGATTTCCTTTTCCTTGTGACATTAGTTCACCTAATGAAGCAGACCCTGCAGGTAAACCAAAGCCTAAAAAATCTAAGGCTGTTAGGCTAGTGATGGCTGCAGTTAATATAAAGGGTAACATTGTAATTGTTGCGACAACCGCATTGGGTAGGATATGGCGTAACATCACGGTGCTATTACTAACTCCTAGTGCTTTAGCGGCACGAACATAATCTAAGTTGCGGCCGCGCAAAAATTCAGCTCTGACAACATCGACTAAATTAGTCCAACTAAAAAGCAACATGACACCCAGTAGCCACCAAAAGTTGGGCTGAATTAGGCTGGCGAGAATAATCAAAACGAAAAGCTGAGGTAGGCCACTCCAGATTTCTAGCAAGCGTTGGCCGTATAGATCTATGCTACCACCGTAATAACCTTGTATAGCACCAACAGTAATGCCGATCAGGCTGCTGCCGATTGTTAAGGCTAAGGCAAATAAAATAGAGATACGAAAACCATAGAGTACTCTCGCAAAAACGTCTCTGGCTTGATCATCAGTTCCTAGCCAATTTTGTGTGGTGGGGGGTGAAGGAGCCGGTTGGGGTAAATTAGATATATGAGTATCGTAACTAAAGGGTACAGGTGGCCATATTAGCCAACCTTTGGCTTGAATTAATTTAATAACATAAGGGTCAGTGTAATCAGCCTCTGTATCGAAATCACCATTAAAAGTTGTTTCAGGATAAGATTTTACAGTGGGCGAGTAAAAACTGTTGTCGTAGTAAACTAATAGGGGTTTATCATTAGCGATAAATTCTGAAAATAGGCTGACAGTGAATAGTAATAAAAAAATCCATAGACTCCAAAAAGCGCGGCGATTATATACAAACGCCCGCCAGCGACGCTGGTTAATTGGGGTCATAGTTTGTGCCGATAAAAATATACTCACTAGTTTGTTTATTTTCATGCTTAGCGGCTCTCAAAATCAATACGTGGATCTATGAGCACATAGACTAAATCAGAAACTAATTTAATGATTAATGCGAATAAGGTAAAGATAAAAAGCGTGCCAAAAATAACGGGGTAGTCTCGGTTGAGTATAGACTCAAAGCCAAGAAGCCCTAAACCATCTAGAGAAAAAATAACTTCTATTAGTAGTGACCCGCTAATGAAAATGCTTAAAAACGCAGCCGGAAAGCCAGAGACAACAATTAGCATCGCATTACGAAAAACATGGCCATATAAAACCCGTTTTTGACTTAAGCCTTTTGCTTTTGCGGTGGTAACATATTGTTTGTTTATTTCATCCAAAAATGAATTTTTTGTCAGCATGGTTAAAGTTGCAAAACCCCCAAGGGTGTAGGCCGTTAAAGGCAATGCTAGATGCCAAAAGTAATCTTTTATTTTTTCGAAAAGATTCATTTCATCAAAGTTTGCGGAGTTTAGGCCTCGCAGAGGAAACCAGTCCAAAAAGCTGCCGCCAGCAAAAATTACTATTAATAATATGCCTAATAGAAAACTTGGTATTGCATTGGCAATAACCACAATGAAGCTAGTTCCAATATCAAAACGACTACCGTGATGTACAGCTTTATAAATACCTGTAGGGATTGAGATTATGTAGATAAGTAAGGTGCTCCATAGGCCAAGCGAAACGGTTACGGGCATTTTTTCTACAATCAGATCAATTACAGCGGTGTTACGAAAAAAACTATCACCGAAGTCAAAGCTAAGATAGCTTTTGACCATGTCGAAAAATCGAATATAAGCGGGTTTGTCAAAGCCATAGAGTTTTTTAATATCTTCTATTATTTCAGGTGGTAAACCTTTAGCGCCACGATAAAGTTGACTCCCCGTCTGGCCACTCTCAAAGCTGGCGCTACTTCCGCCGGTTCGGTTTTCGCCGCCAGCACTTTCGCCTTGAATATTAGCAATCATTTGGTCGACAGGACCGCCAGGTGCAGCCTGTATAATGCAAAAATTGAGTAATAGAATGCCAAGCAGTGTTGGAATAATTAACAGTAAGCGTTTCGTTATATAGGTGCCCATGAAATTGATTAGTCCACTTTATTTTTTAATTTATTGGTTTTTACTTCATCGTACCACCACGTAAAAATACCAACTCGATGCTGATTATCATATATCGGAGAGATATCGGGTATGCCAAACTTATTCCAATAAACAATATTGCTAGATGCTTTATACCATTGGGGTATGATGTAGTGATTGTGAAGTAAAACTCTATCTAAGGCGCGGCCAGCAACCACAAGCTCTTTTCTATTTTTTGCGTTAACGATATTTTCAATAAGGCTATCTATCACAGGGTTTTTAATGCCAATGTAGTTATTGCTGCCTTGGGTGCTTGCTGCTTCTGATCCCCAAAAGGTTCTTTGATCACTGCCTATGGATTCTGATTGTGGATAACTATGAACTAAAACATCAAAATCAAAACTACGTTGGCGATTAACGAACTGTGATGCATCCACACTACGAACACTAGCGGTAATACCTAAGCGAGATAAGTTTTTTGCGAAAGGGTTAATAATGCGCTCAAAGGTAGGGGAACGGAGTAGAATTTCGAAGCGAATTGCTTGGCCTTCTTTATTGTAGAGTTGATTTTTCTTCACTACGTAGCCGTTATCATCGAGTAGTTTTTTTGCTTTGCGTAAATTAGGCCTTATCCACCCGCTACCGTCAGTCTGAGGCGGTTTATATTCTTCTGTAAAGACACTGGGCGGGAGTTGGCTTTTATGTGGGTTTAATAATTCCAATTCATCGGCACTTGGTAACCCTCGCGCCGCAAATTCACTGTTAGTAAAAAAACTATAGGAGCGTTGATAGGCATTATAGAATAGAGTTTTATTTGTCCATTCAAAATCGAATGCATATGAAATAGCTTTACGCAGCTCGATATCGTCAAAAATAGTTTTACGAATATTGAAAACGAAGGCTTGTACACCACTATTGGCTTTATGGGGGATAACTTTTCTAATGATCTCTTTCCGCTTAATTGCAGGTATATCATAAGCCGTTGCCCAAAACTTAGAACTGTTTTCCCAGCGATAATCATATTCACCTGCTTTAAACGCTTCAACGGCGATATTATTATCTCGATAAAAATCGATACTAATCGAGTCAAAATTATAAAGTCCCCGATTAACGGACAAATCTTTTCCCCAATAATTCTCGACGCGAGAGTAAGTTATATTTCTTCCGGGATCGACGTTTTCTATACGATATGGGCCGCTCCCGAGAGGGACATCTAAACTGCTATTTGCAAAGTCTTTATTCAGCCAGAAGTGCTTGGGTAATATGGGCAGCTGGCCCACAGATAAGACAAGTTCCCGATTATTCTTGACTTTAAATGTGAATTTAACTTTATGTTTTTCTAATGCTTCGACTTTCTTTACATCGCCATAAAAAAATTTGTAAGCGGGGTTACCTTTCTCCATTAGTAAGTTGAAGCTATAGGCAACATCCTCGGCGGTCATGGGTGTCTTATCGTGGAAGCGGGCTTCTGGCCGAATATAAAATATGACCCAGCTCCGGTCTTCTGGGTATTCTATGGTATGCGCTACTAGGCCATATTGTGTAAAAGGTTCATCCATCGCCTGAGTAGTGAGTGTGTCGTAAATAATTTTAATATTATCATCGGCATTTCCCTTAGCGATGTATTGATTAAGGCTGTCGAAGCTGTTGTAAATTCCTTTTAAACGTATTTCTCCACCTTTAGTGGCTTTAGGCGAAGTGTATTCAAAACGTTCAAAGTTAGCGGGGTATTTGGGGTCGCCATAAATAGCAAGAGCATGACTTTTGTATATAGTCTGGTTGTCGGTTATTTGACGTGTTGTGGATTCAGTTTTATTTAGTGATGCAGAGGCGAAAAGAGGAAGAATTGTTACAAATGTGATTAATATTTGTACTGTGGAGGCTCTTATGAATTGACTATATTGAGCCATTATTTGAAATATTGATATCAGCAAGGTTTACTCATCCCATTTTTGAGTGGCTTGTCTATACTATGAGAACGAATGCCCATTATAGCCAGAGAGTATAGCCGCCGTCATGCCTAATAATGTAACAAACTATTGGGTAGAAAAACTCAGTAAAACAGAGATGCCCGTATTATCTTCTGTAATTAAGCAATTAACTCGTCTTACCGGTGACGATGATACGGAGGTGAATCAGTTGGCAGAGGTCATTTTAAAGGACCCGCACTTGACTTCTCAGATTTTACGTATCGCTAACAGTGTCCAATATAATCCGGGGAATTCGGCTATTAGCACTGTCAGCCGATCGATTGTCCTGCTGGGCTTTCGAGGCGTTCGCTCTCTTTGTATCTCTCTTATGGTTGTGGATTCATTATTAGGTAAGGAGCCGCGAGAGCGCTTGCTGGAAATAATGGCTAAATCATTTCATGCGGCGGTTCAGGCGCGATCAATTTTCAAACAGGTTAACGATAAGCATCATGAAGAAGTGTTTATTGCGGCGCTATTGCATAATTTAGGAGAGATGGCTTTCTGGGCTTACGGGGGGCAAGCCGCTGACAAGTTGGATGACCAATTGCAACGTTGCATGAGTGGCAATCAAGAGCTTATTGAAAAAGAGTTAGGGATTAGCTTTAAAAATTTATCGAGAGAGCTAGGTAAGGTTTGGAATTTAGGGGATGGCTTACAAGAAGCATTATCGTCAAATCCTAAGGTTTCTATACAGTCTAAAGCGGTTAGATTAGGGCAAGCGATTAGCCAGCTGCCTAGGAGCGATCGCTCTGGCCGTGCGGCTTTAGTGCAGCAGGTATCAGCCTTTACCGGTGCTGCAATCGCAGATACGCGTAAGTTAATCGATGCATCATCAGAATCTGCAGCGGCTGTGGCCTTAGAGTTTGGTGCGTCACAAGTGTGTCACTTAATGCCCCGAGAAAGAAAAATCAAGAACCAACAAAAACAGCCGGTGATGCAGGTACTCACTGCAGATGCTAATTTACAGTTGAAAATATTACGCGATCTCGCCAATTCGGTAGCAGAAAAAGTTGATATTAATACTGTGTTTCAAATGGCTTTAGAGGGAATGCATAGAGGCATTGGTTTAGAAAGAATGGTTTTGGCTTTTTTTAGGAAAGATAATATTAAAGCAAAATATGTATTAGGCCAGTTTACGGAAGGTTGGAGAGAGCAGTTTGGTTTTGATATTTCCGTTGGATGCCGAAATATTTTTGCCGACAGTTTACTCAGGCCTCAGCCTTTTTGGCTGGATGAGCGGTACCTAAAAACACATGAGCAATACTATGATGAAAAAATACTAACGCTAATGGGAAAGCATCAGGCTTTTATTGGTATTTTAAAGATTAACCGGCGTAATGCCGCCTTATTTTATGCTGATCGCGGCTTTACTAACGAAAGCTTAACGCAGGATCAGTTTGATTCTTTTAAACACTTCTTATCTCAGGCAGAATTAGCCATACAAGCGATGGCGGATGAGAAATGAGACTATGTGTTTCATTGATTTTTTTGTGATTTAATCTTTCACATGAGTGTCTTTGTTCTTCATAAAGTAATACTTTGATAAATTATGGTTTTTATGGGCTAATAAAAATACATCCTTGTAAAACTGATTGCTTCCCTGTGAATAACTTTACCCGTATTTAGCCATTAATTTGGTCTCTGCAAGAATATGCCCTTTCATGGCTTTTTTTACTTTACGCAGTGAAGTTT
>JBLHWO010000087.1:0-14469 GCA_047629215.1 Cellvibrionaceae bacterium | reverse complement strand
CTACCGGCTCCATTGCGGGGTTAAGTTCTTTTAGATGTTCTTGATTTGTTTGAGGGCCTTTAGCTAATAAGGAGCCTTCAGCTAGTAAGGAGCCTTCAGCTAATAAGGAGCCTTCAGCGGCATCCGGATTAAGCTCACTACGGCCGTCATTATCGTCACTTACGCTATCGTTCATAATCTCTACGGTTTTGACAGCGGGTATTGTTTCGGGAGCTCCTATTGAATTATTGATCATCTGAGTGTCGCAAGCACTCACTAAAAATAATAAAGTATAAAAAGTGGGTTTAAGGATTTTATATTTAGGGAAATTGAAAAGCAAAGGCATGAAAAAGTGCTACATCGATTAAAGACAAGGAATGCTAGGGAGAATATTAGGGAATAGTGGCTGGATGTGCAAACAAGTATGTATTAAAACCAAGACTCACTCCCAAAAATATCAGAATTTGTCCTTCCAACGGCGTAAACCGGTAAATAAGTCTAAATCGCTTGTCCAAGCGGCTTCCCAAAATTGGTTGATTGCAAGAGACACTCCCGGTTCTTGATAACGCAAAAAAGGGTTGGTCTGTCGTTCTAGTGCTAAGTTAGTGGGTAGGGTGGCTTGGTTTTTTTCCCGCTTGAGCTGTTCGTTCTTTATACGGCCTTGAATCGCTTTGTTTTTGGGTTCTACCGCTTTAGCAAAAGCCAAATTAGATAAGGTATATTCATGAGTGCAGTAAATCTGTGTATGGAGGGGCAGGGAATTCAGCTTATGTAAGGATCGATAAAATTGTTCATGAGTACCATCAAATAAGCGACCACAGCCAGCTGCAAATAAGGTGTCTCCACAAAATAGAGCCGCCTGCTGATTGATGTCGCCTACATAGGCAATGTGGTCATAAGTATGGCCTGGAACTTCAAGTACTTTGAGTGTTAATGCCCTATCAAATAATGCTACTTCATCCCCTTCTTTTAATTCTACACTTATCTGAGGGATACGTTTGGAGTAGGGGCCGTAAACGGGTACGTCATAGTAGCTTAATAGATCGTCAATGCCTGCAATATGGTCCGAGTGGTGATGGGTGATTAAAATGCCAGCAAGGTTTAGGTTTTTTTCTCGTAAAACTTTTAATACCGGTTCGGCGTCACCGGGATCAACAACGACGGCATCATTCTTATCTTGACCATTTTGAGTGTTTTCGATCAACCAAAGGTAGTTATCCGAAAAGGCGGGTATTGGAGTAATTTTAATCATATCTTAATGTTATCGTAATAAGTCCCAAGGTAAAACGACAAATAACGCTTATGTTGTTATCTACCGTTTTTTTTGATGTCTTATTGATGCCTAATACCCCCTGTTTCAGGCTAGTTGTCGCTTCTCATTTTTTAATAAACAAGGGGTAAACCCCCAGCTCTGCTGGGGCGACTCGCATAGGTTTTACCTATGCCGCGGTATAGTATAGCTACTCTCAGGTTTCGGCCAAAAGACAAGAGAGAAAATCTCTAAAAATTGCACTTGTGAATTGAATCTAGGCAGCTATAGTTATCATTATATGTTTAGTTATAATTCATTATTTGAGTTAAAGGTTTTTTATGTATAGGTTAGGTTGGGGAAGCCCAAATCCTACACACGTGTAAACTCCTCCCCTGGAGTATCAGCTAGACCATCATTGATTGTGGAGCGGTAGCAACCCAACCTCACTCTCGGAATGTGTAGAGTAGCTTTTCTTCGTTACAGTCCGGGAAGGGAATCTGTCGCTACTATTAGAGCGCTCTAGCAGTGATAGTCATATAAGTATTGGTGGTGGTGACCCATCACTATTGACTAGAACCTTCAGTTTTTTAGCACAAGAGCAGTTGCTAATCCACAAAGAGCTACCGAAAGAGCACGTTTTAAAGAAGAGGGGCCTGATTTATTACTCTATCTTCTAGCACAGTAGCAGTAAAATCAGGCGTTGTGGAAGATCTAGAGGATCAACATGAACTCACCTGAATCATCCAGATTAGTAGCGCTATTTGGTACTCCTGAAAACGTTATAGAGCAGCTTCAAGATACGGATCGTGATGCCCAAGTAAATTCTGATGAAGGAGACAAAAAAATAGATACATTGCCAATATGAAACAAGTCATCAGCAATAATGGCAAGCTCGGTCTGATTAATGTTGGTAAGAGTTGTGCGAATACAGTGGCGATAAAATAGTAAAATAAAGATAATCGTAAACGTATTAAAATACGCCAGTGTAGTTCCTGAATAATTTGATGGAGCAAGACTATAACCACAATAACCGGAACCACAATAACCGGAACCACAATAACCGGATAACGCGCTTGATGCTGGGATGTACGAACTTTTATAAGGTTCAACGAACGTTGGCAGGTATAAAGATTATAGTCATGATTAAAAAAGTGAGATGCTTGCCGAAGAGTCATAATATCGGTAGATCGGAGGGTTGCTTTATTCTCTGGTAGCTTGGGTACGTTAGCAAAACACTATTTTTTGAAGTCAATGAGAAATTTGCGACAGAACCAGTATTTAACCGAACGGCTATTATTAATGACTCACTCATATTGCCCCGTGACCCATAGTCAGTCAACAGCGGCGCGTGAATTAATCAAATCACCACAGAATTCACTTTTTAAAAATTGAAGGGGCTATAATTTATGATAATGAAGCTTTTAAGCAGTTTAGGATTACCATTTATACTAGGATCTTTTTTTATACCGAATGCTTGGTCGGTCGATACAACACATGATGTCGTGGTGGTAGGTGCTGGAAGCGCAGGCTTGTATGCGGCGAAAACCTTGATTGAAGATGGTTATGATGTACTCATTATTGAAGCCACCAACCGTATTGGTGGGCGTGTCTATAGCCATACCCTCGGCGATACGCGTATAGAATTAGGTGCAGAGGAGCATTATCGGGGCACTGGTAGCAACCCGGTTTGGCCCGCTATTAGAAGTGAATACGGCCAATCCATCTATGTAAATGCAAACCAGGGTATTGGAGCATATTCAATGGACGGTGGTACGAGCACCTGCTGGGCAGATGTAGATGCTGACATTGACTGTGGCAACGATAGTGACGTAAGTAATGTCAATGCCTTTTATAATTGGTATTGGCGGCCCAATCAACACCAAAGCCCGAGTTCGTCTTTAGCTGATGATGTGTTTAATGAATATGGTGTCGGCCTTAATCATCGCGCTTACCATCTGTATAACGCGAGTATTGCCGGCGGTGAATATGCCACCTCTTTACATAAACTTGGCGCTAGAAGTCTTGCGCTGCAAGACAATCAGTGGGATCTGTCTGAGGATGTTCTTGTTATTGGCGATAAAGACCTTGGCTATTCGGATGCGTTACAAACAGTATGGTGGAATGACGTTGTTGCCAATAGCGATCTGCTGTTGAGCAGTCCTGTGGTGAGTATTGATACCCGCGGTGATGATGTCATTGTCACCGACACAAACGGTGATCGACATACGGCGCAACAAGTTATCGTGACCGTCTCGATTGGCGTGTTACAGGCAGAAATGATTGACTTCATACCCGATTTACCTGCCTCTACCGTCTCCGCCTACAACGGGATTGGTATCGATATGGGGATGAAGGTCCCTCTGCGCTTTGCTTCAGCCTGGTGGGAGACCGAGGGTGCTAATTTGGCGTGGCTAGTAACCGAAGGCCTAGCTAGCGTATGTTGGGTGCCCAGCGATTACAAAGCTGGCAGCACAGATCACATTCTGATGTGTTCCCCCATGGGTGATAATGGTGCAGCATTGGATGTTATTGCTGCCGATGCTGGTGGTGGTGCGGAAGGAGATAGTGCGATCATTGCAGCGATATTAGCAGACCTCGACGTAACTTTTCCTCAGGTGCCCGGTGGGGCGACGAGTAATTATATTGATGGCGTAGTTCAAAATTGGGGCAAACAGCCTTATAGCTTGGGGGTTTATTCCTATCCTAAGGTAGGCACCTATATTACGGCCAATAACAGTAAACGACTCGATCTTCAGAAACCTGTGGCCAATAACAGAATTTTCTTTGCTGGGGAGGCGTCGCATAATACCCACCCCGCTACCGTCATCGGTGCATTACACGAAGGGGAGCGGGCAGCCAATGAAGTCGATAATGTTAATAGAGGTGGTTCAGGGGGTAGTTCAGGCGGCGGTTCGGTTAGCATCGCTACACTACTTCTGTTGGTATTTTTATTAATGGGATCCAAAAGACGACTGTTGTGGAGAAGTAAAGAATAGGCATAGCTCTATTCGTTATTTTAATTATGATAGATCTTAACGGTTACGCTTTACTTGATTGCTTGTCGCGTACCACTTTTCTGTTGTAACTTGTTATCAAATTATTTATTCGGCAAAACTATCGCTTTTTTCTGATGTTTTATTTCTGGCTCTAGCCCTTTTTTATAGATTCTGCGCTTAATGCGCTTCCCGTAAGTAATGACAAAAAACTTTCTGCAACTGCATTGTCATGGCAGTTACCGCGACGACCCATACTGTGATAAAGATTATTATCGGTAACGAACTTACGCCAATCACCATAGTATATTGGACACCCTGATTTGAATCTATCATTACTGTTGTTTCAGGTTTGCGACGCCATATGGCCATCAACATGTCTCTTATAACCCCGCTGCGATTTAATTCCTTATTCGCGCATAATGTGGTGAATACGATGCTTTGCTCAGCGTTCACCGACATCGTTTAAATCCATTGTTATAGTCCGGTAGCCACAGTCAATCCCACTTTATATCCAGCTTTTCTTTATTAATGCCTAGACGTCGCTTATCTTCTTTGGCTCGCTGACTTACCGGCTTTTTGAGCGCGTATCTTTCCTTGACTCGCTTGCAATGACAGCTTGAACCTACAGCGGCGCCCTTTAAAATATTCCGTTCTTCGGCAACTCGGCGAAGCTGAGCTTTTAATTTACGCCACTCATCTTGTTGGCCTGATATTGTTTGGTGATGAGTACCTTCGCTGCCATAACGTTCTATCCCGTTATGCATGTTTTTAGTTGTGATCCTAATCGCTCGGCAACTCACCAAGCTTGTAGACTCGATCAACAACCTGCTTAACTGATTCAATTTTAAATGCTTCCGGGTAGTGTTTTCGGCTCATGATGGGCACCTTTTATGCGTTATTGTAACGCTATTAAGTGTCTAGGATACTAGGAGTGTATTCCTTTTTTATCAAATAAAGTGGAAGGGAAAAATTATCTCTCAGGGCGTAAAAACTCACCATATAAAAAATTATGTAAAGCAACCGCTTCCGCCGCAAATAACACGCCTATAATTCAAGCAGGAGATCGATGGCAATTTGAAGTCAACTTCGCCGCCCTCGAGGTTTCGTTAATCCCATCAGTTTTGATTATCAACTTTATTTATTGCAGCAGAAAATTATAGCCAGTGGCTATATTAAGAGCAGTGTTTATTATCCTAAATACTGCAGTAGATTCAACTGCGGTATTTAGGATAATAAACGCTTAGGTAATGTTCGTGTGAAAATAAGTAATATTGTCAATGTAAGTTGTTGGCATCAAAAATTAAGTAAAAAGCTAAAAAATCGATTCGGTGAAGTGACAATTTTGGTTTATTATCAGGTTTGTTGATTGTTGATTGTTGATTGTTGATTGGTAATCGGTAATGGATTACTACTGAGTTATGGGATTACTTAGAAATATCGGCACCATTCATCTTTTAGCTATGTCCGGCTTACATATTGGGCTTACAGCATCGATGAGCTTATGGTGCGGTCAATTTTGAATGCGCTTATTACCTTGTAATATAGAGCTGGAGGCGAGGTGGTGGGGCAACTGCAGCGGCTTAATGGCCACGCTAGCGCTCTGCATTTAGCCTAACAATAACAAATGGTATCAGAAAACTTTGGGCTTGTTCCCCGGTTAGTG
Source organism: Cellvibrionaceae bacterium (assembly GCA_047629215.1). Taxonomy (GTDB): domain Bacteria; phylum Pseudomonadota; class Gammaproteobacteria; order Pseudomonadales; family Cellvibrionaceae; genus CANLBN01. The sequence continues at coordinate 8,579 of JBLHWO010000087.1, read as the reverse complement.
CACTATTTGACCGAATTGCTGATTCGCTTACTCGTCATCAAGACACAAATTTAAGTTTTTTCAACAAAATTGGAACCAAATAGCAGTTTACCTCACACATCTAGTATAAAACTTTTCACATAAAATTTCTCAACGCTAGAGGTCTACAATGAACAACATACGCTCCCAGGACATGAACACTCAGAATATACTCCGCCAGAGCATACTCCTCAGCAGGCAGTATTCTGCAAGCACTGCAGGCGAGGCTCAACCTAGGTTGCTCGAGAAAATCAAGAGCTCAATGAGTTTGCTATTCTGTCGCAAACCTCGTGCTTAATCCGTAACTCAAGCTTGCAATAATCATAGGAACCGCTCTTCTATCAATATGGGCCGGGTCGCCAGAGACATCATTTGCGAGACTGCTTCAGAATTTAGATGAGTAGAGGAGAGCTAACTAGCAGTGCGGATTTGGCGTATTCTTATATTTTTTAGCACGCACAGCTTAGCTGCCTCTTTCCGTGAAGACTGAAAGGACAAAAAATAGCAGCTAATGAAATCATAACGTCTTTAGGTGGCGACCCAGATTCATCTTTAACACCCGAAGATAGTTGTAGATTTACAATAAATATCCCCCGCCGTGGAAAAGATTGATAAACTATTTTTCGATAATTTAGAGACTCAACCGATAGAAGGTAATGAAGCACCGGATAATCCCACTGCTATAGCAAAAGCGGTAAAAAAGTTGATTGCCTCTAGTATTCGTTCTGATACTGAGACAGGCGCTGACTTAAATACCCGTGTTGAAACATTATTAGAGTGATTGAAAAACATCCATGCTTAATCTATCCTCTTCAGGGTCGTAAACTCAAATTCACCAAGGGCGGAAAGAATACCATCACTGAACCATTCCCTATTTCTGTGTATTTCATTTCTATTTTTCCGGTATAGGGGCTCAATTTAACCCCCTACTCAACAACCACCCGCTAAAAGCGAGAGCTTTGGAGCACAAGTGACCACTAAGCCGATCAAATATTGGTTTACATCACGGCCGTTAACCCCCCGCCTAGCTTCAGTGTAAGGATGGCCTGCTCTACAGAGGATTATGTCCTATTTCGGGGGAGGGGGGGGGTCACGAAACCCCAAGCTGAGAGGCCAGCTCCGCTAAGTTATCAATTAATATCTTTAGTAATTCTGCATTGATTAATTCAACCGGTAAGGAGACGCAAAGGCTCACCGACCCCGTTTTCTGGTCAAATGAAATATAGCTACCTTTTGATTTTTCGGGTGAAGCATTTAATGACAGCCACTCGGTTAATTCGTGCAAACTGGGCGCATGATTTTGTTGCAGCTGGGTATGCACAATAAACAAAGCGCTATCATGGGGGCATTCCAGCCACACTTCACGGCCATCGGATAGCGTTAGGATAGACGCCCCTTGCGCGAATGAAATTGGAACGTTGATCGCTTGACCGAGCTCACGTACTAAGTTATCAATGTTGTTATTGTTCATAATCACCTTATATCTAGTTGAATTTTTGCTAAGTTAAACGTCACAGCTAAGTGGTAAAAAAAGTATAAAAGTTCATTGCGCTATTATTCGTCAACAATAGATAGATAGGTATTGTTAAGGCCCTGTAGCAACTTTCCCCGGAGAGTCAGAAACACTATTCTACAGACACAATTATGTCGCTAACAACATAAATTACTCGCTGCACTAGTTCCCAAGCCACGTGTTAAGCTGATCCGCTTGGATTCGGAACATCCATGTCCCTCACTCTGCGATCAACTAGCGTTGTCTAAATTCGTTTCAGATGAATTTGTCACGGCGTATTCGTCCACAACAGCAAATGCCGTACGTAAAACGAAAAACAGTGCTGATGTTTATATATACAGTTTTTTCTGATGGCTTATTCATGCATAATACTTGAAATATTATTTTTCAAGGAAGAAAAATGTCTCATAATTCCATACTTGCGCCTTTAAAATTAGCTAATCCAGCGGCCCCCTCACTTTCTGCTGCTATAGGTATTTTTAGCATAAGCTACCTACCCAGTTTATTGCCCTTTTGGGCATTAATTCTTAGTCTTATTTTTGTCGTCATTTTTCTCTATCGGCGCAATTTCACTTTATCTTTTTTCTTTGCTGGAATTGTCTATGGAGGCCTATATGCTTATTGGATTGTTGGACAGCAGTGGCCAGTAGAGTTTAATAATCAACATTTTATTGTGACGGGTAAGGTGGTTGATTTACCTCAGAAAATAGAATCAATTCAGCGTTTTCATTTTGTTTTAGACAATGTTGAGAATGATAATGGGGAGAGTATTCCTCTTCTATCAAATAAAGTAAAAGGAAAAAAAATCACCCTCTCATGGCGTGAAAATACTTGGCATAAAAAGAACTTATATAAAATAACAACTCCCATCGAAAATAAGACCCCTATAATTCAAGCAGGAGATCGATGGCAATTTGAAGTTAAGTTGCGTCGCCCACGAGGTTTTGTTAATCCTGCCGGTTTTGATTATCAACTTTATTTATTGCAGCAGAAAATTATAGCCAGTGGCTATATTAGACATGGTGTTCATAATAAACGCTTAGGTAATATTTGTATTAATGTCAGTAATATTGTCAATGCCAGTTGTTTGCGTCAAACCTTAAGCGAGAATCTAAAAGATCGATTTAATAAAAGTAAAAATATCGGATTACTATCGGGTTTGCTGATTGGTGATCGGCAATTGATTTCTGGTGAGCAATGGGATGCACTCAGAAATACCGGCACCATCCATCTTTTAGCCATTTCTGGCTTACATATTGGACTTGCAGCATTAATTGGCTTATGGATTGGTCAATTTTTAATGCGCTTATGGCAGCTTATATCCCAGTTTAGCGGTCGATTTTTTGATTGCACTTTACCGTATGGCGGACAGTACCTACCCGCATTATTTTCCTTATTTTTTGCTTTTTTATATAGCTTATTAGCTGGGTTGAGTTTGCCCACGCAGCGCGCTTTAGTCATGATAGCTATTTTTCATCTATGCAGTATGTGCTATCGAAAAGTAAGCCCTTGGTTACTGTTAAGTTCAGCGCTGTTTCTCATCGCATTATTGGATCCTTTGTCTGTACGCTCCCAAGGTTTTTGGTTATCATTTTTGGCGGTAGCGACTTTATTGTTAGTGTTTAATCAATATATTGGGCTCTCCGAAAATGAGGCTTCGTTTATTAATTCTTTAAAGCGTTCTATATTTTCTTTATTTAAGGCCCAAGCGATCATCACTTTCGCACTATTTTTACCGAGTATTTTGCTAGTGCAGGGCATCAGTTTATCGTCACCTATTGCTAATATTGTAGCCGTACCCTTAGTTTCGTTTGTAAGCGTACCCCTATTGCTGGTAGGGCTAATTTTTTTACCCTTTTTTTCTGTGTTGTCTTACTGGTTATTTTCCATAGCGGAATACAGTTTACAATATCTATTAGTTTATTTAGATTGGGTTCAAGCTAATGTAGCTAGCTTTTGGTATTTTGATTTTGGCGCCTTAGAATTATCTACCATTATTATTGCAACAATTGGTTTGATTTATCTATTATTACCCAAGGGATTGCCAGCCAAATACCTTGGTTTCACTTGTTTTCTTCCCATTTTTTTGCCGAATCTAGCACAGCCAGTATTAAACATTCATTTTTTAGAGGTGGGGCAGGGTACTGCTGTTGTAGTGGAAACAAAAAATCACCAGTTAGTTTACGACACGGGCAAAAAATTTAGTCAACGTTTCGATAGCGGTAAACATATCGTTGCGCCTTACTTGTTACAAGCGGGGCATAGTCATATTGATACTCTAATCATCAGTCACGGTGATAGTGACCATGCAGGTGGGGTGAAAGGTTTATCATCTCTAATAGAGGTCGGTAATGTTTACTCTGGCCAGCCAACTAAAACTGACGGAGAGCAATGTGTTGCAGGGCAGAGTTGGCAGTGGGATGGACTTCACTTTTCCGTACTATGGCCGAGCTTGGACTATCTTTCTAAGCTGTATGGTGAGGTTAAGTCAAATAACCTCTCCTGTGTATTATTGATTGAATATGGCGAATATCGTTTTCTGTTAACGGGGGATATAGAAAAGTCAGTCGAGAAACGTTTGTTAGCTTTATACCCAGAGCGTTTGCAAAATATGACGATTGTACTAGCCCCTCACCATGGAAGTGGTTCCTCATCTCACAATAATTGGGTGAATCATTTACAAGCAAAATATGCGATAGTAAGCGCAGGTTATACCAACGCCTATGGACACCCACATCCGCGAGTTGTCGAGCGTTACCAAAGGGTCAATTCAGAGGTAGAGCATACGGGTAACCGTGGCGCGATTGGTTTTACAGTCAATGCTGATGGGCTTTTAAGCTTGAGGCGTTGGCGTGAAGTTGAAAAACGCTATTGGTATGATTAACGCTAGGCTTGATAGGTCTATAAAATAGCACTATAAAACAGTGCTATAAAACAGTCCTATAAAACACAAAAACAGACTGAACATAATGCAACGATTTCAAATTATCCATCGGACTTATTACCATTTTTCTGAGCCAGTCACGTTGGGTCGGCATAGCTTTAGGATCTATCCGCGAGAAAGTCGGGAATGTCGAGTAGAATCATTTAATTTAATACTCAATCCAGATGTCCCTCTACGCTGGCAGAAAGATGTTGAAGATAACTCTATTGCAATAGCGAACTTAGGCATTACCGCTCAAACCTTATCGGTAGAAAGTGATGTGGTTATTCAGCAATATAGCGATAACCCCTTTGATTTTATTCTGGAAGAGTATGCGCTAAATTACCCTCGCTCTGGCTCTTTTACCTATACCATCACTGAAGGTAATTTGTTGGAACCCTATCGGGTATTACCACCAGAAGAAACCCATTCTCAACTAAAAAAATGGATAGCCACGGTTTGGCAGCGAAATGAATCGATTCAAACACATGTGTTGTTAGAGCGTTTATGCCGAGCGATTTACACCACTTTTTCTTACACTGTTCGTGATGAACCGGGTGTGCAGTCCGCTATTCAAACTTTTGAATTCAATAGCGGCTCTTGCCGTGACTTTTCTCTAGTCTTAATTGAAGCCGCTCGCTGTTTAGGTTTTGCTGCACGTTTTGTGAGCGGTTACTTACACTCTCCTCCCAGTTCACAAAATTTTGGCGCAACTCATGCGTGGGTAGAAGTGTATTTACCGGGTGCAGGTTGGAAAGGGTTTGACCCTACGGTGGGTGCTTTGGCCAGCGCAGATAATATCGCTGTTGCCGTTTCGGCTTACCCTGATTCTATACCCCCTATTGAGGGCGTTTTCAGCGGTAATGCAACATCAACTATGGATGTTGGTGTTTGGGTGACACGTCTATCCTAATCGAGACCTTTGCACGAAAGCCATTTTACGTTGATGCGGCGTTTACCCCTCAAGGGGGCACCGAGGAAAAACGTACTCAAGCGGTCATTTACCTCGGTGCCGCTTGGCGGTATAAGGTATAAACTTCCTCTTTGGGCTGGCACCGTCCATGGCGCTAAGCCTTCGGCCAGCAAAGCTGCCTAAATCTGTTCCTACGGATTTATCGTGTGTTTTCTAAATGCCCTTGGGGTATACCTTGCCTGAAAGCAAAATCATCTTCCGTGCAAAGGTCTCAATAGGTTTAAGAAAGTCACAGCTGGACGTCTCTCGATATCGTTCAGCTGTGTTTCTAGTGATTACAAGCGCGCGAGTAGCTCGCTCTTTTTGGTTTCGTATTCGTTTTCAGACAAGACCCCAGCGCCTTTTAACTGTGCCAGTTTTTCAATCAGTACTAAAATTTCATTCGATGACCCTTTAGAGTCATTATTTGAAGCTTGAAATTCTTCTTTGGCTTCTTGAGGCTGTGAAAACGATTGTGGAGCCGGTTCAGCGAAATTAGCAGGCGGTGGAGCTGAATTTAGCTGGTTATTTGAACCACTTCCGCTGACTATGGGTAAAGTATTAACTGGAATCGTCCCATACTGACTGCTAAAAGTAAGTGAATTATTACCCCCTTGCTGCTGGCTTACGCCGCCAATGTTGTTATCTAAAGTGTCATAAATAGTGACTTGTCCATTGAGCTCTACTGCCAAGCGGTTAGGGAAAATAGCATAACGAGTGTTGTTTTGAGAGCCGCTACTAAAAGGCGCACCCAAGTCAACGGGCCACCACTGGTTAGATCCCGGAGTGCCTGCTTTTACAACAGGAAACATCTGCGTTGATGCCAGTGCATTGGCTAAGTCATTACAAAGATTGTCCACCGTCATTTTGAGACCGTGATTAAACATATCGCCAACCATTGTCATACCACCTCGCATCCATTGCCCCGAACCACCCAGCTCAGGACAGTTAAATTGAGCCATAGTGCTGCCCCCATTATTGACGGCGACAAGCATATGAACGACGGCATCGTTGCTCAAATTGTAGCGTGAAGAGAGGTCGTTGATGATATTTTGACCGGCTGGTGTAAGTTGTTGCATAAATTTCTCGGTAAGATTGTGCGTTAAAAGATAAGGTCAGATGTTGATAATTACACAAAGTAAAAGGCAAAATGCAGGAAGCTTGGTTTAAAAATGTACTGCTCAAACATGTAGGGGGATATGAATAAGTACAGAAGATGACGCGTTTCAACCACCCGATACTATACTCTCTTTTAGCGAAGGCCCCACCAATAATGTTCAATCTGAAGCAGTTTATGCTTAATTAAGTTAAATAAGTACGACTTTGGCGAAATCGTAATAGTTCCGTATAGTAGGGCACCTATGCAGCAGCACCGTTTTGTCTTATTAAGAAGTCGTTCTACTTGGTTTAGTCGTTCTACTTGGTTTGGTAGTACTATGGCTTTATCTGAATCAGTAGACGTGATGATCATTCTTTTGTTAAAGTTCTAAAATACGGTTATTTGGATGAATTAGCCATATGCGAGCTTTAATTTTGGTAAGATGTTCTGATTACGTGTTCTCGATAATAAACAAGATAAATTAGAGCCAGCCCCTGTTATGCAACAGCGAAGACAATTTTTTCGTTTGCTAGTCACCTTAACTATTTTGTGGCTCTTACTTTCGGGTATGTTTATGCCATTACAGTTAATATTGGGCGTTATTTCAATTGCGATTGTTTGTTACCTCTCGGTTAATATGAAGGTACTGATGCACCGAGGTCAGCCACTGTATTTTCGCTTCTTTTACGTCATTAAATATTGTGCTTGGCTTATTGTACAAATACTGCTCTCGAATATTGATGTCGTAAAACGTATATTCAATCCCAAGTTGCCCATCAAACCACTTTTAAAAGCAGTGCAAGCCAAGCAAAAAACTGAGCTAGGACGTGTCGTGTTTGCTAATTCCATTACCTTAACACCTGGAACTGTGGCCATTAATATTGCTAAAAATGGCGATATTTTGGTGCATGCTTTACATGAGGATGCTATTTACGAGCTTGAGTCAGGCGAGATGGGTCGTCGAGTATGTGAGCTAGAACCAAACCTAGAGACTGAAATAAGTTCAAACCAAAATAAAAATAATACGGGAACGAACTAGTGTTTTTAGCTTTAGTTTTTGCCATTTTAGTGTCATTATTACTCGTTTTAGCTAGAGCCTTAATGGGCCCTTCTATTTACGATCGCTTACTTTCCGTTAACTCAGCGGGTACAAAAATTGTAATGTTAATCTCCGCCTACGGCTTCTTAACAAATCGTCCCGACTTTGTTGATATTGCATTGTTATACGCCTTGATTAGTTATATAGGTACTATTGCGGTATTAAAATTTTTCGAATATGAAGATCTAGGTTCAGGCGTTTATCAAGAGGACGATATCTAATGGAACTTATCGTCAATATAATCAGCGGTATTTTTATTTTCATTGGCTCTGTCTTTATGGTGGGCGGCGCTATTGGTTTGATCCGCATGCCTGATTTTTATACACGCCTACACGCAGCCAGTGTTACCGATACAGGCGGTATTTTATTTATTATGATTGGTCTGGTTTTACAGGCACTCTTTATTTTTGATAACCCTATGGCAGCTATTAAATTAGTGTTAGTGGTGGTTTTTATTTATTTTACTGCGCCTACGGCATCTCATGCCGTGGCTAAAGCGGCCTTAATGGCAAAAATAATTCCGAAATGTCCCAATGGACGTTTGGCGGTCGATGAGTCATTAACAGAGTTACATTCAGCTGCCCAAATGTTACAAGACAAGAACAAAAAAACCGTTATTAAAGGGAGCGCTTCGTAGTGCTGGAACACATTGTCTTCGCTGAACACTTGGTTGTGATGGTGCTATTAACGGTGCTCATAGTATTAACGCTAGGTATTATTTACTTAAAAGATTTGCTCGCTGCGGTTATTTTGTCGGGTTTATATAGTTTAGTCTCAGCCGGTATTTTTGTTGCAATGGATGCAGTCGATGTTGCCTTTACAGAGGCAGCGGTAGGCGCGGGGATCTCCACCATTATTTTGTTGGGAACGCTGTCATTTACTAAGCGTGAGCAAAAACCTCAAAAACATAATAATATTCCTGCACTCATTATTGTTTGTATGACTGGCGCATTGTTAGTCTATGGCACTTTAGAT
>JBLHWO010000086.1:0-14596 GCA_047629215.1 Cellvibrionaceae bacterium | reverse complement strand
TGTTTGTGTTTGTGTTTGTAGTCGCATAGTGACTCCTAAAAATCTGCTGATGAGATTGTTTTTTCAGTAATTGAAAACGAGAAGATAGTCTAAGGATAGAAAAAACGCTTTATTTAGCCTTTCGGGCAAATTTCAAGCGGATTTATCCTGTCTTAAGCGAGAATGGGTGGGCGGTAAAGTGTGCTAAGAAAGGTATCGACAGTTGCGTCGATGGATTGAGCTTCAAATGGTAAATGGCTTGATGTTGCGAGGGGTAACAGGTTATCGGAAACAAGTGAAGGTTGGCAGGTGGTACTACAATGGTCGCAAATCATTGACGACTTTTCAGTAAGGTCAACAACATCAACACTTTGCATCATGGGCATGGTGTGACCCGTATGCTGTGGCGTTTTAAGAATGCAGTCGCTTTGATTATAGTCGACACAGCCTGCACCTGCATTCGGCATTGGCCATACAGCTGCAAAGAGCTGTTGGCTAAAAAGCAAAATTAACAGGATTAAGGTGAACTGTCTTGTTTTCATTCAATGAGTATAGCGTCTACTTCTTTTTCATTCTAGGGCTTGTTCCACATTAAACACCTAGCGTTAACGCCAAGTTCAAGTGTTTTCTATTTATCCGGTACGGCTTTAGTCTGACACTCAAATCGGCTAAGAATGGGGCAACCGCCCTCGCTTTCTAAACACCAGCAAGTCAGCTAAGAAAACTGCTCTTTTAAGGCCGTTAAGGTTTTGATGTGTTGATCGATGGCTTTAAATTTTTCAGCAACAAGCTCTCTAACATTAGGCTTAGCGTTTTTGGGATTGCCTCTAAGCACTTTTTTTTAGAGGTGGCGCAATAAACTTCGAGTCGGACGTACGACATAAAACTAATGACGTATCAATAAGTAAACTATGCGGTGGTGTTATCTCTGTCGAGCTAAAAATCTTTAACTCGACCGGCTGACCTGATTTTCTAATCTATAGAGCATATATTGTCTTTTCTACGACCTCGGTAGAGTAGAGTGCCCCTGAATTTGAGGCACTGGCATTAGCCTAATCAGGCTCTTTAGGCTCACTCTGATCGCTATCGGACTGTTGTTGTTTCTCTGTTTCGTACTTCGCAAGCTGGCGGCTTTTAATCCACTTTATATGTAAATCAGACGCTTTATCCATTGCGCCGTCCAATACACTAATGCGCTGTTCCGGTAACCAGCCACCAATCGGGCTATCACCATCGCTTGCTAAGGCATAGACCCCAGCCAATACGCTTCCCAACGTTAACCACATTAGCGCAGCCAACACCATGCGCACCGGAAACATAATCCATGGCCAGCGCGAACTTTCCAGCGCCTTCTGACGAATTTCTACAGGCTCCACAGATGCTTCGGGGTCAACGATAGATCCCTCAATATCAGTAGCAGATGCTGTAATAGTTTCAGAAAAAGCGTCTTGCTCCACCTCAAGCAGAATACTGAATAACCAGTCACCAGGTAACGGTAGCGTTGCCATGGACACGATAGAAGCAAGCCGGCCTGCTGACGGGGACTTGAAATTTAGCGTGCGATCGTGAATTTGCACCGTCAATACAATATCACCCTGCTGTACTTTAGCGCCGATCGAATGATGATGCTCTACAATCCGACCATCTTTCATGCTCGGTTGATTGGGTAAATTAACCTGCGCTGTGCGCTTTTCAATTGCCAATGAGCTAAGGGTTTATCTCCCGTGTTCACAACTAAGGTATAGCTATCGCCCTTAGCTCTCAGGCTGTAACCACCGTATACCGCTTTCGGAATTTCACCCGTATCGATCTGTCGGCTCACCTTATCTGCAATAAATTGAGGGGCCATAAAATTCAGATTAATTTGCTTTGGCATAGCGGGTAATAGAGTGGAGATCATTCGCCCCCCATTTTTAGCTTCTATCCGTATAGCTTCGCCATCAGCTATACGTGCGGCTAATGCTTTACTAAACGGTGCATAGGCCTCAAATACTGCGCTACTGCTGTCAACCGGTTTCAGGTCTGAGCAACCCAATGATTGCTATACTCATCCAGACTGCTTAATTACCAATAAGGTTTACCGCCAAGGCGCTCGCTAAGGCAGGCATCATAAGAAGTGGGCATAAAGCGCAAATCGAGATTGCAGTAGCCCGCGCTTTCAAGCTGAGCAAAATGATCTGCGGCACCCGTCGCACGAAATAAGGCGGGCGTGCCAAAAAAACCGACTGTAACCAGCAGTAAGCGGACCATCATTTCTTTATATGCCATCACTAACGCCAACTCCTGAAATAATAAGCTAACCTCAAATTGAGCACTGGGAATACCTTTTAAAGTCAATTACGGATTATTTATTGATAGGTAACTATCAGAATCGGCATATCACCTAAATTCTCTTAACACCCATAGATCTGATAACGCATGAGCTAAGTTATAACCAAATACTACTGTGCTTTTCTTTTCTCTTTAATTTTTTGCTCGGCTCTTATCCGATCATAATCGGGGCTATGTCTCTGAATAACATCGTTACGACAGGATTTATAGCGAGCCTTTGATTCTGCCCAGCAGTTATTACCTGTATCAATCAGACAATACTCGAGCGTAGCCACGGCCACCTTATTACAAGGGGGAAACTCATTAGTGGTTGGCGATGCATAAATAAGATGCACAGCAGAACACGGCGGGACAAGCAGCCATAAGAACAACGCATATTGATTTAATACTTTGATCCCTCATAAGCAGCCCTCCAAACGCTTAATAATGACCTAGTCCCTATTAAAAATAAAGAGGCGGGTGTGTTCGACATTAGCGATGAGAGTCGTTTACTGGTAGCTACCAGCGCCATCATTCCTGTTTGGGCGGGGCCAAAGTGGCCCTATTTTAATGTGGGGGCGATATTTTTATTGCCTGGAACGTTTAACGATCAGCTTAGATGCGGCCAAGACCCCCTGAGGTGGTGGTAGACATTATAAGCGCTGCTGTGTTTATAAAAATTAGGGTATCCTTTCAGGTGTTTATTTTCTCGGCAAGTGAAAAGTAACGACCCCCTTCATTCGCGAACCACTCTATTCACTGTTATCTCAGCCGCAGTTACGTTATCCTAATTAATCAATTATTGATTATTAAGTTGTTGTTATGTGGTTTAAAAATATTAGAATATACCGTTTTACCCATCCCTTCACCCTAAATGCCAGCAGCTTAAACGAAGCGCTAAGCGAGAACACCTTTACACCCTGCAACAGTCAAGACGTTTCCCGTTATGGCTGGGTGTCACCATCACAACCTAAAAATGGGAGCGATGAGAATTTAGTTCACGCTAGTCAAGGCTGCTTGATGATATGCGCTAAGAAGCAAGAGAAGGTGTTACCTGCCGCCGTTATTAACGAGGCCCTTGATGAACGGGTAGCGGAAATTAGCGCGGCAGAGGGGCGCTCCCTATACCGCAAAGAACGGCAAAACTTAAAAGACGATGTCGTTATGGCCTTATTACCTAGGGCATTCACTCGCTCTAGCTTGCAATTTGCCTACATTTCACCCGAAAAAGGCTATATCGTTATCAATTCGGCATCTGCCAATAAAGCAGAAGAGCTCTTAACGGCTTTGCGTGAATCCATTGGCAGCTTGCCGGTTATCCCTCTAGTGAGCAAGCAGCTACCCCACCAAGCGATGACCCAATGGGTAATGGACGCCACAGCACCCCAGCAGTTTGAACTGGGTGAAGAATGTGAATTAGCCGACCCAAAAGAATCAAGCAGTGTTATTCGCTGTAAATATCAAGACCTAAAATCTACTGAAATCATTAGCCATTTAAAAACAGGGATGATTGTCACCAAGTTAGCCCTTAATTGGTTGCAAGGTGTAGACTTTATTCTCGACGATCAATTGGCGATTAAACGTTTACGTTTTGCGGATGAGATTCAAGAAAAAGCCGCTGAAGCTGATAGCGAAGATAGCGCTGAACAATTTGACCTCGAATTCTCGGTCATGACTATAGAGCTATCGGCTCTCATCGATAATTTACTACTTGGATTAGGCGGTATCAGTATGGAGAGTTTGTCGGTGGAGGAAATTGTTGCTAAGGTCGATAAAAGTGAGTCACAAGCAACGGGCGTAGATGAAGTAACATTCACGTAAATAGTTAACGTGAGCGGAAAACTAATATAAGGAAGGCTCAACATCAAAGATCTAAAGGTATTGGAGCGGCTTTTTATTCATCGACCCAGTCGAATTTAAAGCCCTCCGGTACTTTTTAATACTGAAAACACACCTTATCTTACTGAAACAGAGTCACAGCCCATTCACCTTTTTTTGCAATATTAATGGCGCTACTCACGTCCGTTTTCCGCTTTTCAATACTATCAACAAATAACCCTAGGCCGTGCTCGACATCTTTTCTGCCGCAAAAAGGACCTACCTCACGATCTTCTCGCGTAATGAAATACCACTGCGCATCGACTACAATAAAGCGGTCACTTCGAAACCAAAATTTATTTTCCTCCCCTCGCCTTATCTGACTAGGCGTATCGCTTGGCGGTTTGTCATTGTTACGTTTTATCATCCTACGGACCTCTTAAATATCGTTATAGTTCAATACCGTACAGTAAGACTCATAGAAACACTCACAGTAAAACAAGATATCACATTAACTCATCGGACAATATTTGACCAGCACTTTGTGACACACGTCACACTTATTTCGATGCGACAAAATAAAGACAGGCAACAATTACGCTATCCTATTGATTATAATAAGGTTTTAATATGCAACTGATAAATCTATGAGTCGATAATTCAGATTTTAAAATAAGAAGAATAATTAACTTTATGATCTAACATAAAAACAGTTAACGTTATATCTACCACGCACCTCCGGCTTGCCTAACTACCTGATGATTTAAACCCCGATATCACTTAACCACCTCACGCTGCATACTATGAACTAAGATTTTTCTTTTTTCCCAACTCACTATAGAATCAGCACCATTGATCAATGTACGCAATAACTCACGTTTTATTTCAGGACAAGAAAATGCCAAAAGCCAGTGACGTTAAAAAGAACAACGCTATCGATTATAACGGGAAAACCTACATCGTCAGGGATATTGAACGCTCTGTTCCGCAAGGTCGAGCGGGTGGTAGTATTTACCGTATGCGCATGTACGATGTGGTGACTGGAAGCAAGATTGACGAGACATTTAAGGATTCTGACATGCTGAACCTTGCTGACCTCGTTCGCAAATCTGCCATGTTTTCCTATGTTGATGGCGATGAATATGTATTTTTAGATACAGTAGATTACACACCATACAATTTAAACAAAGACACTATTGCCGATGAGATTCTTTTTATTAATGAGGCAACGGAAGGAGTCAATGTCGTAGTAGTTAACGACTTACCCGTCGCACTTGATCTCCCCACTAGCGTAGAGCTTGAGGTTACGGAAACAGATCCATCCATCAAAGGGGCTTCTGCAACCTCAAGAACCAAGCCTGCACTGCTATCAACAGGGCTGACTCTTCAGGTGCCGGAACATATTGCTAACGGCGATAAGATTAAAGTCAACGTTGAAGAGCGTAAATTTATGGGCCGAGCAGACATCAAACAATAAAAGGCTATAATATTAAAGGCAGTAATAAAAGGGGATTGCCCTTAGTTTGATATGACAGAAAATAGACAGCGAGTATAAAGATGTTGGAAGAGTTTTTTATTCTTCGGCCAGATCAAAAAAAAACTCTGGCATCTTTTACTACTAAAACAACAGCTTATTCAGTGAAACATCGCCACGGCCCAATCACCATGTTGTGCAATAGAAACAGCATATTCCACTCCAGCCTGCTGCTTTTCAACACAATCGATAAATAACTCTAGGCCATGCTCGGCTTCTTCACGGGAGAAGTAAGGTCCTACATCGCGGTTTTCTCTTGTTGTAAAATACCATTGGTTATCGGCATTAAAGAAGCGGTCGCTACGAAACCAGAATTTATCCTGTTCATCACCACGCACTTCAAGTGAAGAGCCTATAGTGACAGGCTTTTTATAACTATTCGGTATAGAAGGCATCGTTTATATCCTTAAAAATTAACTTTATATCATATATTATAGACTGCTGATCGCTATTCAGCCAGTTTGTTTCTAAGTTTGGTTAAACTGAGTTTTAACCGATCTAACGTACACACTATCTATTAATTTTGCTTTTCTATCCGTTACCCTAAAAAATGCAGTTGAATCACGACAGTTTCCGCTCTAGCTTATTGAGACGAATGTCATGTATGCAGGTTCTGCCGCAGTAGGAACCGGTCACGCCCCTTACCTACAATCCATGCTACAAGCTCTTGCTAGAAGTGGCGTTTAATTACACGTTATTTTTACACTCATTATGAGCAGCACTTTTCATACTATCTTCATACTCTCTGCATTATTTTTCCGGCGCCTATATTTAAGAAATAAAACGCTTAGATATAGCTCTCACTATCGATAACTTGTATACAACCAACTTCCAGCATAATTTGATTTCAGATAACAAATACAGATATATACTTTAACTTTTAAGTTGTGATGGACTTATCATATTTTGAAAAAAGAATTTAATATCAATATAAATATTAAATCCTTGCGACAGAGATCGCACATTCATTTAAGAAAATCGTTTACCATTATAATAAATCAGGATTGGCCATAAAAAATATAATTGCCTACGGTTTTAAATAGCACTGTGTTAAATCACACAGTCTTTGACCATAAACATTAGATTGCCATTAGCAATCAACTTGGGGAATGTTATGAAGTGGCGATTTGCCGATTTAAATACGCTACGCGATAGCGATTCAGGGTATGCAATTCACCTTGAAGGTGGGACTTGGTTCCACCCAAAAAGATTAAGACCAAAAGCACCGGAAAATATGAGCTTTTCAATACAATTAAAGCTGCTACGTAAAGGCCTACAACATATTAAATCGATTGGTATTGGCAATCATAAGCATATTGAACCATATAATCACATCAATACCACTGCAGCTTAAGTTCATCGTTATTTTTTGAACATTTAGTTTTAACCTGCTCTTTTCACGGCTACTGTTATCACAGAGCCGTATTTTTTATTCCTCGCCACTTTATTTTTCAAGATGCACTTATCCCTACTCCTCGCTAACTAATACTAGTGATTTCGCGCTTTGTCTAATTTAATTACACTACGATCCATACTAAGCAAAATATAAAAGAGACATCTCATTTGCCTTAAATAAAAGGAGGACGACTACCATGAACTGGCAATTTACCACGCACAATATTCTCTGTGAGCTGCAATCTGGCTACGAGATCCATTTAGCCGGCGGGACCTGGCTTCACCCTAAGCGTTTAAAACCCTTAAGCTCTAAGGGCATCGAGTTTCCCGATCAACTTTCCTTGCTCCGTAGCGGGCTTCAGTACATTAAATCAATTGGCAATGACCGCAACCAAAATATAGAACGCTCTATCACTACCAGTCTATTAGCTGGCTAAGGTGGTCAAAAAGCTATCAGCTCTCTTTTCGCACACCTATTGTGGTAGATCTGCTATACAAGGGACCTAGAGCTAAGGTGTAAGTATTGAAAAGTGCAATGTTAGATAAACCTAGATACTGCAGTTGAATCACGAAAGCCTGCACAGACTTTTCGCGCCATATGCCGTATCTAGAATAAATGGATAGCGCTATGAACATTCAGCAGAGGCAAGCAATGAACTGGGGATTTGTGGACACCAACACATTAGAAAAAAAAGAGGTTATAAAATCCATTTTCTAAGTGGCACATGGTTTCATCTCGGCAAGCTCAAACCTGAACATTCTGATGAGATCAATTTCCCCGAGCAGGTAAAGCTGCTTCGCTCAGGACTTAGTTACATTCAATAATAGGTTTGAGGGCAACGGAGCTATACAAGAGTGCTGGCTAAGAATAAGTGGGGGGCCTTAAGTAGGCTCACTTAGCACTTTCATTTAATAGATCGATTAACTTCTGAGTTTGCTCAAGTGTTCCCACTGTAATACGTAAACCCATTTCCCCTGCGTACGGTTTTGGGCGAACCAAAACCCCATTCTCACTTAAGTATTGATTGACTAACTCTGCATTTTTTGGAAACACCCAAATATAATTTGCCGAACTTGGCCAAAAATCAATGTTATTTTGAGCTAGCCATTTTTCCAATAATGGCTTCGCTGCTTGCATCACCTCTTTTACATAACGCTCAGTATAATCAGGATTATCTAGTGCGGCTTCAGCAGCAACAATGGCAAGCTGATTTATATCATAAGGCCCACGTATATTACATAAAGCGCGAATGTACTCGGGAGCTGCCATCAAATAACCAAAACGTAAGGAAGGAATACCCCAGGTTTTTGAAAAGGTACGCGTTATAAACAGATTAGGTAAATCCGCTAGTGATGCAACAATGGTTTTACGACTGTATTCGTAATAACACTCGTCAACTAAAATAGCGGCGTGTGGTGCTGCATTAGCAATCTGAGTAATCACCTCTTCGGAAACAATAGTTCCGCAGGGATTGTTTGGGTTTGATACAACAATAATAGCCGTATTCGGTGTAATAGAATCGAGCACGCCTTGCAGAGGATAGCCATTCGCTTTGGTATAAACTGGCTCGATCAGTTTCATTGCTTCTACTTTTGCGCATTGGGTATACATTGCAAATGAAGGTGCAGGAATAATCGCTTCTGCATCGCTTTTGACCACGGCTCGAAATACCAAGTCTATTCCTTGATCGGAACCATTGGTAATCATCAGCTGCTCTGGCTTCACACCAGCGTACCTTGACAAACGCTGAACAATGTCGCCATAGGCAGGGTACTGTTGCAAGCGACCATCTGCAATATAATCATTTAACGCCTTAACCAGCGCATCACTTACCGGAATAGTACGCTCATTAAAATCCAGTAACATATGCACCTTTGGATTACGACCATCCAAAGGTGGTTTATAAGCTGACATCGCAAGGATGTGTTTCTTAATGATGCTCATACTGATCAATCACTATCGACTGTTTATTGGATATTTATCTAGCTAAAAGGAATGATCAAACTAAGACTAAATTATCTCGGTGGATCATTTCTTCTTCATTCTTATAACCAAGCAAGGTTTCGATAGACTCGCTTGATTCACCTTTTATTTTTTCTGCTTCGAGATAGTTATAGTTTACTAAACCTCGTGCAATTTCATTTCCGGTGCTATCTTTACAAATCACCAAATCACCACGAGTAAAGTGCCCTTTTATGGTTTTAATTCCAACCGACAATAAACTGCGACCCGATTGTTTAAGCACACGAACCGCGCCATCATCTAGAATGAGCTCGCCTCGCGATTGTAACTGACCCGCTAACCAGCGTTTACGCGCTGCTTGAGGCTGTTGGTCGGCCAGTAACAAGGTACCAATTACTTTACCCTTAGCTAATTCTTGTATAACATTTTCGATCTTACCGCCAACAATAATCGTTGGGGTTCCTGACCGCGCTGCCAAACGAGCGGCTCGCAGCTTGGTAATCATACCACCGCGCCCTAAACTACCCCCGCCACTGACCATTGAATCAAGCGAGGATTCGGATGCAGAAACGTCGTTAATTAACTCGGCATCTTTTTGATAGCGAGGATCAGCGGTATATAAACCCTCTTGATCAGTGAGTAGCACTAATACCTCGGCCTCAATTAAATTGGCCACTAGTGCGGCCAAGGTATCGTTATCGCCGAAACGAATTTCATCGGTAACAACCGTGTCATTTTCATTAACAACAGGAATGACGCCCAACTTCAATAATGTTTTTAAGGTCGCGCGCGCATTTAAGTAGCGCTCGCGATTAGAAAGATCATCGTGATCAACCAGCACTTGCGCCGTCTGTAAATCGTATTTCTGAAATGCTTGCTCGTAGGTTTGTATTAAACCCATTTGACCAACCGCTGCTGCCGCTTGTAATTCATGCGTTGATGATGGTCGTTGAGTCCAACCTAAACGCGTCATGCCCGCCGCCACGGCTCCAGAAGAGACTAAAACGATATCAATTCCATTAGCACGCAACTGTGCCATCTGCTCAACCCATTGCTGAATAGCATTGGTATCGAGCCCACGGCCATCATTGGTCAGCAATGAACTTCCAATTTTTATGACCCAACGGCGAGCCTGGGCTATTTTTTGGCGCTGCGTTATTTTTTGTGATGTTAAAAGCGTCACAGGAAACTCACGTTATTTAGTTAATAGCGGCAAACTACTAGCCGCAAGATAAGGCTTATTCAACTTAAATAGCTATTTTCTATTCTTTATATTCTACTTCTATATCATAATCATCATCGCCCCAGTCGTCATCATTTTCGTCAACTGTTTTACCCTTGGCTAATAAGCGTTGTTCGTGATGACGCTGACGCAACTCGTCTATTCGCTCTCTTGCTTCGGCTTGCATCTTTCGTTGCTCTGATAATTCGGCATCGATTAAATCCGGATCAGCGGTTTCAGAGACTTTAATTGCTTCTAATCTTTCCATTAGATTCTGGCAAATAAGCATTGTTCCCCGTTGGCTAATCGCTGCCATCGAAAAGACTTTACCTTTCCACTCCAAGGTTTTCACTAACTCTTTGCAGCGGGCCTCAACTTCATCTTCTGACAACATGTCTACTTTGTTCAACACTAACCAAATTTCTCGCTGCGCCAGCGTTGGGCTAAATTTTTGTAGCTCTTCGGTAATGCTACGCATATTCTCTACAGGATCAGCACCGTCAAGCGGAGCCACATCAACGAGGTGCAATAAAATACGGCAACGGGTTAAGTGTTTTAGGAAGCGAATACCTAAACCAGCACCTTCTGACGCGCCCCCAATCAGACCAGGAATATCAGCTACCACAAAGCTACGGTGATCTTGCACTTTCACTACACCAAGATTCGGCACCAGAGTGGTAAATGGATAGTCCGCCACTTTTGGTTTTGCCGACGATACCGCTCGAATAAATGTTGATTTACCGGCATTAGGCAAGCCTAACAAGCCAATATCGGCTAAGACTTTCAACTCGAGCTTTATTTCTCTGTGCTCGCCATCGGAACCTGTAGAGGTTTGCCTCGGCGCGCGATTGACACTGGATTTGTAACGTATATTACCAAGACCATGAAAACCACCTTGCGCTATTAGTAATTGTTGGCCATCGGCTGTTATATCCCCCAACAATTCTTCGGTTTCTAAATCATGAATAGAGGTGCCGACCGGCACTTTCAATACTAAGTCATCACCTTTAGCGCCAGTACAACTTTTTCCTTTACCCGACGCACCATTTTGGGCGCGATACTTTGGCTGGAAACGATAGTCAATCAGAGTATTTAAATCATCATCACCCTCGATATAAATACTGCCTCCATCACCGCCATCACCGCCATCGGGGCCGCCTCTGGGAATATATTTTTCACGCCGAAAACTAAGGCAACCATTACCACCATTGCCGGCATAAATTGAAATTTTTGCTTCGTCTACAAATTTCATGTTTTTGTCTATTTGTTAAATATGTTTCATTTAATATGAAGGGGGATTTACTACAAAGCGCCATTATTGCATACCCTACTCCCGCACATCCGTGCGCCCAAAGGATACGACCGCCATGGAAGGCGGAAGTGCCGATTATGCAAGAGCAATTATCGGCCCGTACATCCTGCCCACTCAAAAATTGCTCCTGTATTTTTGATGCACCCTACATCCTTGGAGGGCATAAAAAAGCCCTGTCAGAACAACTGACAGGGCTTTTTTAAATTAGTTAAAAAACCGTTTTGTTAAGCAGAAACTACGCTAACGAATTGACGATTTTTTGGCCCTTTCACTTCGAATTTTACTACACCTTCAGATTTAGCGAAGATGGTATGGTCTTTACCAATGCCAACATTTACGCCTGGGTGCACTTTAGTGCCACGCTGACGGATAATAATGTTACCTGCTATGACCGCCTGCCCGCCAAAACACTTAACCCCTAAGCGTTTACTTTCGGAATCGCGACCGTTGTTAGTACTACCACCAGCTTTCTTATGCGCCATGAATCATTACTCCCCTTTCATGAATTCTGTAGCCTGAGCGATCCAATCATCACGCTCGATACGGCCATTAAAATTTAGTCTATCGTCAAATTCAACAATATCGTCTGCAGACCATGCTGCGATTTGTGCGAATGTAGTGATACCATTTTCTGATAACTTCTTAACTAAAACTGGGCCTAGGCCTGAAATTTTTGTTAAATCATCGCCAACGGCTGCCTTTTCAGGTGCTGTTGTTTTTTCGGCTTCTGCTGTTGGTGCAGCCGCGTTTTTATCTTTGGCAGCGGGCTTAGCGCCAGCCGCTAAGATATCAGTAATCTTAATTTCTGTGAACCACTGACGATGGCCTTGGCGAGTCATCGAATGCTTACGACGACGAAACTTGATGATACGCACTTTTGCTGCACGACCATGGCTCACAACTTCAGCTTTAACCGCTGCGCCGGTCACAACAGGTGCACCAATACTAAACTCATCGCCAGAGGCAATCATTAATACTTCGTCAAATTGAACTGTTTCGCCAGTAGCGGCTTCAATTTTTTCAATTTTGAGGGTTTCGCCCTCAGTTACACGGTGTTGTTTACCACCGGTTTTAATTACTGCGTACATGGGTTGCTCCATTCTGTAAGAAAAGCCTTAAGCCTCAAACCTTCAGGGTTTAAATCTTTTAGGACTAAAAAGATACTTTATGGACGTCACTTAAGTAGTATTGTAAAGAACGCTGTTAAATAACCCTTACGTAATACATTTTAAACTCGTGCCGTGTTTAACTATCTATTGAACTCAAAACAAAGTTCGTCGGCATAATCTAATGCCCAACTGGACAAATCACCAACGAACAACAATAAAATCGAGGCTGCAAATTTTACGCGAAATAAAACCTCTACGCAATCAATATTTACATAGACAAGCCTGTTCTGAAAGCCGCTTGACACACTGGGCTAGTCTGCCTAGCATCTCGCCCTGTGAGAAACCTCTGAACATGCCCTGAATTAGATTTCGCCGGTTAAAATCACATGCTTTTGCTTTGCCTACATGGATGTCGGTAAGGGGCGTGAGCAGGAGCGGAAGCTTTGCCTACATGGATGTCGGTAAGGGGCGTGAGCTATTGCTAGGGATATAGGTAAGGAGCGGTAGCGTTACCTTCGAGCTTCGCCTCAAAGTAAGGTGATCTTATTTAACCTAGACTTATCCAGATCCCTTAAGACAAACCTAAACTCATTGACCATATAATAACCCGCGCTTTATGCTAGAGCCTGGCAGTGTTTCATTCTGGGCTCTACTGGAGCTTAAAAAAGCGATAATCAAGGCGCGAGGAGAGAGGTTTGGTCATTCCAAATAAACGACGGGCGAAGCTTAGCGCATCCTGCTCACACCCCTTACCTGCGTCCTTGCAGGCAACACCGAATAGCGCTGATTTAGACCTAACAGAGATCAGAATGAAACATCAACAGACCCCATTTCATCAAGCGGTTGCCGACGATTTCGAAGCCGTCAACCAACTCATTCTAAAACAAGTTCATTCTGATGTTGGCCTAGTCGAAGAGATAGGCCACTACCTCATCGAAGCTGGTGGTAAGCGCTTACGACCGCTGCTAGTACTGTTAATGGCTAAAGCGCTCAATTATCAAGGCAATCAACAACACACTCTAGCCGCTATTATCGAGTTTATTCATTCTGCAACATTACTGCACGATGATGTAGTCGATATGTCAGACATGCGTCGAGGTAGAGCAACCGCCAATTCAAAGTGGGGCAATGCGCCTAGCGTGCTCGTGGGTGACTTTCTTTACTCTAGAGCATTCCAGATGATGGTAGCGATTGGCAATATGGATGTTATGTCTATTCTGTCAAACACCACGAACACCATTGCCGAAGGTGAAGTACAGCAGTTAATCAATGCTGGCGACTCATCCCTATCAGAGGACAAGTATTTTTCGGTGATCCACAAAAAGACGGCGGTACTGTTTGAGGCCGCCTGCGAAACAGCAGCGGTTATTGGCGAAGCTAATAATGGGCTACGAGAACAATTGAAGCAATATGGATTTCACTTAGGCATGGCGTTTCAATTGATCGATGACGCTTTAGACTATACTGGCTCAAGTGATGCGCTAGGTAAAAATGTCGGTGATGATCTCGCGGAAGGCAAGCCTACTTTACCGCTTATACAGGCGATGCAAACAGCCAACATGGATGATGAGCGCCTAATTGTAGAAACGATCCAGTCTGAAGAGCGACGCAATGACCCTGAAACGCTCGACAAGATTATTGCCATTATTCAATCAACAGGTGCTATTGAATACACTAGAGAAAAAGCTGAGCATCATGTTGAAAAAGCAAAACAAGCGCTCCAATCCCTAGGGGGATCAAATTATAAACAAGCTTTAATTGAATTGGCTGACTTTTCAGTTGGGCGCAATCACTAAAGCCAATAGTCACAACAAAACCGTAAACATTATTCGCATTATGAATAAACGCTAGAGGCCAATTTGGACAAGCAATTACTTAAGCAATTCGACATTGTAAAGAACAGCACTTTGCTTGAACTGTTCAAGCACGACACTCAAAGAGCGCAAAAATTTTG
>JBLHWO010000085.1:0-14667 GCA_047629215.1 Cellvibrionaceae bacterium | reverse complement strand
ATTCAAAAAAGGAATACAGTCCACAACACCACCATTAACATCTGCTGCAATTGGGTTAATACGGTCTAAATCTGGGAGAATGCCATCTGCTGCAGTAATCATGACTTCGTTGGCAAAGATAAATACACCGCTACAACTATCTGCAACCGCCTGTTGAGCACTTGAAGGGCGCATGCTAGCAGGGCAATCGCTCACCCAAAAAGTACTATTACCGGAAACAACCTCTTCTCTAGAGTTTTGAACGCGAGCCTGATAAAGTTATTCAACGGAAGCATTACCAGAAGCCATCAATGTACCCGCATAAACACGATCTCCGCGGTATACATCAACAATTATCCCTAAGCTGAGCAATATCGAAATTCAAAACATTCCCAGTGCTATCAAGCTCATCTAGAGATAATGTTTCGGGATAAATGGCGCCACTAACCACCGATAAAAATGTCACCTGGGTCATCACATTAGAAGGAGGAGTAACCACAGTGTCAGGTGAAGGAGCCCCCAATGTTAAGGTAGGGGTTTCGACTTCAGGGTTCGCGTTCGGGTCAACTTCAACTTGAGGGTCGGGGTCGGACTCAGGGTCGCCACCGCCACCGCAGCTAATAATAGACAGCGATAAGATCAAAAACAATAAACACGCTTATTAAAATAAGGGATTGATTAAAAAATAGAACTGTAGGAAAACCTCTTTAAAAACAGCAAAGTCATAGCTTTTAATATCATAGCTCCTCTATGTGCAGCACATTCTATCCGTTAAAAATCATGTTAATCACTAATATTTATGGGGCCTCTGAACAAGTCATGCGTGATTTTTCGCTGGCTAAAACAAGTATGTTTTTCGTTGTATACTTCGCCAATAGCACACTACCACCTTCAATATTCGCCTCAAACACCCTCATTTTATCTCACCGAAAATTTCACTCAGACTTATTCAGAGGTTCCTTATCTATCAGGCCACACATTCCAAAATATTCGAAGCATATAAAACCTTCAGCCGTTGAACACTCAACAGCTGACAAGGTTAAACAACAATAGGGGCTCCACTACCCGATAGTAAATTTTTCTTGCAGCGTGCCGCTGGCTTGAGCCAAATTGAACAGTCATATGGGGGGATGCAGAGAAAAACATTGAGCAGCATCCTTGTAATTGAATCCATTTTGAGCGGACTATTCTACTCTTATTGAAGCGTCAATATGTGACCAACTTTATAAAAACCGACAGCACTAATCGCCATATAAAAACGAGAAGCACGTCACATAAGCAGAGTTTTCAACCGAAAATCACCTACCACTTTTCTAGAATAAAACTGATTTTATAATGACGCCGCTTTATTGACTAACAATCATTTATAAACGTACGCATTGGTAATAACTAAAGATAGCCGCATAACTCTCTTATACGTCATTTTTGTATTTGGAGCTGTAGATAATAGAGATATAAAGAAGACAATAACTTTTTAGCCGAAAAAATTAGCCCCTATCAAAAAAATTTATATCTCTCTAAATATACTACCCCAGCTCATCCGTAACCACATAATAATCTGGATCTTCTAACACGTTCACCTCACATAAATTACCCGCTTTTTTCAACAACTTCCTGCATTCGGGACTTAGGTGTCTTAGGTGGAGGGTTTTACCTTCTTGTTGATACTTTTCAGCTAGTGAGTCCAACGCTTCGATACCGGAATGATCGCTAACGCGTGAACGCTTAAATTCAATCACAACGTGTTTGGGATCATTTTTAGGATCGAATAACTCTTTAAAGTTGGCTATTGAACCGAAGAAAATAGGGCCGCGTAAATCGTAGACTTTCTGGCCATTTTCGTCGATATAAGTATCCACTAGAATATGCTGAGCATGCTTCCATGCAAACACGAGAGCAGAAACGATAACGCCGACGATGACAGCAATCGCCAAATCAAATACAACTGTGACGGCAGAAACCAACACAACAATAAACATATCAGTTGCGGGGATCTTTCCTAACAATCGTAATGTTGACCACTCAAATGTTCCCAATACGACCATAAACATAATTCCCACCAGTGCTGCTAAGGGAATAATTTCTAGAAACGAAGATCCAAATAAAATAAAGATCAATAAGACAACAGCGGCAGTAATGCCCGATAACCGCCCTCGGCCACCCGAGTTAATGTTAATCATACTTTGACCGATCATGGCACAACCACCCATACCGCCAAAGAAACCATTGGTGGTATTAGCGATACCCTGACCGATACATTCTCTATTGCCGCGTCCACGCGTGTTAGTAATTTCATCGATAAGTGTTAGTGTTAATAACGATTCTATTAAACCAATTGCCGCAATAATAATGGCGTAAGGAAAAATAATTTTTAAGGTTTCAATAGTAAAAGGAACTGCAGGTATAGCAAAACTAGGTAAATCACCTTTTAAACTCGCGGTCGCTGCTTCTTCTGCTGGTAGCATGCCCCTTACAAAATCGATTACTGTGCGGGCTTCTAAATCAAAACCGATAACAACCAAGGTCACAGCAACAATGGCCACTAAACCAGCGGGAATAGCGGTAGTCAATTTTGGTAAAAAGTGAACAATCAGCATGGTAGCCAGAATTAATGCGCCCATAATGTACAAACCGCTGCCCTGCATCCACTCAGAGGTACCGGTGACATTATCGGTGATTTTAAATTGCTCTAACTGCGCTAGAAAAATCACAATCGCTAAACCATTAACAAAGCCCAACATTACCGGATGCGGAACAATGCGAATATATTTACCCAATTTGAAAAGGCCGGCTATTATCTGAATGACACCCGCCAACACAACTGCGGCAAATAGATATTCGACTCCATGAATGGCAACCAACGACACCATAACCACTGCCGTCGCGCCTGTGGCGCCCGAAATCATACCCGGTCGCCCACCAAAAACACTCGTTAATAAGCCCATCATAAAGGCAGCATACAAACCTACCATCGGCTCAACACCCGCGACGAAAGCAAAAGCAACTGCTTCTGGCACTAATGCCAGCGCGACTGTAATGCCGGAGAGAACATCGTTTTTAACGTTGTAGGTATTGTTGGTGATTAGGGAAAACATAGTCAGTAAACGGGCCTATTAAAGTATGAAATAAATAAAATCAGAATAGAGATGAAAAGCGCTTAAACAAAAAGGCGAGACCTCTAATTGAAGTCTCGCCTTGACATATTATAGCAAACTTATTGCTTATAAGAACAACAATCCTAGGATTAGAGCAATAGCCGCCTTACATCGCTAATAACGCTATTAAGGTAACTAAAGAATCGACCTGCATCACCACCATTAACGGCGCGATGATCGTAGGACAAGCAAAGCGGTAGCATATTGCGAGGAACAAATTCGCTGCCATTCCACTTCGGTTTTATCTCTGCCTTAGAGACACCTAAGATAGCCACTTCTGGTGCATTCACGATCGGAGTAAAACCCTGGCCACCCATGGCACCCAAGCTAGAAATGGTGAAGCAACCGCCCTGCATATCTTTGGGCCCTAGCTTACCGTTACGCGCTTTATCGATAATTTGCATAAATTCGGCAGCGAGCTCCCACAAACCTTTTTTATCTACATCGCGAATAACAGGAACGACTAAACCAACGGGAGAGTCGACCGCAACGCCGATATTCACATATTTTTTCTGTACAATATGTTCGCCATCGTGGTGCATTGACACATTAAAACTCGGCTCAGCAACTAAGGCCGCTGCACAGGCTTTAAGCAAGAAGGGTAACGGCGTTAATTTCACACCACGCTTTTCTGCTTCGGCTTTAAGGCCTTTACGAAAGTCTTCCAAATCGGTGATATCGGCATCATCAAACTGAGTTACATGAGGAATATTCAACCAGTTACGCGACATACTCGCTGCAGTCAACCTTTTGATTTTACTCATTGGCAGCATGTCGATTTCGCCAAACTGAGAGAAATCGACGGGCGGAATCGCTGGGATACCAGAGCCACCTGCCACTGAACTGCTGGCAGCAGGAGCTGCTTTTTGTCCAATCATGACTTGCTTAACATAACCTTTAACGTCATCTTTGCTAATACGACTGCGATCGTTAGTACCGCTCACTTGAGTTAAGTCGACACCCATTTCGCGGGCTAATTTACGAACCGCAGGTCCGGCATAAACGTCGTTCGATTGACTTGCCGAAATCACTGCTAACTCGCCTGCTTTTACTGGAGCCGAAGTCGGTACTACTGGAGATTGCTTAGACACGGGTGTTGGTGTGGCGTCCTCGACAGCCAAGATCAAAATGGTACCACCCTCAACAGTTTTGTCGCCTTGTTTAACCGCAAGGCTTACAACTTTACCTGCTTTAAGCGCAGGAACTTCCATAGAGGCCTTATCGGTTTCGAGCACAATAAGAGAATCGCCTTCGGCAACGTCATCACCTACAGACACCATCACCTCAATGACTTCAGCACCTTCAGCGCCTTCGGGAACAATAACTATTTCTTCTGATGAACCCATCAATACTTGAGAAGTTGCCACTGGCGTAGCAGGAGCGCTATCTACTGCTGAAGAACTACCCGCAACAGATAAGACCAGAATAGCACCGCCTTCAACCGTTTGATCGCCTTGCTCAACGATAAAGCGAACAACTTTACCGGCTTGTGGGGCAGGCACTTCCATTGACGCCTTATCAGTTTCAAGAACGACCAATGAGTCACCCTCTTCAACGGTGTCGCCCTCTACAACACACAGTTCAATAACTTCAGCCCCTTCGGCGCCATCGGGAACCGTTACTACGACTTCACTACCAGACGTACTTGAAGTAGGAGGCGCCACCACTAAAAGCTCGGCTGGATTTTCAGGAACAACAGCACTTGGCGCTGCACCTTCAGCTTCGACTTCTAACAGGACATCACCCTCTGATACTTTATCGCCAATACTGATTTTTAGCGCAGTCACTTTACCGCCTAAGGATGTAGGAACATCCATGGACGCTTTATCAGTTTCGAGGGTAACAATATCTTGCCCCTCTTCGATAATGTCGCCTACAGCGACAGAGATTTCAATAATTTCAGCGCCTTCGGCGCCGCCAATATCGGGAACAGAAACAGTTTGCGTAGCCACTATAAGTAATTCCTCTTAATACGTCGGGAGTATTGACCCAACTTCTTTATTTAATCAAATTTAACGAATAAAGCAATATATACAAAAGCTTAAACCCACGTCCTAGCCATGGGCACGTTCCGGCTCCTGCATCACGTGCATTTGCACCTTCCGTAGTGGTCAATGCGAGAAGAAAAAGGTCAGTAAATTCATATATTTGCGCCAACCTTTTTCTTCGACCCCTAAAACGTCATGGAAGACTTTTTAGGGGTCGAGACTAAACAGTCATTGGATCGGGTTTTTTAGGATCCAAACCGAAATCTTTAATTGCTTTTGTTACGACATCAACCTTGATGTCACCTTGGTCTGCCAGTGCTTTTAATGAAGCAACCACAACATAGTAGCGATTCACTTCAAAAAAATGGCGTAACTTATCGCGAGTATCGCTGCGGCCAAAACCATCTGTACCCAACACAGTAAACGATGCTGGAATAAAATCGCGCAACTGTTCAACGTAGCCTTTCATATAGTCCGTTGCCGCAATGACGGGGCCTTTAGCTTTTTCAAGCTGCTCGGTGATATACGCTTTTTGTGGTTTCTTGGCTGCTGGATTTAACAGGTTATGGCGGTTAACACGCAGGCCATCACGCGCAAGCTCATTGACGCTAGTCATACTCCAAATGTCCGCTGCAACATCATAATCGTTACGTAAAATTTCAGCGGCTGCTTCCACTTCACGCAAGATGGTACCGGCGCCCATAAGCTGTACCTGATGCTTTTTCTTACTTTTGCCAGACTGTAACTTATACAACCCTTTAATGATACCTTCCTCAGCACCCTTAGGCATTTCAGGATGGGAGTAGTTTTCATTCATGGTGGTAACGTAGTAGAAACAGTTTTCAGCATCGGCATACATGCGCTTCATACCATCCTGAATAATCACCGCCAGCTCATAATTGTACGTAGGGTCATACGATTTACAGTTAGGAATGGTGTTTGCCAGTAAATGGCTGTGGCCATCTTCATGCTGTAAGCCTTCGCCGTTCAAACTAGTACGCCCGGCAGTGGCGCCGATTAAAAAACCGCGCGCCTGTTGATCACCCGCCAACCAGGCAAGATCACCAATGCGCTGAAAGCCAAACATTGAGTAATAAATATAAAAAGGAATCGTCGATACACCGTTGGTGCTGTAAGACGTTGCAGCAGCAATCCATGATGACATTGCACCCGCTTCGTTAATCCCTTCTTGTAAAATTTGCCCCTTCTCATCTTCTTTATAGAAACTGATTTGCGCAGAGTCATAAGGAACATATTTTTGTCCTTCAGAGGCGTAAATACCGATCTGACGGAACATTCCTTCCATACCAAAGGTGCGCGCTTCATCGGGAACAATAGGAACCACTCGGCTACCCATTTTCTTATCTTTAACCAGGGTCGACAAAATACGCACGAACGCCATAGTCGTTGAAATTTCACGTTGACCGGTACCGGTCAACTGAGACTTAAAAGCTTCTAAAGCAGGAAGTTCAAGACGCTCTACTTCAGCACGACGTGCCGGCAAATAACCACCTAACTTTTTACGCTGAGCATGTAAATATTGCATCTCAGGGCTGTCTGCGGCTGGTCGGTAGTAGGGAAGCTCTTTAAGTTGGTCGTCGGTAAAAGGCAAATCAAAGTTATCGCGGAACTGCTGGAGGCTTTCAGCAGTCAGTTTTTTAACGGAGTGGGTATCATTAATCGCTTCACCCGATGCACCCATACCAAATCCTTTTACAGTTTGCGCTAAAATAACCGTTGGCTGACCTTTGGTGGCCACGGCTTGCGCATAAGCGGCATAGATTTTAGATGAGTCGTTACCGCCACGTTGCAAGCGATAAATATCTTCATCGCTCATATGTTTAACCAGCTCTAACAACTCTGGGTATTTACCAAAGAAGTGCTCACGAGTATAAGCCCCGCCAAGCGCTTTACAGGCTTGTAGTTCGCCATCAACGACTTCGTTCATGCGTTTAATCAATAAGCCGGAAGTATCTTTGGTAAGCAGCTCATCCCAACCACTACCCCACATAACTTTAATGACATTCCAGCCAGCGCCGCGGAAAACGCCTTCGAGCTCTTGAACGATTTTACCGTTACCGCGTACGGGGCCATCGAGACGCTGAAGGTTACAGTTGATCACAAAAATTAAGTTATCAAGCTTTTCGCGCGCAGCTAAGGAAATTGCACCTAAGGTCTCTGGCTCATCACATTCACCGTCACCTAAAAAAGCCCATACTTTACGATCAGGATTATTATCAACTAATTCACGAGCAGTGATGTAGCGCATATAACGCGCTTGGTAGATAGACGTAATTGGACCTAAGCCCATTGAAACGGTTGGAAATTGCCAGTAGTCGGGCATTAACCAAGGGTGAGGATAAGAAGATAGGCCTTTACCGTCTACTTCTCGACGGAAATTGTCCATTTGCTCACCGGTCAAACGGCCCTCTAAGTATGAGCGAGCATACATACCGGGCGAACTATGTCCCTGATAATAAATTAAATCGCCTAAACGGCCATTGCCATCGGCGTGGAAAAAATATTGAAAACCGATCTCATACAGGATTGCTGCTGATGCAAAAGTGGCGATATGTCCACCCAAACCTTCGTCGTTATCATTGGCTTTCATTACCATTGCCATTGCATTCCAACGAACTAGAGAACGAATACGTCTGTCTAACGCGGCATCACCATCGCGCGTTTTTTCATCGCTTTTATCGATGGTGTTGACATAGGGGGTTCGAATAGCTGATGGCATATCAACGCCATGATTGATTGCAAGATCACTAAGATCACTGAGTATTTCTGCCGCTTTCTCTTTGCCAGCGTGCTTAACTAGAGATGCGAGTGCATCGAGCCACTCTTGAGTTTCAATATCGTGGTGCATTTTTTCTCCTCTCTCCATCGCCTGTGGGTGACGGGTTTAATTAACCAACATGTGAGTGCAGATTGTTACCGCACATTGTTTTGTTGTTGAACATAGATCTAAACATTGTTGAGTAGGTTAGAGCTTCACTTTTGATGTAGTGGTAATTTATTAACAAGCTTAAAATAAGAATTAGCCTCTACTGATTAACACCAAAGAGTAAATGCTTAAATTGTAAGCTCATACTTGACAGAATCTTGCTTAATTAAATCTTACTCTAAAATGAAACCACGCTTAAAATTGTAGTATTTTTACATAACATAGAAATACTGTCCAGTTTTGTGCAGTGGCTCCTGTATCAAACCGAGTTAACTATGGGGAAACAAGGGCTATTATTATAGTTTTTATCTGTTTTCCTCTATGCCTACCTGAATAAAAGCATAATACGGAAGAGGCCGCCCTGTAGTTTAACTACAAAAAAGAATCCGAGACGATTATCTGCACACAATACACCTCAGTATAGCAACCACAATTGCATCGGCCTCCTCGTCTTTATGGGTAAGAATAGACACTATTGGTAGGGCTATAAGGCACCTGCTTACCAACATTTTTGGGCTCATCGCTGTATACCCAGATGGCTTTTGAAGCATCTTGAACAACATTCCTGTAGGTATTCTTTAATTGCTCAGCAGACAGCGCCTCAACAGCGGAAGCGAGTGCCTGCCGACGGCTAAAAAAGATATTACCACGCAGTAAATTGCTCCAATAATCATTCGCACTTGCCGACAAACTCGTGGGCATCTCCAATAATTGAGTCATAACCGCCTGTTGGTAAACGGTTATATTGTCAGGAAGCTTATTTGAATAATCAACGATGAAAGTCTCAATAGCCGAACGCATTTTATCTATACTAGCGCTTGGCGATTGAACCACAAAAACAGAACCCGGAACCTCTTTAAGCTGAAGACTCCCCAAGAATACGATGTAGCCTAGCTGTTGCTCGGTTCGCAAAGAAGAATAAAAAGGCGACTGTAGTAACTGTCGTAAAACAAGCATTGAAGCTTGGCTTTCCAAACTATCATCAAAGCCTTGAACGTATAACACTACCGCTTTATCACTATGATCGGCCACACGAACATCATATTGAGCAGCTGTTTTGCCACTTTCATTCTGCGGCTGCCCTCCTCTAACCCCTTCAGCTTTTAAACTGACAACCTTAACGGGTGCTATCGCTTGCTCACCCTCAAGCCGCAAACGACTGATAGATGATTGCCAATCCTTCAGCCACGCTTCATTGAAACTACCATAGAATAACCCTTTGACCTGAGCACCCGCTCGCCACTCCTTTGCAAATTGAATTAGCTCATCTAGGGTCACTGCCTCTAATGCATTTATTTTTGCTTTATCCGACCAATAAGGACTGTAAAGATCGACGGCAAGCTGGTTGTAGAGTTGATGATAAGGTGTTTTTTTAGCATTGTTACGCCACTGCCTTAGCTTATCCGACTTTAATTGTTCAAACCGTTCGGTCTCAAACGTTGCCAGCTCAATTTCATCAACTAAGACGCTCATCAGTTTGTATAGGCGATCGTGAAAACCTTGAATGGTAATATCTATGCCTCGATTATTCGCGGCGACAGACACTGCGGCACCAGCCAATAAAGCGGGGTAACTGTATTCATTTAAACGATCTTGTAATAAATCGACGTATAGACTGGCTTTAGCAGCACCTTTTAATCTACCCGAAATTAAGGGCGACAGTAGCCTAAATTGAGCTTTCACCCGAGGTGTACCGTATGATGTATCTTGCTTTACCCAAATATCTTTATTAGCCAAAGTATTTTTATTACCTGAGCCACTTGCGCTACCTGTATTACTTAAGCCATTTGGAGTAGCTGCATGTATTTGGCTGAATAGCTTTGGCTCTACTAATGATTGATCAACAGCAAAGAGCTTAAGGTCTTCGGGGATAAATGGGTTGGCATCTGGAAGAGCAAAAGTCTTGGTGATCTCAGCAGATAAAGCTTCTGTCTTTTTTTCTAGATCATCAACAGACAATTTAATCACACGGTAAGGGGTTTGATAATACTCAGAGATCTGATTGGTTTCTGCTTCTGGAAATACTGTCGTGAGATAAGCGTTGTTAGGTGATAAAAACCCCAAAAAGTGCTTTATGAGTTCCGAGTCGTACCGTTCCAATAAATAGTCACCGCTGATAACATCAACAGCCGAATACTTAAACATATTACTGGCAAGCCCTCTAACCGTATTAATTGCCGCCCCATTTTCTCTGAATCGAAATGCTGTTTGAGAGAGTCGTTTTTTTTCTTCATAGCGCCAAGGTTCAACGCCTTTCTGCTTGATTTGCTCTATCACATAAAACACTAGCGAGCGTACTAACTCTCTTTCTTCAACACCTTTTTTAGTCAACTGAACCGTCACATAAAAAGCGGCGGTCCCATCATTTTTATCACGACCGCCTGCCGATAAGCTTTCTGCTAAACCACGCCTCTTGAGTAAAGAAAGAAGGCTGCCCTCGCCTTCATGACCTAAAATATAAGCAATAAAATCGAGCGGCTTTTCTTTATATAAATCAGCAATCGATGGCACAGAAAAATTGATCGACATTTGCCGTAGTTCTTTCACTGGCTGAAAAATGACTTCTAGGGGTAATTCTCCTTCAAGAAAAAGCACTTCATTTAGCTGGGCTGGCACGACTTTAGATTGCTTTAATGGGACCTGATTAAAACGATTATCAACCATTTTAAGCATAACGTCGATAGGGTAATTACCCAAAACTACCAACGCCATTTGTTCTGCAGAATAATATTGATCATAGAAGGCTAATAAATCTTCTCGAACCTTATCATCGGGCCTATCGGCTAAGGTAGTTAAATTACCAACATTAAATTTGGCTTCTGGATGAGATTGATTAATAACACTTCGGTACACATCGTAACCGCGCCTAAAGTCATCCTGTATCCGCGATTGGTACTCAGAGTGAACGGCATTGCGCTCACGGTCGACGTAAAACTCATCAAATAAGGGCGCGGTGAAAAACTGTGCGAAACGGTCGAGGGCCACTTCCAGTTGGTTATTATTAACATCAAAAAAATAATTAGTATTATGACTGCTTGTGTAAGCATTATGAGAACCGCCGTTATCGCTAATAAAGGCTTGATACTCATCGGCTTCTGGATACTTTTTAGTACCAAGAAATAGCATATGCTCTAAGAAATGCGCTAACCCTTCTCTGTCAGCTGGGTCATGATAACTACCTACTTTCACATTTAAGGCTGCTGCGGCTTTATCTGCCTTAGGATCAGAAATCAATAATATTTGGAGTTTATTCGCCAATACATGATATTGATACACCCTATCATCAACATCTCCTTTTTCTATTTCACTGCCAGCGCCATCTAGTGCCCTTACATCAAAACAAATGAACGCTATAAAAAAAAAGAAGAGCCTTGGAGCCAAAATGAATTTATCCAATTTTATTATATTACTGCTTGATTTTATTACTGAAGACATTTAAGAAATTTTTCCTTACTTTTTTAAAAGCTACTTTGAAGACAGGGAGGATGATTTTATCGTAGAGCCATCATCAGAAGTCAACCCATCTATACTGGTAGTATCATCTATAACGGGCGACAAAATAGATGATAAACGCGTTGGCCAAGCATTACTGATAGCTTTAACCAAAGTCGCTAAAGGAATAGCAAAAAAGACACCCCAAAAACCCCATAAACCACCAAATACCAATACCGATAATATAATGGCGACAGGGTGTAGCTTTACTGCTTCAGAAAAAAGTACTGGCACTAGAATATTGCCGTCAACACCTTGTATGATCAAATAAACAACGGCCAATATAGCTAACTCGCTACCAAATCCCCATTGAAAATATCCAATTAATATCACCGGAATAGTCACAACAACTGCCCCGACGTAGGGAATCACAACAGATAAACCGACCATCAAGCCCAACAAGACAGCGTATTTCAAGTCCAGAACTACAAAGGCAATGCAAGATGTTGCAGCAACCAATAGAATTTCTATAAATTTACCACGAACATAATTAGCAATCTGCTGATTCATTTCCTCCCATATTTCACTCATTACCGGTCGCTCTTTTGGCAACAAGGTTCCTACCCACCGCAGCATACTTTTACCATCCTTTAGAAAAAAGAAAACCAAAAGAGGAACTAAAATAAGGTATAAAAGAACAATGAAGAGTACCGGTAAATTGGATATAGAAAAAGAAACAACATGCTGACCAAATGCAGCAAGCTCATTACTGGAATGCAGAATAATTTGCTCTATCTGTTGCCCTGATATGAAAGAAGGGTATTGCTCCGGCAAATGAAGTAGTAGCTCTTTACCCTGCACTAACATGCCGGGCAATTCGTTCAATAATTTTGTTGACTGCTGCCAAAGCACTGGGATTAAAAATAGCATAATACCCGTCATCGCACTCATTAAAAACAGCACGGCAATAGCAACCGCTATAATATGTTTGACGCCTCTTTCTTTAAGCCACTGCACTATCCCCTGCATTAAAAAAGCAATAATGATAGCCGCTAGTACGGGCCCCAAGATATCACCCATGGTCCAAATAACCACAAATGATATTAATAATAAGACTAAAACCAAAACTGACTCTTCGTTATGAAAATAACGATCAATCCAATTACGTAAAATAGGAATCATAATGTTTTACTTTACTCCTTTCTTCAGCACATAACGGTAGGTTTGTGCTAACTGCTCAAATTCAACTAATTTATGTCCGGTTAATTCAACTAGACGATGAAAATCCCTTACGGATCCAGAGTCCGTTGCTATCACTTCAATACATTCGCCACTATTGATTTTATGTAGAGCCTCCCTAGCCTTCAACAAAGGCGCGGGGCAAAACAAACCGCTAGCGTCAACTGTATATTTAATAGACAACACTTTTCTCGTACTTTATAAAAAATTGAACCATAACAGAAAAATCTGTCTACTAAGTCACTAGCCGAATAATTTTTGACTAATCACAACTAAGAGATGATACTCCGTTTTGTTAATAACGTATTGTTAGTAACCAATAATATATGTATCAGGTTCATAGCTGTATTTATCATTGCCCACAGGAAGAGACTGCCTTTAATGCCTACACGATATTGGTATAGAAAGCTTCATTTAGCATTACCGTTTATCGTACTGCTATTGACGACATCGACTGGCAGTAGTGCCAATAACGGGCTTCCCTCTATTGGCAAAGGTGCATCTGCTGCATCACTTGCTGAAGAAAAACGACTAGGTCAAACCTGGCTTAGACTCTATCGCCGCCAAGTGCCCATCTCTTCAGACCCTTACTTAATTGATTATACGGAAGCCTTATTGCAACGGCTCGCCAAAGAAAATCAAGCTGCTGGCGATGAATTCTCTCTCGTTATTGTTAGAAATGACGCCTTAAACGCATTTGCGGTACCCGGCGGCATCATTGGCGTTAATACGGGTTTATATAATTATGCTCAAACTGAAGACCAATTCGCAAGCGTATTAGCTCATGAACTGGCGCACTTAAGTCAACGACACTACGCTCGTCGTGTCGAGCAGCAAAAAGGCCAACAGCTCTTGGGCATGGCAGCTTTACTCGGCAGCCTTATTATAGCGGCAACCGGTGGCGGTGACGCGGGTATTGCTGCCATACAGGCCACACAAGCTGGCATTATCGACCAACAATTGCGCTTTAGCCGATCATTTGAAGAAGAAGCTGATCGCATTGGTATGACAGCCTTAGTCAATGCTGGCTTTGATGCACATTCGATGGCCGACATGTTCCAACAAATGCAAAGAGCCTCTCAATTTTCAAGTGAACCACCAGAATTTCTCTTAACTCACCCCGTAACGGCAAGACGTATTGCGGATGCTGAAAATCGATCACGAAGCTTTCCCAGGCAAAATTCTCCATCGAGCCTAGATTACGACCTGATCCGTTCTCGAGTACTTTTCAAACAAGAAGAATCACCACAGCAAGCGATTGCTAGATTTGAAAGTGAACTAAAAGGGTTTAGCCCCTCCAAAGAAGGCAGCCGATATGGCTTGGTATTGGCTTTTATTGCCGCTAAGGAATTTGATAAGGCCAGCTCAACACTGAAACCTCTTTTTGAACAATTCCCTGAGCACCCTAATTTAATTAGCGCTCAAGCCGATATCGATGCAGGCAATAAAAACTTAAATGTAGCGATAGCCCGAATAGAAACTGCATTAGAAAAAAACCCCAACAGCTACCCTCTTAACAGCCATTACAGTCGCCTCCTAGCTACAAATAGTGATTTCAACAAAGCTACCGATGTACTCAATAGTTTACGCCTACAGCGGCCGCAAGATCCCTTTGTTTGGTACCAATTGGCAGAGATTGCCGGATTAGCCGGAGATATATTGACCTTACACAAAGCACGTGCGGAGTATTTTATTCTTTATGGCGACTTTGATAGCGCCGACAATCAACTGAATAATATCATTAAGAAATTTAGCCAAAATAAAAATGAAGTGAGTATTGCCAAACAGCGCCTCAAAGAACTTAAAAGACTAAGAGAAACATCGGTTCTCTAGTTGGGAACAGACCACAATTAAGTCAATTTTTTTAGGCCTACCAGACAAGCTCGGACCCACCCGGCGCCCGAGAACCAACTCAATTTATTATTTA
>JBLHWO010000084.1:0-14689 GCA_047629215.1 Cellvibrionaceae bacterium | reverse complement strand
CACATTACCTTATTGGTCATTTCGTTTTTTATCCTATGTACTCAAGATAGCACTAAACTGGGTTATGATCGCCATTTCTCGTTCAAAAAAATTAATATGTCATCCGCTAAATATACATCTGGCCCTACTTTAAGACACCTTATAGTCATGACAGGTTCAGCTACGACGGGGCTAATGGTCTTGTTTTTATCTGATCTGGTTGATATGTACTTTCTTGGGCTCCTTGGCGAAGTCGAAATCGCTGCCGCTATTGGTTTCGCTGGTTCCATACTGTTTTTTACAATATCGCTCAATATTGGATTATCGATTGCCTGCAGTGCTTTAGTTTCGCTGAATATTGGCTCTCAAGGGAAACGCTTTCAGGAGGGAAATTCATCATTGGATAGCGGTAGTGCTACTAAGGCCACTATCACTCATTCGCTTGTCTCGACCTTAGTCGTCACTATTCCGATTACCTTCATCATATGGACTTTTATACCTAACTTACTTGCTCTTCTTGGCGCCAGTGGTCGCGCCTTAGAACTCGCTAGCGATTATATTTCTATTATCATCTTAAGTATGCCTGTGCTGGCACTAGCTATGTCTGCTGGCGGAGTGATGCGAGCACAAGGCGATGCTAAAGGCGCGATGTGGCTAACGATGATCGGCGGTATCATCAATGTTGCCTTAGACCCCTTATTTATTTTTGGTTTTGGGCTAGAAATAAGAGGCGCGGCTATTGCGACGGTACTAAGCCGAGTTGCCATGTTGGCATTTGGCTATTATGTACTGGTATATCGTGGCCGCTTACTTGGTAAATTCATTCTAAGTGAATATATTAAACAATTTCCCAGTTATATCAGTATCGCTTTGCCTGCCGTACTCACCAACCTCTCTACGCCTATCGGTATTGCCTACCTTACTTATGTCATGGCGCAATTTGGGGATAGTGCCGTTGCAGGTAATGCTATTATTAGTCGAATACAACCGGTTGTATTTGCCGGTATCTTTGCACTATCGGGTATTGTGGGCCCCATTGCCGGACAAAACTTCGGCGCCAATCAGATTGATAGGGTATACACCACCTTGCGCGAGTCAATCCGCCTATTAATCAGCTACTGTATTGTTGTCTGCCTATTATTGTCGCTTGTTCAGACTTGGCTTGTACCACTATTTAATGCTTCGGATGAAGCGAATGAATTGGTCTATTTTTTTTGCAGTGGCCTTAGCCTGATGTTTATTTTTAACGGGATGACATTTATTACCAATGCCTTGTTTAATAATCTAGGGCTTGCTCATTACGCCACTATTATGAATTTATTCAAAGTAACTCTTGGAACTATTCCTTTTGTTGCGGTTGGTGCTGCACTGGGCGGGCCGAAGGGGATTTTGTGGGGGCTGCTAGCAGGATCAGCTATTACGGGTATAGCTGGGCTTTTTATAGCGTTACGGTATCTCAAAAAACTATCGAAAATGGACCTGCAAAAACTCGCTCGAAAATAAAAACCCCTTGCGATGATTTTCACTTGCAAGGGGTTAAGGCTTGGATCATCCTAATCCACTGTCTTTAAAACACTCTATTAAAAGTACTATTCCTGTTGAGGCAAACATTCTAAATTGATGTTAGTTTCAATACTGAAGTTCGACTGAGTGAGTCGTCTTTCAGCAAAGAACAAATCAAAGGTATAACGATTACC
Organism: Cellvibrionaceae bacterium; assembly: GCA_047629215.1. Lineage (GTDB taxonomy): Bacteria > Pseudomonadota > Gammaproteobacteria > Pseudomonadales > Cellvibrionaceae > CANLBN01. The sequence goes on along the minus strand of JBLHWO010000084.1, from coordinate 13,013 downwards.
TGAAGTAATACCTAACTCAGAAGCAACCGCATCTAAATCTACAGTTCCTTGTAGAGCAGGATGAACTCCTCCTAGATCGATAGCGAGTTTTCCGTTAATAAATACCCATAAATCATCATCACCGGAAAAGGTAAACACTTCACCACCTTCATAGTCAAACACAAGGTTCGCCGCCAACGTAAAGTAATAGTTACGGTCCAAGCCAATCTCTGCAGCTTCTGGTGAGTTACCCCATGATACAGTGCCCGGAGCAAGTAGATTCTCGTTAATCGGGAAAAACTCATCATTGCTGTATCTCCAAACGGAGCTACCTGAATCTCTAGTCATAGTGAGTGAGATTGGAATATTAAGATTGATTCCTACCACGTCTCGATACCATTGATCAAATGCTGTACGACCACTCGTATCTTTAGTTCCACCCTCTCCACCGGCATAGACAGGCAAGCCATCGGCTCCTAAGTCATCTTCAACAATGCCTAACTCACCGTCACCTAGGAAACTCTGGAAATCTGGATGAGATGCTTGGAAGTCTCGAACAGTAGCGTTAAAAGTTCGCTCATTACTGTTGTCAATAACACAAGAAACGTCACTTGCAATCACACTCACATTGTCCGGTGAACTATTTAACTGCCCATCATTAACAATTAACTGTGCCACATAGACGCCTTTAGTATCGGGGATAAGGCCTGGCGTTGGGCTAGATGTATTCGTTAGAGAGGAGGCACTTTCACTAGGCGCAGTGATTAAACTCCAACTGTAAGTAATGACATCACCTTGTGGATCATAGCTATTAGAACCATTAAGTATATTTTCTTGGCCTACCGCTGCATTCATGTCGTCACCCGCGTTCGCAATAGGGGGTAAGTTTTGACTTGAAATAATTACAGTATCGGGTGCGCTGTATTCAATACCATCATTGATCACCAACTGAACGATGTTATCACCATAAACATCGACATTTTGAAGAGTAGGATTAGCAGTTGTTGAGCTCACCAAATTAGCGCTACTATTTTTCGGGGTGCTAATAAGGCTCCACTGATAAGTCAGAGGGTCACCATCTGCATCATAACTAGCACTGCCATCAAGAGATACGTTATTACCTAAAGAAAAAGCAGAATCAACGCCAGCATCGGCAACAGGCTGAGTGTTGGGCGAAGTTATCACTACCATATCTGGTGCACTATCTACTGTCCCATCGTTTACTACCAGCTGAAGGGTATAGCCACCTTGCTGAGCAGTCACAAGCTGTGGAGAAACCGAATCACTATTAGTTAAGCTTGCTGTACTTAAGCCAGGCTGATCGATAATTTCCCAAGAGTAAGTCAACAGGTCGCCATCAACATCCGTACTACCTGAACCATCAAGTGAAACGGTGCTGCCCACAGCAACGGATTGATCTGGTCCTGCACTAGCAATTGGCTTCACATTATCGAATTCGAGCTTAACCGTATCGGACTGACTATCTAACTGCCCATCATTAACCACTAGCTCAAAAACGTAGGTAGCGTAATCACTCACATCAATTGTGGGCCTAGGTGAAGTAGGGTTCGTTAAGGTAGCACCTGTTGGACTAATCACTGCCCATGAATAAGTCAACACGTCGCCATCCACATCGCTACTGCGTGAACCATCTAGAGTAAAAGTATTACCAATAGACACTTTCTGATCATCACCTGCATCAGCCACTGGTGCCGTGTTAGCCTCATAAATAGCCGTAATAGTGACCGTATCCACAACGCTATCTAAAAGGTCATCATTAACGGTAAGTTGAGCAATGTAATCGCCTTCAACATCAGGAGTAATACTAGGGCTTGTACTGGTGGCACTAGATATAACTGCAACACTCCCCTCAGGTACCGTTATCAGCTGCCAATTATAAGTCAGACTTGAGCCATCTGGATCATAGCTAGCAGAACCATCAAGAGTAAGTAACTCGTTAGCTTGGACACTAACATCAACACCGGCATTAGCAACCGGCTGGCTGTTAACAACATCCAGATTCACTGTGTCGGGAGCACTACCGAGCACGCCGTCATTTACGATGAGCTGAACTACGAAGTTACCGTACTCCGTTAGAGAAACACTTGTCATTGAGCTAGTCGAAGACAACAAGCTAGCCCCTGATGCATCACCGACAATAGACCACTGGTAGGTCAGAGCATCACCATCGGGATCACTACTGCCGGAGCCATTAAGTATGACAGTGTTACCGATTGAAACCTGCTGGTTGTTCCCCGCCTCTGCTGTGGGAGCACGATTAGGGTAACTAACAACCACCGATACCGGATCTGGGGCACTGGTCAGTTGGCCATCACTCACAACCAGCTGCAGTGTATAGGCACCAACAATAGTGGCATCAAAAGTCGGGTTAGGTGCTGTGACACTGGATAAAATACTCGCATCAACTCCAGCTGGACCGATAACGCTCCATATATGAGAAATAGCATCACCATCGGGATCACTACTGGCTGTGCCATCGAGGGTAACCACACTACCCACCAAGGCTTGCTGGTCCAGACCCGCATTAGCCGCTGGCGCCTGGTTAACAACCTCTAGGGCCGAAGCAATCATGACTGTATCAACTGAGCTATCTAGCTCACCATCGTTCACCACTAGCTGGAATACATAGTTACCTAAACGATCGGCTGTAAAGCTAGGCGTTACAGCTGCGCTATCATCTAATGCAGCGGTGCCCTCAGCTGGTTGGCTGACAAGGCTCCAGTAGTAAGTAATAACATCGCTATCTGGATCACTACTGACTGAGCCATCGAGGGTAACGAGTGAATTACGATAGACTGATTGATCTGCGCCTGCATTGGCAACAGGTGCAGCATTCACCGGCTCAGGATAGTTACAGATAATCTGACTACCATCAAGATTATCGATATAGTTTGGATTAAACGCAGCGTAAGGATATTCCAATCCAGAATGAGCTCGACTCATAGCAACATCTTCATACAATACATTGCTTTTTGGACGAACGACAGGAAGACGGCTCTTACCCGCTACATCGTAAACCCAAATACCATATTGGCTATCTTCGCCGTTGGTGTCTTCATTATTGCTGCAGAAACTATTCACGCCATTTTCATTTGTTAAACATTGAGACCAGCTAACAAGTAGCCGATCCGAACCATCTCGATAAGGCCAAACGGCGCTATACCAGCCATTCTTTGGCAATTGCTTCGAGTATAAACCGAAGGTACCTTCAACTAACGAAGACGGTGCAACATTGCCGAAAACATCATCGTTGGCAGAGTCCGGGGAGCCAAGTTCCAGTATGTTACCACCCGACTTGTCATTAGTTTTATCTTTTAATATAGCCACAAAGCGACCATTTTCAGCTTGAACAATACGATCAATAAAAACAAGCTGCTCCTTTCCTTTGGTTAATTTAACCGTGTCGTGGAGCTGTTCAATTTCTTGCCCATCGGCGGTAATTCGCAACATAGTGTAATTAATACTGTCGATAATGATTCTGCCGACTGGGGTCGCTTCAGAAAATGCATACTGTTGCTTATCTGTCCAAGGGTTTGGCTTTGCAAGCCCCCAAGGAGATGAATCATCAGCTAAAAGCAGACTATCTTTAGAAGCACGCTGTGCAGGCTTGGCTATATCACCCAATAGTCGATATTCAAATGATGTTCTAATGAAAGCAATTCGTCCATCTTTCAACGTCGTAGGGTGGGTATCATGATTAAGACCATAAGTAAGCTGTAAAATATTCTCACCTTGATTCGTCATGGAATGCAGTAGCGAAGGATTTTCTTTCGGCGTTATTTTGTAGCAATACTCTGCATCAGGAATAAGGTTAGTTACTGGGCTATCAGGGTTACCTGATGAACGATCTGAAGAGAAAACGATATCGCCATTGAGTGTATAAGTGGGGTTAGTATCTTCGCCTATATTAGCAAGCGCATTATCGTCTATGATCCTAAGAACAACTTTTGTATCAAAGTTATATTCATAGATATTCCAGGTATAGTCAGTTGGATGGTCAATAGGCCCATGGGCAGCGAAGATTAGCTTACCTCCATCGGGTGAAACATTGAGGTCTTTGACATCGTACACAGAGGATTGAAAGTAGCCACTGAGAATTTCACTGTTAACGGCATCTACGTCAATACCAGAGCGTTCATATAACTTGGATCCAGGCTTAAATAAATAAGGAGAGTACAACTCTAAAGGCGTCTGCCCATCGTTTATGAGAGCCTGATCAAAGCTTTCATTATTGGACTCAGCTATTTGGTCTAAACCACGCTCGACATAGGCAACGGGTGTATCTCTGGCCAGAGACAAGTCATTGGAAGACTCTGAAGAACTCTGAGAACTATCACCCGAACAGGCTGAAAGAATAGCCGATACGGCTATTACCGCGATTGAAATAGTTTTTTGAGAGAAAATATTCATACTACACTCTTGATTATGTTTATCAGCCAACTACCGCTGATTAATAGTCTTGGGCCATTTGTATTTTGGTTATCATTAACGGCTATAAGCCAATGATTAAACTGACAATTTTCCCTAATTGACTTTAGTATTGAACAAAAGGGTACTTTCTTTCGAACAATACTTATAATGGCCTACCGAGTACCCCCCCCCAAAAACACTGTGAGTTGCACTTTATCTGCGTGAAGATAATGTCACCAATCGCTCAACAAATACACTTTATTAATCGAATAAAAAAACTTTTGTTAAGAAAAGCGAAGCCTGTCACGCTTACTTAGAGACACAGTTACGAAAAGACGGTTTTCTGACGCTTCTTTAAAAATCTCAGCTAGGGAAGAAGGCAAATTTATATTCAACCGCCGTTGTAGCCACATCCTCTGACCCAAAATTCATCCTCTTAACTCTCGACAAGATACTACCTTCTAACTGCTTATCACGTAATTCACTAGACAGGAGCGTTAGCTTAGATACTGAGCCATCAGGTTCAATTGTAATTTTAAACAAAAAAGTACCTGACAAGTTGGGATTTTCTAGGCGAGCTTGATAATAAAGTGAATTAACATTACTCTTTGTTCTTTCAAATACACTTCTGATACTTTCAGTGCTTCTCTTGCTCTGCAAAGAAGACGAATAGGATTGACTCCCACTTGGGCCATCACCATCAGCAACCAAACCATCCACTGCTGTGGTGGTATGCTGAGCGAGAGAAGTAGATGAATTTTTTAATAAATTGCCATCAACATTAATACCGCCACTTTTACTCGATGCTTGACTGCTACCTAAACGTTCCCTAGAGCTTCTTGCTGCACTACCCGTTTTATTATCAGACAAATTTTTATTCGTCATCTTGCTTAAATCAAGAGAGCTTAAAGATGCACTCAGTTGACTTGATAGCTCATTTAAGCCTTGCGAACTACGCACTGAAAACTTTTCTTCTACTTTGTCAGATTTTACAGCCGTTTTTTCAGCAGAACCTGACTTTTTCTTACTTGGAGTTTTAATCTGCGCTGCCTTGGGTTCTGGCTTAGTTATTTCTTTTGGCTTAGGTATCTCTTTAACGTCTTCAGGCGGCTTGATGATTTTTGGTGCAAGCTCAACGAGAATGGGCTCAACAATAGGCTTTAGAATCAATTTAGTAATAACCAAATCCGTTTCTGGTTCTTCGTAAGGCTTTTCCAGCTCAGGTAAAAATGGAATAATAAGAAACAGCAGCAAAAGAGCAATAAGCCCTCTTTTAATTAAGCGTTTAAATTTATTTTCTTGGTCTTCGTTGACAGTCCACGGCAAAGACAAGTCGAGAGCCATAGGCTGGGTAGCAATAGGCTCGATATAAACCGGTTCAGAAATAATATTTTTTTGAACAGCAGACATATCTAACCACCAACCGAGTTTGTGTTAGCTGCAGCAGTAGAATTACTACTTACAACACCGGCTCCTGTAACAACATGATTTACCGCAAGAGAAATATTGCGATAATCATTTAAACGACAGGTTGCCATTACACTTTTTAGTATTTCGTAAGGCACCCACTTATCTCCCATAATAGTCACTGCTAAACCATTTTCTTTTTCAAAACCAGTCAACTCGCCTTTAATTTCAGTATTAAGGGCGAGAGCCTGCGCAAGAGACTCAATGATTCCATCAGGGTTGGCAGTTATCTCAGCAACTTTTGCCACCACTTTCCCTTCGAGCCACACTTCATCTTTATTAATGGAAACAATGAGTTCTTTATGAGGTGGTGTGCCCGTTGTCGAACCGGGCAATTCAACAAAGCGAATATTTTCAATGTTTTCGCTTTCACCAGAATTCAACAATAAGAAAAAAACTAGAATAGTAAAAATATCCATCAGCGACACTAAGCTTAACTTAGCTGCAAATGGTGCTTTTTTTCGTTGGTATAAAAAAGTAGAACCTATCATCTATTAACCTGCATCGCCCAGAGAAACTTCTGGGAATAATTCTATCTCAACCATACTAGAAACAATTACTTTTTTGTAGGATTTCACGGCATCCATAGTCGACACCAGATGCTGATAACCTATTTTAGGTGAAGACAACACCAATACTTCTGTCTTGTCTTTTAATTGCTCCTGCTTTTTTAATGCCTGCATTACTTTCGACAAGCGCTCGAAATCATAGGATGTAGTTCCATCCTTTTCTACAGTAGCCGGAATATCCTGCACCATAGTATTCGTTGGATAAAAAACGCTGATACCTTTATCTTCTATGCGAACTTCTAACTTAGATTGAGACTCCGAACTGCTGGTGCTACCGCCAGTTAATTCCGGCAACTTAATCTCAAGCACCGTGATTTGCGCGAACGTGAGACTAAGCAGTAGTACAGGAACCAAAACAATCATTAAATTAAGAAACGCGGTTACATCGAGCTCCGCATCATCTGTCGGCTTATAGCGATATTTAAAACTCATAACTTAGCCCCCAGGAACTAGATGGGGTTGAATTACTTCAGCATCATTAGATGGGGTTAAATCTCGCCCTGAACGCGCAATACCCGCCTCGATAAAACGGTGCAATGTCATCATGTTTAAAAACTTTACCGCCGCCATTTCAATACTCGTCACAACTGAAGCCGTTTTATTTTGTAATATTGCATGTAATATTAATAAAGGTATAGCCGCAATCAATCCAAACGCTGTTGTATTCATCGCAACAGAAATGGAGGTGGACAGCAATTGTGATTTTTGTGCCGGATCCGCGTTAGCAACCGCCGTAAAGGCGCCAATCAAACCGATAATAGTCCCTAACAAACCAAGCAGTGTGGCAACATTTGCAAGCACTGACAAATAACCAGTGCGTTTTTCAAGTAAAGGCAAAGCTTCTAACATTCCTTCACTCATGGAATTTTCAACGTCAGCTCGCTGCCGCGACACTTTCATCATATCTAAACCGCAGGCAATAATACGCGTTACCGGGGCTCGACTTTCACGAGAAAAAGATTGCATTTTTTCTATATCGGTTGTTCTTAATAATGGCAAAAACTCACTAAATGCCTTTGCATTTCTTGACTTTTCTCTAGATAGATAAAACCATCGTTCAATAGCAATCAGTAAACCGATGGCAAAAACCAATGCAATAGGATAAAGGAATAACCCCCCTTCCTGAAAAAACGTAATGACCGTACTATAAAAATCTGACATAACAATTACTCTTTAAATATTCAATAAAAAAACACAACAAACAATACACTTAGAAAACATTAAAAATTTTTATCAGAAAGCGTGGAATAAAGACTATTCAATCAATTTTTTCCAAACTCATCTCATTATAAATATTCATTGAACGCAACATAATATCCCTATCGACTAAGTTGAGCGTATCGTCATTCTTGCGTTCAATCTTCCATTTCAAATCATCTGGAGAATCTGTGCCCTTCCACGGCACAAAATAAGTGACCGATGGTTGTTCCTTATCACCTATAAAGCGTGACTCTAAGCGAATCAAATCTTCTTCAGCTGCGACAACACTATTACCTTCTGAACCAGCAGGCTGTGTTTGAGCGACAGCAAGCACCGAGCTTAAATATAAGGCCAAAGCAACAAGCCATATTTTTTTAAAGGTGATTGTCATCAAGCTACTTTTTATCATCTCGCCATTTACCATTCCATCATCACATTACCATCATCATTTATACTTCGAGTATATTACCTAGCGCTCTTATCGGCAGTAAGCAGAGAACGAAAATGAGACCTGAATCAAGGTTTCGACCAAAAAACCACTTCTCATATACTCTTACGTAGATCTTATATAACTTTTATATAACTAGGTAATATAGAAAACGCTTATCAACATTACGAAACCGGCTTACTAGGAAGACCTTGCTTTTGAACGTTTAATTCTACTGGCAACCCTGTTCGGCTTTGAATCTCTAACAACCACTGGGCTACTTCGTTATTATCGCCATCCGTCAAAAACTGATATGCCTCTATATGCTTTTGTGCTTTGATATTATCATTAAGATAAACATCATATAAAACACCTAAATTTAAATGCGCTTCCGGAAAATCCTTCCACAAAGACAAGGCATCTGCATAAGTATTTTTTGCTTTAGAAAAATCGCCCTGCATCCTTTTTACATTGGCCAGACGCAAATAAGCATTAACATTATTTTTGTTAATCAGAATCGCTTTAGAAAAATGTTGCTCCGCCAAATCTAGCTTGTTCTTTTCTACTGCGATATCACCCAGCATAACCCAAGGGCCAGAAAGTCTCTTATTAGTATCAGTAAGCTCGGTTAAAATTGTTTGAGCTCGACCAAAGTCATTAGATTTAAGTGCGCGCTTAGCTTGAATAAATAACTCTACAGAATCTGACCTGACACTTCCCTGTCTTTTTAAATACGGATTAACATCTGCTACGTAAGGAACAAGCTGTTCTTTCCTATCCATTTTTAACTTTGGAATATAAATTAAAGTTGAAATCTCTTCTGTCGTTACCGGAACATAGATGACGGGTTTACCGTCATCTATCGGTGCCGACCCGCAACTAATTAACGAAAACAAAAACAATATAGAGATTAAAAACTTAGCGAAGCTCTCGATACTAAAATATACCATCACCATAACTCACTATCAATTCAACTTTATTGAAACGCTGAGGACTCAATGTTCGCATCTCTGCAAAACTGTTATTAATCCACTCATTAAATTTACCTCCCCAAGCACGGTCGATATTAGCCTGATGCAAATCAACCGCTAACTGATCGAACGGCGCTGCCTGCTCATCAATGATGCGACCATAAATCTGTTGATCCTCTCCTGACAAGCTATCAGGCTTTGGCGCTGAACGTAAATCATTACCAAACTGCCTATAGAGAACACCAATCTTATAACTCGACATGGCAACAAACTCTAAAATGCCGTAATCAGCAGCGGATTGATAACTCGCCGACGCTTGTTGCAACCACTGATTTTTATTAGGCACACTTTTAACAATAGGCAATGTCAATTCCACCTTACTAAACAAGGAAGAATAATAATCGCCATATTTTGCATTCGCCCACGCACCCAACCAACGGCTGCGATCAGTGCGTTGCACCCCTGCTTTTTGATCAACATCAATAGTAGCGCTAAGCCATTTATTCAATGTGCTTTGATTATCTAGCGCCTCATGATTAGCGGCAAGATGGTAGTGCGCTTCCATATAGTTATCAAATGGTTGAGGGTAAAGCTGGACATAACTTTCATAATTTAGATTGGCCGCTGATAAATTTTTATCACGTTCATACATCGTGGCAGTTAAAAATAATGCTTCTTGGCGAACATTAGCGTCCGGATCATCGTTTACCAATACCGCATAAGCGCTAGCTGCGTTACCCCAGCCTTCGTTTTGCTCGTAGGCAAACGCCAATTTTCGCTGATACTCGACCGCATATTTGTAGTCAGGGTAGAACTGCTTTAATTCAAGCAACTCAACAATAGCACGCTGCCAAAGCTTGGCGTCTAATAAAAGAGTGGCGGCATCATATTGCGCGGTTACACGAATAGGTGAATTCGGCGTCAGCTGTTTTATTCTTAACAGTTGATCAATTGCCGCAAGGCTTTCATCTTTAGAAATCATAACTTCAGATTTTTTATAAATTGATGCCGCTAGTCGTTCAGAAACTTGCGTATATTCTTCAGCCTTAGGATCGACTAAATTTCGCTGACTAATATAGTTGTCTTCAGCCTGCTGATAATCTTCAAGATTAAAGTAAGATAGTGCAATAATGCCATAAGCCGTTTTCTTGAGTGTTTTATTTAGACTTGCGTTTTTAGCAATCAGACCACTAGAAACATCGATGGCATCTTTATAGCGATTAAGACTAAATAAGTATTCTGCTGCATTAGTCAAAACAGATGGAGAGCGTTCATCTGTATGAAATTTTTCTGCGAAAGCAAGCATACTATCCACCGCGCTCACTCGCCATTGACGCACTTGCCTACTATCTTCAACCACTGGCTTCTGTGGTGACTGACCTTCGTAGGCAACACCGGCTTTCAAAAAATCAATTTGCTTTTCGTGTGAGATAATCGCTGCATAACCAGCATTAACTGCATTGTCTTTATTATCAGGACGCTGTGGCTGATAAGCGACTTTCTCATATTCTTTGATCGCCTCAGGATACTGATAGGAAGAAAACAATACCTCAGCTTTTAAGAAGGTAACTTCATCTATACGCTCATCATTAGGGAAAGTGTCGATGAAGCGAGTGTAAAGGTTTGCCGCCTTATCATACGCTGTGATTGCCGCGGTCTGTATAGCCTGATCTCGCTCGGGGTCGGGTTGCTGTTTTTTTGTTTTTAAATCAGCAAGTGCTTTTTGGTGTAATTGACCCTTGCTGTGAAAATGACTAGCCAACTCATCAATATACTCTCTCAGAGTTGATTTAATCTGAGGGCTAATGCCATTTTGATACGATGTATAAATTGAACCTAAACCATAAGAGTCTATATATCGTTCCTTTTCAACCAGCGACTGCCGTGCAAACCCTCCCAATATATAGGTATCGATCAATTTAGTACTGAGATCGGGAGCCTTTACTGAATACGGATATTCGTTGACGTAGAGGCGAAAAGTAGAGGCGGACTGCTCGTATAACTCTTTCTTCAAATAGTATTCACCCAAGTTATCGTAAATACGCCATACATATTGCTGTCTAGCTAGTGCAGGAATCGTGACCACCTCACCGGCACCGCCTATTTTATCTAGCGCCAAGCTGATTGAGCTGATTGAATCATTAACTAGCGGCTTTTCTTTTTTACCAAGCGAATTAATATCGCCATTACCAACCAGTAAGCTGCTAAGCACATACGTAAAGGAATCTATACTTTTACGGTATTCTAATAATTTATATTCCGACCAGCCCAACTGATAATGGGAATTTAGCTCTAATGTTTTATTGCCTGATTCAATCACTTTCATGTAAGCATGACGGCTTTCGCGGTAACGCTGGCGACTAAAATGTATATCCCCTAAGCGAAAGTAGGCCTCTGCAACGTTGACGTAATTGGGGAATCGAGTCGTTAGCTCGGTCAGACTTTCTAGGGCTTCCTCTTGCTGACTCTCGGTATCATAGGCCTTAGAAAGCTGGTACAGCACTTCGGCATTATCGGGTGAATTGGGATATTTGGCTAGGATATCTCGGTAGGCCTTAGTCGCCTCACTATAATAACCCGAATCAGTTTTAGCGGTATTTTGTCTTTGTACGCCCTCCATCATGTGTACATCGGCAATCCTGCGTTCAATTTTTTCTTTTAACTCTTTTTCTTCAAAAAGGTCCAGTAAAGCCTTATATTCTTGGCGGACCTCCTCATGACTTAAACGCTCAAATGGTTGCGCTGGCGTTTGCTCTAGCGTTTCTTTTTCTGGTTCATATGACAAACCAGCTAAGGTCTTAGGCTCATTACTTCCACAAGCAGACAGCAAAGCGATTACTGGTAAGCAGACAGTCAAAAATGATTTGGGCTTTTGTAAGATGAACTTCATTATTTTCATTACAGTCGATTAATCGGCATTATTTACTAACCTATGGGCTTGCTTTTATTGTAGCTGAAGCATCACTTACTGCTGTCGGGCGCTCAAGAGACAATAACTCTCTATCGTAAAGCCTAGCCTTAGCCAGTCGTGATTGCGCCCAGTAATAACGAATTCTATTTTCATGTTTATCTAACTCTGCATTAACCAGTTTGCGCATGATTGGCTCTAGTCGATCAACATATCCTTCTGTTTTAATTAATTGCTGTTCTAGACGCGCACGATTTTCCTGAACCAAGCCCTTATATGATGCTGGCTGCTTATAGGCTGAATCTAGACCAGTTAGCTTTGTCACCTTACTATTTAAGAAGTCCAACTCTGCCTGAGCAGTTTCGAGTAAAGCCGTCATTCGCTCTTGATCTTTTTCTTCCAAGGTTAAGGTATATAGCTTTAACTCGGCTTTTTTATCTGCAAACTGAGCCCGTAGATCATTACTTTTCGAAAAGAAATTACTTAACTCACCGCCAAAATTCTTTTTATCAGCACTCTCCAAGATCACCTTATGTTCTTCGGAACGCCCCAACCAAAAATTTAGCTTATCTCGAATAACGTAAAGATCGGCCAACTCACGCAGCACTTCACTAAATGCATTACTTGACATTAAATCTATTAAAAAAGGTGTCAATTTTTGATAGTCGATTGAGGGTGTTACCGCATACCAATCGGACTTAGCCATAATGGCTTCAATGTTGTTAATAAATTCACGCGGCACATTAAGCCCATCAATAATTCGTCTTGCCTCAGCGACTTTTTCAACACCCGTTTTAAATTCTTTTTCTGCAACAATATTGCTCTCTAATGCTTTTCTGGGAAGACCTTGCTTTTCATAAAGATAAGCCAATAATACTTTTGTTTCTTGGACTTCAGGTATTGCTATTGAGCGTTCGTTTAGTAATTTTAATGCCGGAATCGCTTCATTGTATTTTTCTGACTTAATCGCACTCCAAGCATAGGCTAGCAATGCACGATTAGAGTACAAGCCTGTAGTACGAATACCGGCTAGATGCCCCCAGGCAGCAGGTAACTGACCC
>JBLHWO010000083.1:0-14753 GCA_047629215.1 Cellvibrionaceae bacterium | reverse complement strand
AGAGAAAAACAGTGCGTTTGCAGAAAAGGATTTAAACTCTCTTACATACTGAACATTTTCAAAGTCTGCTCGAGAATCCTGCCATATCCGGTAACTGAAATAGGAGGTCAAAACCAGGAAAAATATCGCCCCAATAATTAACCCGGGCTGCCAATAACGCCCCTTAAAAAAATCACTGCTAAGTCTCATAAAGCCACTCCTACTATGTCAACGAGTTCATACTCGCTTGCTTTAACTATTTTTAAATATGTAATCGCTGCGCAACTACAAACACCTACTATAACAATCAGACAAAAAAAAACGTTTATGCTTCGGCAACATCCAAAAAATTCGCTTGCTCCATCAACCGCAAAGGATGAAATACAGCCCAGCTGCTGCTTTCCATCTCAAAGCAACCCTCTACGAAACCGATAAGCGATTCAGGCAATGCTTTTGGTAGATGTTCTGTACGAGTATCGACGGGAAAATACTTCATACCGAATACCTGATCAACCCATAATCCTGCATAGACCTTATCTCGATCTATAACCAATAATCTCTGCTGTTTTTTGGCGCCGGTAAGTGAACTACCGAAATAGGCCGCAAGATCAAAAACAGGTAAAAGTCGGCCTCGGACATTGGCCACGCCTCTAACCCACGATTGCACACCCGGAAGCTTTGTATAACTCGGGACTTCGAGCATCTCATTTAACTCGCCCATTGAGACGACAAAATTCATGCCCAGCAACGAAAAACCGATACCACTCCACTGTGGCCTCGCATCCATTTGCGCAGGCAACTGTTGTGCAGCTTGCAAGCTAAGATGCGCTAAAGACTGCAAGGCATAATAAGCTTTTTGATCGTCGGACATGGCCGAGGTAACCTCTTTATTTTCCTATTAACTATTGCAGCTATCCATTAGCCGGCTAGAGCATCTGAAACTGCCTTCAATAATTGCGACTCAGCAACAGGCTTCACCAAATAGGCGCGAGCACCTTGGCGCATCCCCCACACTTTGTCTGTATCTTGATCCTTGGTGGAAACAATTATCACCGGAATATCTTTGGTGACAGCATTGCGACTGAGCTGACGCGTCGCTTGAAAGCCATTAACACCGGGCATAACAACATCCATCAAAATCAAGTTGGGGGATGTTATCTGAGCCATTTTCAAACCTTCTTCGCCACTACTCGCGACCTGAACAGAATAGTTGTTCTGCTCTAAGATAGTCGTTAGCTTATATACCTCGGTAGGAGAATCATCAATAATTAGGATATTAACCATAGTCTTTTGTGGCACCTTAACCTGAATGTTTTATAAATTAATCGCTATAGCGAGCAAGCTGCATAGATAATACTAAACTATATATGCGCTTCAATAGCGTTTAATAGCTCTGCTTTACTAAAGGGTTTCGTTAAATACTGATCAGAACCCACTATGCGGCCTTTGGCCTTATCAAACAGCCCATCCTTACTGGACAGCATAATAACAGGGGTTTTTTTAAACTCGCTATTATTTTTAATCAGCGCACAGGTCTGATAACCATCTAACCGAGGCATCATAATATCGACAAAGATTATGTCTGGCCGGGTATCGGCAATCTTGGCTAATGCATCGAAACCATCGGTTGCGGTTACAACTTCGCAGCCCGCCTTGGTTAACAGCGTCTCTGCTGTACGCCGGATGGTTTTACTATCATCGATCACCATCACTTTAAGGCTATCCAGAGTCACACTCATACAAGCTACTTCCTCTTTGAATAATATTGTTTTATTAATTGTGTGTGAATGCTTACAAAAAGCTGAATTTTTATAATTAAAGTGTTCTAACAATAGACAACAGTATTACCACAGCTAAGTGAGGGATAGTTTTTAACACAGACTCAGCCATTTATCTATAAAGACCACATAAATTTTAAACATTTTCTGAAGAAAGCTCCCTATGTCACTCAATTAACTGATAAAACTCATTATCTATTGTAGACTTACGAGAGCTTTAAGATAAGTATAGACAGACTCTGCGCAAGTACAAAATATTTCTTTGCGAGGCCTCTCGCAACGAAGCCTCGGGACTTTTTGCAAGAAGAGTAACGTTAGTTGAGATACGCTGTTCAATCAAAGCCAGAGATAACTATACTCATCAAAACCCTCCCACACTCACCATTAATTTAAAAGGTTTTTAGATGTCCTTCACACTCGGTGTTGTTATGGACCCCATAGGTCAAATCAAAGCCTATAAGGACACTACTCTCGCGCTGCTATTAGCTGCTGCTGATGCGGGCTGGCACCTGTATTATCTAGAGATGCAAGATCTTTATTTAGACAACGATATCGCTATGGGTTCTATGTGCGAGCTCAGCGTCTTTGACGATGACAAGCACTGGTACTCTCTGGGCCCGAAATCCACCGCCCCACTCGGAGGCCTCGATACCATCATTATGCGCAAGGACCCTCCTTTTGACAGCGCTTTCTTGCATAGTACTTACATACTAGAAGCCGCCAATCAACAGGGATGCCTTGTGACCAACAATCCTCGCAGCCTACGCGATTGCAATGAAAAGCTATTTGCCACACAATTCCCTCAATGCTGCCCACCCTTGCGAGTCAGCAATAATGCGAGCCACTTGCGGGCCTTTTATGACAATCATAAGGACGTGATTTTTAAGCCATTAGACGGCATGGGCGGCACAGGCATCTTTCGCTGCAAGCCGAATGATCCCAACATCGGGGTGATTCTAGAAACGCTCACGGATCTGGGCGAGAACTACATCATGGTTCAAAAATTTATCCCCGAAATCACCAATGGCGATAAACGCATACTGGTGGTTAATGGTGAGGCGGTCCCCTACGCACTTGCCAGAGTTCCCGCAAAAGGCGAAACCCGAGGCAACCTCGCTGCTGGTGGCAGTGGCCGCCCCCAACCATTATCCGATAGAGATCGCTGGATTGTGTCGCAAGTCGCGCCGTCTTTACTGGAAAAAGGGTTGTTATTTGTCGGGCTAGATGTAATCGGTGATTACTTAATCGAGATCAATGTCACCAGCCCAACCTGCGCAAGAGAAATTGATGCGGCTTATGATACGGCGATTGGAGCAAGGCTAATCTCTGCGATTGAACGACAATTGAACGAACAGCACATGAAACATGCCTAAAATTCCACTAAATACAGCTTCCGCATTCGACGATAATACTAGCGCCGTTTCTAGTGGCGATCGCCTCAGCTTTACTTTGTTTTTGGCCGCGGCATTGCACGGCCTAGTTATTTTTGGCGTTGCCTTTGAACTCAGCAAACCTAACGACAGTGCACCGAGCGTTACCGTCACCCTAGCAACCAGCGAATCAAACGAAATACCAGACAAGGCTGACTTTGTTGCTCAATCAAACCAGCAAGGAAGCGGCTCTCTAGATGAGATTAAAGAAATCACTACTGACAAATTATCGCCTTTCAGTAGTCAATCTATTGAGGATACTCAAACGCTTAATGAAAAACGCGCATCTGTTGTCGAGCCTTTAAAAAACCAGGCTATTAAAACAACAAAAGCCAAAAACAAAACTAACAGCTCGCCAAGCGAAATCAACAAAACCGAACGCCAAGCAGGCAAAGATACAAGGGACGCTCAAAGTATCAGCAGAGAAATTGCCAGCCTTAAAGCCAAACTCGATAAACAACGCCAACAATATGCCAAACGTCCACGCGAGTTAGTACTTACATCGGTATCGACTAAGGCATCGAGGGATGCGGCCTACCTTAATGATTGGACACGAAAAATCGAAATGGTCGGCAACCAGAACTTTCCCCGAGAAGCGGTTAGCCAACGAATCACTGGCAGCCTTCGCCTGCAAAGTATCATTAAATGGGATGGATCTCTTATCAAAGCAGAAATATTGGAGTCTTCAGGGCATCGCATTTTAGATGATGCGGCCTTACAAATTATTCATCGCGCCGCGCCATTCCATCCGTTTCCGACAGATATTCGTAAAGACTATGATCAAATGGCAATTATTCGCACTTGGCACTTTGAGATTAACGGCCTATCCACGACTAATTAGTGACTCCGGAGAAATTGCAGCCTTCGGCTTTACTTAGATGAGATTCATCTTCCGTGCAAAGCACTCAACTTATCTCATTGCATTTCTGATAAAAACTTGCATACTGTCGAGCAGTCGCAAAGGCTTCTAAATGGTTTATTTATTTTATTATGTTATTCAGCTCATTTAAACATCACCTCCTAATCGCAATGCCCGGTCTTCCAGATCCTAACTTTCAACAAAGCGTTACCTATATCTGTGAGCACCACGAAGATGGAGCAATGGGGATAGTTATTAACCAGCCGCTCGACCTTAATATACGCGAATTTCTAGACCATTTTGATTTTGATGTGGACGATGCTATTCAGGAACAAACGCTATTTAATGGTGGCCCAGTACAAAATGAACGAGGTTTTGTACTTCACTCTGGAGAAAAATCATGGGAAACCACCACGCCCATTGCCGGAGGCATTAACTTAACCGCCTCGAAGGATATTCTTGAAGATATCGCTAAATGCGAGGGGCCAGCAAATGTCATGATTGCTCTAGGTTATGCTGGCTGGAGTGCGGGGCAGCTAGAAGCCGAGATTGCGGCGAATAGTTGGTTAACCGTAGCGGCCGACCAACAGATCTTATTCGAAACAGATTGCGACCAACGCTGGACTTCGGCAGCCCGCAAACTGGGCATTGATGTCAACCTTATATCCAACCAAACCGGTCACTCCTAACAATTCGATGAGCACTCCACTTACCGCTTTGGCATTTGATTTTGGCCTACGTTGCATTGGCATTGCTTACGGTCAATCACTGACTGGGTCAGGACAAACACTTCCGCCCATCAAAGCAAGAGACGGCATTCCAAGCTGGGAAACCATCGAAAAAATCATTAATGAATGGAAGCCGAACATTTTAATTATTGGCCTACCCTTAAATATGGATGACTCAGAAAGTGAACTCAGCCGTCGCTCCAGAAAGTTTGGCAATCGCCTCCACGGGCGCTTTGGTACCCCTGTCGATTTTATGGATGAACGCCTCACCAGCGTTGCCGCCAAACAAGAAGCAAAAGAACGAGGACATAAAGGCGATTACAAAAAAGAGCCTATAGACTCTTTTGCGGCAAAAATGATTTTAGAAGATTGGTTTAGGGCTAATACTTAATAGAGATCAGCCGGGATACATTATTTACCAGACTTTCTCGCAACCTTTAATCAACAATCAAACTAACCTTTACCCCCCCTCTCGACTGCCTTGCCACTTTAAATCTGTCGCCTCTTTCTGTATATTTTTTCCATTTAGCCTCAAAATTTAGATAAATTCTTTTTCCTACAATCCATCTCCTCTCTTAACTTTTTTTAATTCAGGCGTAACGCCTTCAATTCTGACCATACTGTTATACCTAGCAACTAACTGACGAATTTCTGTACTTTCAATAGTCTATTTGCAAAATAGCTTTTAATTTAATTCGGGTTTTTTTGCGGGATAAACCATTTTATCAATATCAAGATTAACGACTTACTTGTAGGTAATCAAATGACAGCCACTTGAAATAATACAACCCGAACCTAAGCTACCCAGCTCGTCTCGATGAACACGGTAGCATTACGTGCGAATTCCATCGGATTTTTTGGTGGTGTATCTTCTGAAATTGGCCTTTAATTCCTTTTTCCACCCTATTCTTTAAAGGCGTAGAGAGAGTATCTTGCGATGAAGTGGCTAACGATGCATTCGAATTTATAGCAGACGTATTTTTTCATAACTTTTAAAGAATAGGCATCCCGCGCCAACTAGCGCTAGCGCAATAAATACGGGTAATATTTCATTAGAGGAAGAAAAATTTATTTTGGCTTTCCCTCTGATTGACGATTCACAGCTCACTTGACTGCTCACAACTACACTTTGTGCACTACACTCTTCATCCCTAACGCTAACAACATCATCTAAAACAAGAAGCGAACGCTTTCGTTGCGCTACAAAATATATTATTTTTTCAGTGCCTTCTTAATTTTTATCGTCTGAAAAAATTATCTTTACCCGCTTCCTCGTCTTCTTCAATCGTCAAATCATCTGCTGCATGAGATAAGTATTCAGAGTCTGATTCCGACGCCAATTTAATCAATAGGCGTAAATCATTGGCTGAGTCCGCATGAGCTAATGCATCCTCATAGGTAATTTCGCCCGCATCGTAGAGTTCATACAACGCTTGATCGAAGGTTTGCATACCCATTTCGGTCGATTTTTTCATCAACTCTTTAAGCTCATGGACCGCACCTTTACGAATCAAATCAGAGGCCAAAGGTGTATTCAATAATATTTCCATGCACGCTCGCCGACCATTACTGTCTGGGGTGGGAATTAACTGTTGCGCGACCATTGCTTTTAAGTTTAGCGACAGGTCCATCCACAATTGTTGATGGCGATCTGCAGGGAAAAAGTGGAGAATGCGATCAAGAGCCTGGTTTGCATTGTTTGCGTGAAGCGTACACAAGCAAAGGTGGCCGGTTTCGGCAAAGGTAATGGCATGCTCCATCGTTTCTCGGCTACGTACCTCACCAATTAAAATAACATCTGGCGCTTGCCTCAAGGTATTTTTAAGCGCAACACCAAAAGACTCAGTATCCAAGCCAACTTCGCGCTGAGTGATAATACAACCCTGATGCTGGTGAATAAATTCAATCGGGTCTTCGATAGAAATAATATGACCCTTACTATTACGATTGCGATGCCCAATCATTGCCGCTAACGAAGTTGATTTACCCGCACCCGTTGCGCCAACAAAAATAATCAGCCCACGCTTGGTCATGGCGAGCTCTTTAATGATCTCTGGCAGACCTAAGCCATCAACCGTCGGAATATTGGTTTCAATACGACGCAATACCATTCCAGCGAGATTACGCTGATAAAATGCGCTGCAACGAAAGCGGCCGATACCTCGTGCACTAATAGCGAAATTTAATTCTTTAGTGCGTAAAAATTCTTCACGCTGAATTTCGTTCATTACGCCCATAACCAGTCCGCGCGACTTTTCTGGCGTTAATGGCGTAGTAGAAAGTGGCGTTACGCGACCATGTAATTTAATAGACGGCGGTAAGCCCGCCGTTACAAACAAATCAGAAGCGCCTTTTTCAACCATGGTTTTTAGTAATCGATCAAACTCCACACCGAACTCCTGAAATAAATTTGCATGCTAATTTTATTTTTAGCAAAAAATACTCATTAAAAATTATCTGGCAACTTTGCTTGCTCTCTTGCAATATCGCGACTAATAATATGCCGAGAAACTAAATCGCCCAAACACTGATCCAGTGTTTGCATACCAATAGCACCGCCGGTTTGAATCGACGAGTACATTTGTGCCACTTTATCTTCGCGAATCAAATTCCGAATCGCAGGGGTACCACGCATTATTTCGTGAGCAGCAACTCGTCCGCCTGTATTTTTTTTCATTAGGGTTTGCGAAACCACCGATTCTAATGACTCCGCCAACATTGAGCGCACCATATCTTTTTCCGCTGCCGGAAAAACATCTATAATCCGATCAACCGTTTTTGCTGCTGAAGTAGTATGCAAGGTTCCGAGTACCAAGTGACCTGTTTCCGCGGCGGTCAACGCAAGGCGAATTGTTTCCAAATCACGCAACTCGCCGACCAAAATAATATCAGGATCTTCACGGAGGGCAGAACGTAAAGCCTCGGAAAAACCATGCGTATCCCTATGAACTTCGCGCTGGTTAACCAAACACTTTTTACTTTCGTGAACAAATTCAATCGGGTCTTCAATTGTGAGAATATGCTCGTACTTATTGTCATTTATATAATCTACCATTGCTGCTAGTGTAGTAGACTTACCCGAGCCCGTCGGGCCAGTGACCAAGACTAAACCACGCGGCACTGAAACAATATCACGAAAAACTTGGCCCAAGCCCAAATCTTCCATCGTTAATACCTTTGAAGGAATAGTACGAAAAACCGCCGCCGCGCCGCGGCTTTGATTAAACGCATTGACCCTAAACCGGGCAACACCAGGAACTTCAAATGAAAAATCCGTTTCCAAAAACTCTTCGTAGTCCTTACGCTGTCTGTCATTCATTATTTCGTATATCAAGCCATGAACCTGCTTATGGTCCATAGCCGGCAAATTAATACGGCGAATATCGCCATCAATACGAATCATCGGTGGTAAACCACCCGAAATATGTAAATCGGAAGCACCTTGTTTGGCACTAAAAGCAAGTAGTTCGGTAATATCCATAGTAAAGTCTTATTCGTCGCTTATAGAATGGTTTAATGGACCTAAGGGGCCTTACGTAAAAGACCCTAAGAAAACTATAGCGGCTATTGAAGCACTAGGCCGTGTAATGACGCAAATAAATCCACTTTTTTACTACTAGGTAGTACTCCTTAGCCTCATTATGACAACACTTGAAACACGATTATCTCATGTAAAGCAGCAAATTGACAAAGCCACTAGCAACTACGGTCGAGAGCATAACGCCATCACGCTACTGGCAGTGAGTAAAACTCAAACAGCTGACCAACTGCGTGCCGCTTTCAACTTGGGACAAACCGCCTTCGGCGAAAACTACCTTCAAGAGGGACTAGACAAACAACAAATACTAGCTGATTTAGAGATTGAATGGCATTTTATTGGCCCGATTCAATCTAATAAGACACGGCAGATAGCCGAGAATTTTGACTGGGCTCACAGTGTCGATCGCCTAAAAATTGCCAAGCGCCTTAGCCAGCAGCGTCCCAATTCACTGCCCCCCTTAAACATTTGCTTACAGGTTAATATCGATGATGAACCAACAAAATCAGGTATTAAGCTAAACGAACTGCCGGAACTAGTTAAAGAGATCATACTCCTGCCAAAGCTTAGATTACGGGGATTAATGGCCATCCCCGCCTCTAGCGATCACTTCGAGCAACAATTGGCGACATTTAAAAAGCTAGTGGCGGCTAAAGACCAATACCCGAATATGGATACTCTATCGATAGGGATGTCGAATGATATGGAAGCCGCAATCGCTGCTGGATCAACAATTGTCCGTATTGGCACCGCTATTTTTGGCAAAAGAAGCCCCTCAAAATAAGGCCCTCGCTAAAAATACAGTACAATAGCTGACTTATCATTATCTTCAGCTCCCGAGATTCACGTTATGGCAAATATTACCTTTATTGGTGCAGGCAATATGGCAAGCAGCATCATCGGCGGCTTACTGACTCAGGATAGTGCGTGTGAAGGCTATCTAGCCAAACATATCACCGCCAGCGACCCTAATCTTGAGGCACTGAGCGTACTGAATGCTAAATTTGGGATACAAACAGAAGCCGACAACAACCAAGCCTGCCTCAATGCCGACATTATAGTACTCGCCGTTAAACCGCAGGTATTAAAAACCGTTGCTCAAAGCTTAAAAGCAACGATCAAACCCCAAACTCTCGTCATCTCTATTGCCGCAGGCATTAACAGCGACAGCCTTAGCCAATGGCTTGGAAACTCCATTGCTATCGTGCGCTGTATGCCCAACACACCAGCACTGGTAGGCAAAGGAGCCACCGGGCTCTATGCCAACAATCATGTTACAGGCCCTCAAAAACACCAGGCCGAAGAACTGTTAAATGCGGTTGGTATCAGCATTTGGCTAGATTCCGAAGATTTGATTGATAGCGTCACCGCCGTTTCAGGGAGTGGACCAGCTTACTTTTTCTTATTTATGGAAGCTATGATCGAGGCAGGTATAAAACAAGGGCTTACCGCTAAACAAGCGCGGCAATTAACGCTGCAAACTGCCGCTGGAGCCGCTACACTAGCCCAGCAAAGCGATGTTGATGTTGCCGAATTAAGACGCCGGGTGACCTCCCCCGGCGGCACAACCGAACAGGCTGTTTTAAGCTTTGAGAAATCTGGGCTGCGCAAAATAGTTGATAATGCTATGGTCGCCTGTGCAGAACGCTCGCAGACAATGGCAGTTGAGCTGAGTTAGCCCAAAGGCTAAGCGGAACAAGGGTTATTTTTAACCAACACTACTTTTTTACTCTACTAATCCCTAAAAAATGAATGAATTACTATGGATAAATTGACACAGATTGCATTACTACTCGTCGAATTTTTCTCTTACTTTTACATCTTAATTGTTATGTTGCGTTTTTTACTGCAACTGGTGCGAGCAGATTTCTACAACCCTCTTTCCCAGTTTATTGTTAAGGCAACGAACCCTTTAGTCATTCCTTTACGCAAGGTCATTCCGGGTTTATTTGGGATTGATATCGCCAGCCTTGTACTTGCTATAGCCCTGCAAATACTTGCCTTCTTAGTGATGTCGATAATCGCCAATGGCACAATGATTCCATTCGTAACCCTATCGATCGGTTCAGTACTCAAGCTGATTGAGCTAACACTTAACATCTACTTCTTCTCATTTATTATTATGGTCATTATCAGCTGGATCGCGCCAAATACACACAACCCTGTTATGGCCATGATTAGTAGTTTAACTGAGCCCGTGCTGCGCCCCCTTCGCAAGACTATACCGTCCATGGGCGGCCTCGACTTTTCGGTTATGGTCGCCATGCTCGGAATATTCATCCTAAAAATATTATTCGGTTTTAGTTAAAACTAGATTATGGAAACCACTTTCCCCACCGGCAGTGTTGGACTCGTCCAAGTACAATCACACACTTTTGAGAAACCGCTTGTACTAGCAAGTGGGCGCGTACTTGAGCGCTACGATCTGGTGTACGAAACCTATGGCAGCCTCAATGCCGACCAATCCAATGCCGTGTTGATTTGCCATGCTTTATCCGGCCATCATCATGCCGCCGGAAAGCATTCTGAAAATGATAAACGTCCCGGCTGGTGGAATCATTATATCGGCCCAGGCAAAGCCATTAATACCGACGAATTTTTTGTTCTCAGCATCAACAATCTTGGTGGCTGTCACGGTTCGACAGGCCCCACTAGTATTAACCCGATAACCAAACAGCCTTGGGGATCAGACTTCCCCACCTTACGCGTTCGCGATTGGGTTGAAACTCAAAAGCGCTTAGCTGACCTATTTGGCATTTATAAGTGGGCCGCTGTGGTTGGAGGTAGTTTAGGTGGAATGCAAGCCATGCGCTGGGCGCTAGAATATCCAAGGCGCATTGGTCATTGCGTGGCAATTGCATCCGCTTTGAAATTAACCGCACAAAATATCGCTTTTAACCAAGCCGCGCGCCAGGCCATTATGGCCGACCCACAGTTTCTAGACGGCTATTATTTAGAACAAAATACAGGGCCTAAAGATGGACTCGCCGTTGCGCGCATGATTGCTCATATTACTTACTTATCTGACGATGGTATGGGCAAAAAATTTGGACGCGAATTACGCTCTGGCAGTTTTGATCAAGGTATCGACGAGCCGCTAGAATTTGAAATAGAAAGTTATTTACGTCACCAGAGTGAGAGCTTTTCTCATAATTTTGATGCCAACACCTATATTTTAATGACTCGAGCACTGGACTATTTTGACCTAGCACGCGAGTATAGCAATGATGCTGTAGCCGCTTTTGATCACGCCCATTGTCAATTCTTGGTAATTTCATTTAATAGTGACTGGCGCTTTTCTCCCGCTCGCTCGCAAGAGATTGTCCGCGCACTGTTACATGCAAAAAAGCCCGTCACTTATGCTGAAATTGATTCAACCTATGGGCACGATGCCTTTCTTATCCCCAACGAACGCTATAATCGTGTTTTTTCTGCGTATATGAATAATGTCGCTCGTGAAATAAATTCTCAGGGCTCTAGTCTTGAAAATAATCATTCTATAGGTGATGATATATGAGAGTCGACTTAGATGTAATTCTTTCTTATATCGATCGCGACCGTCATGTACTTGATCTCGGCTGCGGTGATGGCACGCTGTTAGCGCACCTGCGTAAGGAAAAAAATATTAGCGGTGTCGGGCTTGAAAATGATGACGAAAAAATTACTGAATGTATTGAAAAAAACATCACGGTTGTCGAACAAGATCTAAATACCGGTTTAAATCATTTCGATGATAAAAGTTACGACACCGTCATTATGACCTTAGCCATACAAGCTATGCAGCGACCCGACCGTGTGCTAGATGAAATGCTGCGCATAGGTAAAAAATGCATTATCACTTTCCCTAATTTTGGTCATTGGAAAGCGCGCTGGCATTTAGCACTCAACGGTAGAATGCCGGTGTCGGATTTACTGCCTTATCAATGGTATGACACACCCAACATTCACTTTTGTACGGTAAAAGACTTTGAAAATCTGTGCCTTGAAAAAAATATTACCGTGCTGAATCGAGATATGGTCTCTGGAGGTTTATTTGGCAAACAACTTAGCCAACATCACCCCAATCTATTTAGTGAAACCGCAATTTATCATTTAACCCGCTCTTAAATAAGCAACAGCTACTATGATATTAAAGCATACCGCCTCTCTTATTGCCTCTCTTACTATCTCATTGATACTAAGCAGCTATTCTCTATTGTCTTTTGCGCAAGAAAATACCTCTTATGAAATGGACAATTATATTATCTACTATAACGTTTTTAACAGTACTATGATCCCCGCCGATGTAGCTAAAACGTATAATTTAGTGCGCGGCAATGATCGTGTCTACGTTAATATTGCTCTCGTAAAAAAAACCGGTGGCAACGGCATTGCGGCCAATATCAATGGTGCTCATAGAAATTTAATGCAACAAAAATATCCACTCAAATTTATTGAAATAAAGGAAGCCACTGCGGTTTACTATCTCGCACCCATTCGCTTCAACAATGAAGAGGTATTACACATTGACATAGATGTTAGCAACCTCGAAAAAACTGAGACGGCCGCCTTCACTATCACTAAAAAATTGTACAAAAACTAAAAGCACCTCTAATCATATTATGTATTATTTTTTGAAGGTTAAAATCCAACCTGACTTAATAAGAGCCGCCTAAATCCGTAAGGTGGGTAACGCCTACCTTTTAAGTTAAAAAATGTATCTAATGGGGCACCGTCCACCCTACGACAGCAGACTATGAGCCAAAATTTTTCAAAAATCATTCTTGCCAGTAACAATAAAGGCAAACTTCGCGAGTTTAACGACATGTTTGCGAATGCCGACATCAATATTATTCCGCAAGGCGAATTTGATGTCGAAGATGCAATAGAAGATGGCTTAAGCTTCGTGGAAAATGCCATCATCAAAGCGCGTCACGCCTGTAAAAAAACTAACTTACCCGCAATTGCGGATGATTCCGGATTAGAAATTGACGTCTTAAACGGTGCGCCCGGCATTTATTCCGCACGTTATTCTGGCGAACATGGTAATGACCGGGCGCATAACCAATTAGTGTTGGATCAATTAACAGGATTAGAGCAAAGCAAACGTACCGCACGCTTTCAATGTGTTCTTGCCTTTATGCGCCATGCCGAAGACCCCGCGCCGCTTATTTGCCAGGCAAGCTGGGAGGGTTTGATACTTGAAGCCGAACGTGGCTCAAATGGTTTTGGCTACGATCCTCTTTTTTGGATTTCTGGGCACGAATGCAGTTCGGCAGAATTACCCAAAGAGGTCAAAAATGGCTTAAGCCATCGTGGTAAAGCACTGCAATTATTATTAACTGCCCTTAAAGAAAAGTATTCTCTATGATGCCAGATTCGCCGTTATCAACTGCGCTTTCTCTTCCCCCCCTATCACTCTACATACATATTCCTTGGTGTGTAAAAAAGTGTCCTTATTGTGACTTCAATTCACATGAGAGCAATCAAAAAAAACTACCAGAAGCAGATTATCTTGCCAAACTTAAACTAGATTTAGCGCAAGACTTACACTGGACTCAGGGAAGGCCATTGCGCAGCATCTTTTTTGGCGGTGGTACGCCTAGTTTATTTTCTGCAAAAACTATTGAGCTCATTTTAGAAGAAGCCAATAATAAAATAGGCTTTGAAGACTCGATTGAAATCACGCTAGAAGCCAATCCAGGGACATTTGAGCAGCAAAAATTTACAGATTATAGGCGGGCGGGTGTTAACCGCTTATCTATTGGGGTGCAAAGCTTTCAAGATAAACATTTAAAAAGATTAGGGCGCATTCATAATCAAAACGAAGCCAGCGCCGCTATTAAAGCCGCCAAAAAAGCAGGGTTTGATAACTTTAATATCGATTTAATGCATGGCCTACCAGAACAGACCGTCGACGAGGCGATAAAAGACTTAACCCGCGCGATGGCTCTAGAGCCCAGCCATATCTCTTGGTATCAATTGACTATCGAGCCCAATACGGTTTTTTATAGAGAGCCGCCGCCTTTACCTGTAGATGATATTTTAGCTGACATACAAGAAGCGGGGCAAAGGCTATTAGCGGAAAATGACTTTAAACAATACGAAGTCTCCGCTTTTGGGCAAGATCAAAAACAATCGCAACACAACATAAACTATTGGTCGTTTGGTGACTATATTGGAATTGGTGCTGGGGCACATGGAAAGGTAACTGACTTAAAGAACCAACAGATTATTCGCCGACACAAAACACGCCTACCTGAACACTACCTTACCAACAGTAACGCGCCTGCGTTTAAAGAAACGGTTGTAGAAAGGAACGAGTTAGCCCTGGAGTTTTTTATGAACGTATTACGTTTAAATGAAGGCGTCCCTAGTGATTATTTTTTTTCTCGCACAGGGCTTAGTATTGATGTTATTGAAAAACCACTCAATGAACTTATTCGCCAAGGCTTAATAGAA
>JBLHWO010000082.1:0-14788 GCA_047629215.1 Cellvibrionaceae bacterium | reverse complement strand
TCCAAATGAAAATTCGGCACTGAAGGTTGTCTATTTGGCAATTGAAGCAGCCTCTAAACAATGGACTATGGCAATTAGAGATTGGAAAGCGGCGTTAAATCGTTTTATGATAGAGTTTGAGGAGCAGTTAGCTCCTCATGTTTAAACTGGGCAGTTACACAGTTTGATTTACACCCTCCGTTAGGTATTTGATGTCAGAGCCTCTGTCTTCAATAACACTGTTTCTGTCCTAGAGTAAGCGGCATCTCAATCAAAAACCGCTTACTCCAATACTTCCCCGTCACCCACAATCCCTTTCTCTTTTTATCGTAGCTGACACCATTTACTACATTTTTGTTATTGATCGTTGTCGCCTTTTTCCTCATAGGCAGTAAATCTACTTTCGCAACGATACAACCCGTTTGGATATTAATGCCATAGAGGTGGTTGTCGTACCAGCGGTTGGCCCAAATGACACCGTTTACATATTCTAATTCGTTAATAAAATTTAAGTTATTAATTTTAAGCTGCCGGTTTATTTTAAAGGTATCTATATCGCGAAAGCTTAAGGTATCGCTACCGTCACTCATTATAAATTCAGCGGATGTGTGTTTGGTGTTGGGGATATGGGTTAAACCCCATGCTTCACCTTGATAACTTTTTTTGCCTAGTGGCTTGAGTGTGTTTTTATTAAGCATGAGTAAGGTGTTTTCTTTCCATGTTAATAAATAGAGAATTTCACCAATAACGGTTAGGCCTTCGGCAAAGTAGCGCGGGTTAAGTTGGTAGCGTTGTTGCTTTTCTTTTTTTTGTTGCAGTTGTTGTGCGGCCACGGGTGCTTTACTTTGTTTAATAAGAACAGAGCGGCCATAGAGGCCACTGCTAATGTAAACCGTATTACCCTCAGTATATAGGCCTTGGGTAAACCACGTTGAATTATGCTTCTCTACGGCTAAGACGTTTGCTTGCTGCGTTATTATTGTTTGTTTTGGCTTTTGTGCGGCCGTCTGCTTTACTTTCTCCTCTATCGTCTTTTCCGGCATTACTGTTTTTGCGCGCACGTCTGCAGCGGTGCCTATAAAGTAGGCGGCTGTTGTTATTGATACGGCTATTGATAAGAAAGTAGAAACGGAAAGGGATGGCTTAATAAAAGTAGCGCCTGGTGTGAGCGCTGACTGGATTTTTTTAGGTGGAGGTAAAATATTCAATATGGCAACCAATAATGCTAATAATAGTTGCCAGTCTAGGGGATTTTAGGGGCTTGAGCTAGGCCAAATAAGTGGTAACGAATGGCTTGGATTAATACTTTTGATCGTCGTCGCTTATAGCTTTATAGACTTGTTCTCTTTTTTTTACAAATTCAATCGCGTGTTTGACTGCTTTACTGACCTTTGTAGTGATTTCCTCTAGCTCAATGGGGGATAGATAAAAACTCATATCGACACCGTGGCGAATATAGCGAGGGGGTAGGTGATTTAATGCCACACAAGAGGTATCGTCCATATAATCGAAGTCGCTAGTGGCTCTTGGGTCTTGCTGTAAAATGGCTTCGGTAACTAGGCGCTCGTAGTAGTTATGTACGGTGCTAGGGTCATGTGGTGTGGTGTCCGGATTACGACGGCGACTTAATAGCATAGTAGCGACTCTCTTGATTGGCTGTTGATGGTCACTTGATATAATCGCGCATAGAGATAGATGACTATAAAAAGTACAGTGCTTAAAGTATAGATACTAATGGCCTTTTATCTAGTACAAGGCTGTTTTCTAGGTTTTATTCTTCTTGGGGATGTTGGTGCGGCATAGGCCTCTAATAATAAAGCGTGCTGGGTTGAGAGTATTGGCCATGGTCTGGCTAACGGGGAGAGGTTCTCCGGTGAGGGTGCAGGCCAGTATTTCGGAGGTGAGTGGGGTGTAGGCTAGGCCGCGGGAGCCATGGCCGATATTGAGGTAAAGCCCTTGATAGTAGTCACCGGCTGTGGGTATGACGATATGGGCATTTTTAATGAGGGCGCTGTAGTCTTTTTTGAAGGCAGCACGATTGGGCGCAGGGCCTGCTAGCGGAAGGTAGTCTGGTGTGGTGCAGCGAAACCCGACTCGACCGCCATTTGCTGTTATTGTCTTGCCGCTAGTCTTTGCTAATAATGGTGACAGGGCTTGGTTTAGCTGTTGAAGGTTATCGCTATGGTCTTGATCAGATAACTCAGGATTAAGGTCATTTAGATTATAGCTTGCTCCAATGGCGTGTTGGGCTTGACCATTGATGTTGGTGCTGGGAGCAATATAGCCCTCCGAGCAAATAACGGTATTGAGCAGGGTTAATTTATTCTGAGAGGGGACATAAGTAATTTGGCCCCGAACGGGTTTGGTAGGCAACCATTGCGTTAGCGAAAATTGATTGGCCGCATTGGCGTTGGCAATAATGACGTAATCAAAGCGGTGTTGCCATTGAGTTTCGTTATCTGTTCCACTGTCTATTTTATTATTGTCGGCAGTGCTGTCAGGCTGTTTTTGTATACCGCATAATTGCCATTGGCTTCCGGTTTTTGTTAATGTCTTAACGCAAGTATTGTTAACTCTTGTGATGTGGCTGCTGCTAGTCAACCATTCACATAGTGTTTGTGGTGCCAGCCAACCGCAGTGAGGAAAAAACAGGGCAGGGTAGTCGATATTTACACCTGCGATGTTACTGGCTTCTTTCGCGCTGAGGTGATGTAAAAAGTCTGAGCCGTTAAACTGTTGCCCAATTAAAGCATGTTGTTCTTGCGCGCGAGCGGTTCGGCTTAATTGTAAAACACCACATGCTTTACCTGCCTGAGGGTGGGCTTTCCAGAAGTCAGCGTAATGTTGCTGGGCGTAGAGCAAACTACTTAAATTAAAGTCGCTCAGTATTTGCTCATGGGCCGATAACTTGCCATAAACAATGCCTTGCGGATTACCGGAGGCTTCGCTGGCTAGGGTATTACTAGCGTCAATTAGGGTCGTTTTTATATTACGCTTTGCGAGCGAGTAGGCGGTATGGCAACCGGCAAGGCCGCCGCCAATGATGGCAACCGTATCGCCCGCGTTAATAGAGCGGTGATGTCTATTAACGGCCCATGGGGTTTGGTTTTTTTTGGATTTTATTTTTTTAGGAGATGTGGTGCTCGCGTTAATACTCTTTTCGCTATCTTCACTATCATTATTATTTTCGCTATCTTCACTATCATTATTATTTTTGCTGTCTTTACTGTCGTTAACTTCTTTATTAACAACATGCGCCACCAGCATTTCTCGTTTTTTACCAAAGCCTTTGCGTTTTCCAATAGTAAAACCGGCTTCTATTAAGCCTTTGCTGACATAGCTGGCGGCAGTACAAGTGGCTAGGGTCGTTTTATTGTGGCTAAGCGTATACATTGCCTTGAATAAACCTTGGCTCCACATGTCGGGATTTTCAGGGGGAGTAAAGTCATCTAAAAACCAGGTGTCTATTTTTAATTGCTGTGGTGGGACGGCATTAGGACTGTTGATTAAAAAATTGTTATTAAGACAAGTTTTTAAGGCTATTTCAGCATCATTGATAATCAGTATTAGCCTAACATTGCCAAATTCTAAGGTATAAAAAGGCGATTGGCTTAGCTTTTTGTATGCCCCCAAATAAGGTGAGATAGTTTGCTTGTATGCTTTAACCAAGGCTTTGCTTAATTCAGCTAGCTCTGGCCATCGGACGAGTGAACGTTCTAGGACGTCGGCGCATAGAGGGTATTTTTCTACACTAATAAATGTTAGGCGAGGGGTATTGGTTGCGTTTTTTTGGCAGCGTTGCCATAGTTGCCAACAGCTTAAAAAATTTAAGCCTGTGCCAAAGCCAATTTCGCCTAGGGTAAAATATTGCGGTGCTGTTGTTTGGCCTTGGTCGTTAGACGCCAGTTGAGAAAAACGGTTTTCTAATCGGTTGCCTTCTAAAAAAACATAGCAGCTTTCTTCGAATCCGTTCCTAAGTGAAAAATAAGGATCCCTAGAGGAAGATGAGATAGGTAGGCCCTGATCATTCCATTCTATGCTGGAAATATTTCCGGTAGGGCTGACATTCTCGTCGGATTCGGACATTATCTAGGGAGCCTCTGAATACGTCATGGCTTGTTTAGAGCTTCCCTAAAGGGAAGTCTTTTTTTAGTTGCTTACACCAGTTGGAAATACGCTCATCAGTTTGATTAAATTGATTTTCATCATCTAGGGCTAATCCTAGAAATTGAGATTGGTCCTCACTTAATGCCTGCGAACCCGTAAAGGTATAACCTTCGGTGGGCCAGTAGCCAATGACGTTGGCGCCTTGTATTAGAGTTTTATTGTGTAGGTAACCCATCGCATCTAAAAACCACTCCGGGTAGCCAATTTGATCACCCAAACCAAATAGCGCAACCGTTTTATTTTTAAAATCTATTGTATCGATATCATCCCAGCAGTTTTCCCAATCTTCCTGTAGTTCTCCATAGTCCCATGTAGGAATGCCTAATATAAGTGATGAATACTCTGTCATTTTGGTAAGGGGTGTATCTGCAATATTGAATAGGTCGACGTGCGCTTCGCCCTTGTCATTGTTGCCAAAGTATTGTTGAATTTTTTCAGCGCACATCTCGGTATAGCAAGTGGAACTGCCGTAGAATAGGCCGATATTATGTTTGTTACTCATATAAAAATGCACTTTTTCCTGTGAGAGGGGCGGCATCGATTTTTGTTCTAGGATACCCCAAGGGCACGTAAAAATCAGATTGTCGTACATCCTTCACAATAAGCTCTGTGCACCTAAAGTGAACAACAAAGCGGTTATTTACTAAATATAAACTGCGGTTTTCCACGCGGCGCCTCCTTGCCCAAAGGAAGTGGATAATGATAGTGAGAGGAAGCGTTGCTTCCACAGAAAAATCACTATTTTTACCGATGTTCATATATTAAACCATTTAAATTTTGATAGTGTTTTAAAAAGAACTTAAGAGGAGCCTTTAAACAGAGCCTTTGAAATCAAGTTGTCGCCATGCTTCATAGACGATAACTGAGACTGCATTGGATAAGTTCATGCTGCGACTTTGTGGCTGCATAGGGATACGCAAAATAGAGGTCATGCGAGCATCATTTAAAATTGCAGATGATAAACCTCGGGTTTCTGGGCCAAATACCACATAGTCATTTTGTTCAAAACTGATGTCAGTGTGATAACGCTTCCCTTTAGTGCTGATGGCAAATAATCGTTTGGGCTGCTCTGCTTCTAAAAATGCATGCCAATTTTTGTGGCTTGTTAGCCTTGCCCATTCTTCGTAATCCAGACCGGCTCGACGTAAGCGCTTGTCGTCTAGGGTAAAACCTAAAGGTTCGATCAAATGAATGTGAAAGCCGGTATTAGCTGCTAAGCGGATAATGTTGCCGGTATTGGGAGGTATTTCGGGTTCTACTAGAACAATGTGAATCATATTAGCGGGTAGTCATTTAGCGTGCGCCATAGTGGTTAGGCATTCTGTTGAACATGTGTTTTAAGCATAGTATGTCAAAAGTGTAAACTGATTATATAGAAAATGAACTCGGGATAGAACCAAATAAAACACCATGTTGTAAATAGTCATTTTTTTGACGAACGTATAGCGCAGGCAGATTGATTATTAGAGAAACAATTAGGAAAATATGTAGAGAAAAATCTAGAAGAACAATGGTTTAGCGCTAGTAATGTACTTAATTACTACTAAGCTTATAAACAGGCTTACCGTTTTTTTTATGAATGTCATGTTATCGTTTTTTAAGTTTAAAAAAAAGATTATCGTATTGGTTTGTGTTTGTCAGAACGCAGTCTGTCGTTAGTGCTTGTGGATCTCGTTGATAAAAAAGCACCTCGAATTAAAAATAGTTTTTATTCTAAATTCTCGTCCGCAGAAGAGGGTTTGGAAGACGCTCGACAGCAGCTTGCTGATTTTGTAGAGCGTAATGGCTTAAAAAATATCGACTGTTACTGCGTTTTAAGTAAAGAGGATTATCAGTTACTTTTAGTTGAACCACCCAAGGTGCCCGAAGCTGAGTTGTTAGATGAAATGGAAGGTTAAAGAGTTGGCCAATGTCGATATTGATAAGATAATTATTGATATTTTTCCTTAGCCAGAAAATAAGATGTTATACGCCGTGGTTGTAGAAAAAACGATTATTGTTAGAATGATAGATCTTGTAAAATATGTGGGCTTGTCTCTTGTGGCTATTGATATAAAAGAGTTATCTTATAGAAATTTTTTTTGTCATATGGTGGACAGCCAAAACTCTATGGGAGATACAGGTTTGGCTGTTATCAGTATAGATAGAAATGAAGGAAGATTGTTAATCCTTAAAGAAGAAAATATATTGTTGTCTAGAAACTTTTCTATTAACTATGGGGCAGGTATTTTCGATTATATACCTGAAGATGAAATTATTTTAGAGCTGCAGCGTTCACTTGATTACCATGAACGGCAGATGAGGTAGCCAACCCCGGCAGAAATTATTTTTTGTGGAGATATCGATAATGAAAACATAACATAATTAATGCGAGATAGCTTTCAGCAAAAAATTTGTTGCGTTGATCATGCATCATGATGCAGAAAATTAATTTATATTCTGCTGAATTCGTACCAAAAATAAACTGGTGTTCTTTTAGTTATGCAGTGGTCGTAAGTATTTTTTTTCTGTCTAACGGCTTATTATTCCATAAATACAATTAAAGTTTTTACTATTCTGAAAAGTGAAAGTCAGTCGTTAAGCGAGAAAGCAAAAGAGTTTGATGATGTTTATTCTTAAGTTGGTTTAATGGACCTTATCGTAGAAAAAAGGAAGAGCTTAGAGAGGCAGGTAGGTAACTTGTCAAAAGAAGTTGAAAGTAAGAAAGGGAGCTTATGAAACAGAAATAAATGTGAGGGTGGTTAGCTTTCATGACATTTTTTAAGTATTGCAAAAAAATAAAACTCTGATTTATCAGTCTCTAAAATAGGAGTGTATAATGGAGGCGAAGAGCTTATAGTGAACTGTTTGTCTATAACAAGAGGTGCAATTCCGGAGTGTTTTAAACGCCTAAAAAGACAAGATTCCTTTGAAGGAATCATTTTAATTTCTCTCAATATTATATATTAAAATGCCTCTGGATTATATGAGTTTTTGATGCTGAGAGTGAATGAAGGCGGGAGTAAATAAATGCATGCATTAGAAAATTATAGCGATAATATAATAGGCTCTAAAAAATATTACGTGGGTCCATGATGGCGGGCTGGTTTTTTATTGATCGCTATAATGCTCTCGTGCTGTGGCAACGTATAGCGTTGATGGCGGCTTTGCTATCAGATTTTTATTTTCTTTGGTGTTTTTTATTTTCACTGCTTATTACAAGTAAAAGTGAGAGTCTTAAAAAAGAAAAAATTTATCTTACATCTTTGCATGAAGATGTTAGTGAGATAGAAGAAGTAAAGAAAAGAGAAGGTAAAGATTTGGGTGTCGCCTCTCTTAATGATAAGCTTAATAATTTAAAAAATGAAGTGAATGACTTAAATGTACAATTGAAAAAATGTTTTTTAATTGTTAGTTCTTCAGATGATTTGATTGGTATAGTAAAAGACTTGGTTGATACAAAAGAAGGCGTTAATCTAAAAACGATAGACCTGCTTCCCGTTGAACGTATTATTTTTTTGCGCTTACTGAAAAAAGTTATGAGGCGGGTTTTTACGATAACAACGCTGTAGAAAATAAGCGTGGCTAAAGATTCACGCAGAAAAAATGATAGTGATGGTGTTATATATAAGCATAAAATAGTTATAATAATCAAAGCTGATTATTCTGGCTTAATACAGTATTTAAAGCAAATAGAGTCTTTGGGGTGGGGGTTATTTATGCAGGATATTCACTACAAAATAGAGCAGTACCCAAATGCTCACGTTAGTTTTATACTATATTTTGTCTTTGCGGAAGGCGAATAATGTTAACGCTAATCAGCATGAGAAGGTAAAAAGTAATGATTCATAAATGGTTTTTATTTATGTCTTCTCTGTTTATGTGCCTTCTTGTAGTTGTCGCTAATGCAGATGTGATGATAATAGATCCAGGTGCACCTCTGTTGAGTGAGAAACAAATAACTAAGACAAAAGTAAATAAAGCATCAACAATATCGAAAGCATCGCAAAACATCCACGTATTATCCTCTATATTTATTAGCGCAAGTAAAAAAATTGCGATAATGAATAATAAGCAGTATAGCGAAGGAGGTTTAGTTAGATCCTATTGAATTAAACAGATTGGATCACAGCAAGAGATTATAGCTTCTTTATTAAGAACGAAGGTTTTAGAGCTTTATCAGGTGAATAAAATAGGCTTTTTTATTAAATGAAATGTTTTTTCAATATAGTTATTAATTATAGATTTGATGCCTCTATAGTTGGCTTTTATTTGACTAAGCGGTTATTGATTTTTTTGATCAAACCAATCTTGTTAGTGCCAATAATATTTATAAGCTCGTGTGTTCGAAGCCCAATAGAAACGGTTATCCCTGATGCCTTAGAAGCTGCCGCTTTAGAATCAAAAAAAATCTAAAATTAAGTCAAAATCCACTGTTCAAAAAATTTCACGACGACGCTGCTAAACACTTCTTTTTTACCTGAGCTGGCTAATAAAAAAGAAGATAAAAAATTTGATATGTCGGTTAATGATATTCCTGCAAAATTATTTTTTACTAATCTAATGTCGGCAACAGATTCAAATATTATTATTCATCGCGATAACATCGGTAATATCACCTTAAACCTTAAACCTTAAACCTAAAGGCAAGCCCTTGTTAGTGATGTGTTGTCTGTTGTACGCGATGTTTATGGTTATGCATATAAATATAACAATAATATTTATACTGTTTATTCTAAGCAGTTAAGTACAGATATATACCCCATAAACTATATTGTTGTAAAGCGTATCGGCATGTCTGATACAAGCGTATTGACAGGTAATATACAATCCTCTTCTCAAACTAGCTCTGATTCAGGTAAATCTAGCGAGCAAGCTGATTTGGTAGGGGCTGGTAATACTATATCACCGGGCTCAAGAATTCAAACGCGTGCGGAGTCAGATTTTTGGTCGTCATTACGCTCGTCACTTGCAGAAATTAAAGGTGAAAATATAGGTTCTGAGGATGAAAAGTCAGATAACAAAACCAAGATTATCGTCAATCAACAAGCCGGTATGGTTATCGTAACTGCAATGCCAGGCAAGTTAGAGTCTGTTCCAAGCTTTCTCAATAAAGCACAACTTAGTCTTAATAAACAGGTGATAATTGAAGCTAAAATTCTTGAAATTGAATTGAGTAGCGGTTGTCAGGCGGGGATTAATTGGGGCGAAATAAACGGCCAATTATTATTGAGTAACAACGTTTCAGAGTTTTCTTCTCCAAATACAATTAATACGGTAGCGGAGGGCGTAGGTGAAGTTTTCTCTTCTCTAATTAAAATCACAGACTTAAGTAAACTACTCTCCTTGCTGAAAACACAAGGCAACGTACAAGTTTTGTCTAGCCCTCGTGTATCAACAGTCAATAACCAAAAAGCACTTATACGTGTAGGCACTGACCGCTTTTTTGTAACCGGTATTTCTAACACCACTACGACTTCATCGGGAGCTACAACCACTACCCCTGAGGTTGAATTAGCGTCATTTTTTAGTGGAATATCTTTGGATGTTACGCCGCAAATACCGTATGAGAACGAAGTTATTTTACATATTTACCCTGTTATAGTGGCGTAACTGAAGAGCTTAAAGAGCTGTCTTTTGGAGATAGTGCTTTTTCTTTACCCTTGGCAGTAAGGGATATTAGAGAATTCGATAGTATTGTGCGTGCAAAAAATAGCCAGATTATTGTTTTAGGGGTCTTATGCAAGAGAAGACAGTTAATTCTGATGGTAAACGCCCCTTCTTAGGTGATATCCCAATTATTAATAGCTTATTTAGGACGACAAGCTAAAATCGAGTTAAGTCTGAATTAATTATTTTATTAAAACCAACTATTGTCGATGACAGTAGTTGGAATAAAGAGATTTTTGATAGTAGAACGCGAGTTGATAAATGGAAAGTGCCGCCTAAAATTTAATGGTTAATTTTATAGTCGCTGTTTTTATAAGAAAGCGGTAAATACTACAAAAGGTGAGTTATGAGTGTAGTAAATAAGGCCTTAGAACCCTTGTTAGAACAAAGTCGTAGTAATAAAAACCAAAATGTTGTTGTAGGTATGCATTTTAAAGAAGAAGAAAAACCTAAATCAAATAATAAGCCTTATATTATTATAGTTTTTCTTTTTATTTCTGTGTCTTTTTTCACCTATGATCGCTTTAGTAATAAAACAGCTGATGTAAGGATTGAAAAAGATGAGCCAATAGCAATAGAAGCTGTATTGGTTAATAAGCCATTTGAGTATATCGATAGTGAAAATAATATCAAAGTGCCTGAGTCTGTTCTTGATTTTGTAAATTCATATAGCTTCATCCCCAGTAATATTACAGATGATAATGAATCGAAAGTTATTATTTACGAAATAATTGATCAAGTTGACAACAGTAAAAAAATTGAAGTTTTTTTAAGAGAAGCGATTATTTTATTAAAAGGAGATAAATTAACTTCACCTAAAGGTAATAATGCTTTCGAGCGTTACCAAATGGTGCTTTCCTTAGACTCAAGTAATAAAGACGCTGTCGAAGGGATTAATCGCATAGTCAGCCGTTACGTTACTTTAGCAGAACGTGTTATTAACACAAATGAATCATATAAAGTCGCAGGTTTGATAAAGAATGCCTATTTTGTTGGTGGAAAGTATATTGATATGAAGCCTATAGTCATAAAATACGCTGATTATATAGATGATCAAAGTGTATTCATAAATATTCCTTTTGAAAATATGGGCGTTAATATTAATGCGTCAAATTCTTCCGATATTTTGAAAGAAAATAATAAAATATTGTCTATAGGACAATCAATAAAAGATGTAGACAGAGATATCGCATTAGCAGCTTCAAAATTGATTAAAGATAATAATTCTGATGGTGCGATAACAGTATTAAAACGTTTTGCAAGCCTTTCTGATTACTGGGGTAAATCTTATGATTTATTATTTATTTTATATTTAAAACAATTGAAACTAAAGAAGGCTGAATTATTGGTTTCTACTAATACCACTTTAGATACATTTCAGCTAGCTGAAAAAGTAGCGCATTTATTTATAGCGGGTGAAGATATTAAGGGAGCACTTAATTTGTTAAGTGGTTATTCACCTGATATATATAAATATAATGAATATTACGCGATTAAAGCTGGCCTGCATCATTATCGCGGGCAATATAATCAAGCGATTGATATATATCGAAAATTAATCAATATCGATCACGATAATTCACGCTACTGGTTGGGTTTAGCTGTTTCATTAGAGGCTGTTTCCGACAGCGGCGCAGACGATGCATTTCATTATGCCTATAAATATTCTTTGCCTAATTCCAACGTTAAAGAATATATTGAACAGCGTTTGTTGGTTCTATTTCAATAACAGCCGGATTAATTATTGTTATGAAACA
This sequence comes from Cellvibrionaceae bacterium, assembly GCA_047629215.1. Taxonomy (GTDB): domain Bacteria; phylum Pseudomonadota; class Gammaproteobacteria; order Pseudomonadales; family Cellvibrionaceae; genus CANLBN01. Next base: position 3,236 of record JBLHWO010000082.1, on the reverse strand, counting down.
AGTACTACAGGAACGAAAAATTCGTATTGGCGATACTTTATCGCTAAGCAGATAATTACTAATGAACAATTATCAATTGCTTTGAATGAGCAAAAAAATATTGTGATGCGTTTAGCTAAAACCTTAATTGCACTAAATTTTCTCGGTGAAAAAACACTTTTAGCTATTTTATATGAGCAGCTTGATATGCCTTTCGTCGATCTTAAGAATTTTAATTATAAACGTAGTGGCGTACTTAGCCTCAAAGAAACCATTGCCCGCCGATATCGTGTTGCTGTTTTAAAGCCGAACGATAATAACTTAACCTTGGGAATGTCAGAGCCAACGGATATATTTTGTCTCAATTAAATTACAGCAATATTCAAAAAAAATATAGTTCCTGTTATTGTTCGAGAATCAGAGCTTCTCGATGTATTAGATAATTCTTATGGCGAAAGTGAAAAAACTGCTTCGCTGGCTGAAGAGTTACATTATGAGTTAGAAGAAAATTCTCTCGATGTTGCTAACCTAGCCGATGATATTGGTGAAAATTATAATGATACCCCGGGTGTTCGTCTTATTAAAAAATATTCTAAGAAGCAGTACGCTTTAAAGCCTCTGATATTCATATAGAGCCTGATGAACGTGTGCTACGTATTCGTTTGCGGGTTGGCGGAGTATTGTCTGGACAGGTTATGAACGGAAAACGTATAGTATCTGCGTTGATCGTCAGGTTAAAATTAATTTCTGGTTTAAATGTTTAGGAAAAACGATTGCCGCAGGATGACCGTTTTAATTTACGAGCCAATAAAAAAATGTTGATGTTCGTATTTCTACCATGTCTGTACAGCATGCTGAATTCGTTGTTCTGCGTATATTAGTACTCGATGATGGTATTAGAGCTTTCGATGAAATTGGTGTTGATCCAGACATTAAAAAATTTTTACGTTCGGTTATTCGTCAAGCCTATGGTTTGGCTTTAGTCACCGGGCCTACTGGTAGTGGTAAAACGACTAATCTTTACGCTGCTTTATCCGAACTTAATACTCCAGATAAAAAAATTATTACGATTGAAGATACAGTGGAATATTATCTGCCTAGTTTAAATCAAGTTAAAATTAAAGAAAAATAGGTCTCACTTTTAGTGCAATATTAATGGCAAGTTTAAGACAAGATCCAGATATTTTATTATTGGGTGAAATACGTGATACCGAAACGGCAGAAATTGCGTTAAGAGCGGCTATGACCGGCCACTTAATACTTTTAACATTACATACTAATGATGCTATTAGTTCTGCTTTACGTTTAATCGACATGGGTGTTGATGAATATTTAGTTGCTTCGGCTCTACGGGCTGTAGTAGCGCAAAGATTGGTGCGTCGCTTATGTGAGCGCTGTAAGCAAAAAACGGATGTCGATTCAGCTCATGCTTCTGCTCAATATAAATGAGAGCCAGCACCAATATTATTATCCTTCAGGTTGTGTCCATTGTTTTAATACCGGTTATAAGGGGCGCTCAGCTATTTTTGAATATATTTCTATCACTGACCCTATGGCTAATATATCAAGGGAAAAAAATATTGCTTAATTTACTCGCCTAGCAACTCAGCGCCCGATTTATAAACCCCTTAAAAAAGCGCATCGGCACTTGCAATTAAAGGAGAAACATCCTCAGACGAGGTGCAACGTTTCTCCTTACAGATAGAACAGGTAGAATACATAGAGCCGGTCGAAAAAATTCAAGACTGTACAGTTTAATGCCGCAGTTTCATTATTATGGTTGAAATCCCAATGGTGAAGCGGTGGAAGTGTTGCTTGAGCGCAGCGATAAAGATGCTGTGCTTGATTATTTATCTCAGCAAAAGATTACCCCTGTTAATATTAGTTTATCTTCTTCCTTGCTAACGATTAGCTGGCGAGAAATTCGAAAAGCCTCGTATTTAAAAACATTCTCATTAAAAATTCTGTCATCCTCTAAGGTTAGCGATGAACAACTAATTATGTTTTGTCGACAGATGTATACTATTAATAAAGCCGGTACGCCGCTTGCCCAAGGTATGCAGAGTTTGGCATTGAGTATGGCCGAGGGTGACTTGCGCGAAACGGTAGAGGATATTGTTTCGCGTTTAAAATTAGGCATGAGCTTATCGGTAGCGATGCGTCATCATAATAGTATTTTCTATGGCTTGTTTATTAGTATAGTGCAGGTTGGCGAGGGCAGTGGTAATTTAAATGAGGTATTTACTCAGCTGGCTCACTATATAGAATGCGATGTATCAACACGTAAATCTATTAAAGCGGCTATACATCATCCTTCTTTTGTATTGGTTGCAATGGCGATTGCTATGGTCGTCATTAATATTTATGTTATTCCCGCATTTTTCTAGTATGTTCAGTCGTTTCGATGCTAAATTGCCGATTGCAGCACCAATATTAATTGGGCCTTCTATTTTCTTTGTGAATTACTCGTGGTTACTACTGTTAATATTGACAGGAATAGCGATATTTTTATTCTATTGGCTCAAAACCGATTCGGGTAAGGTTATTTGGAATCATAGAAAATTATCTATTCCTATAGTAGGGCCATTGATTAATAAGGCCTCCTTAGCTCGTTACACGCGTTCGTTCTCTGTCATGCTAAAAGCTGGGGTGCCTTTGAGTTATGCCATTGGTCTTTGTGTAAAAGTTATTGATAACCGTCACCTAGCTCAACAGATTGAAACAATCAAAAATGGTGTAGAGCGAGGTGGTAGCCTTAAACGCACTCATACTCGAAGTGGTATTTTTTCTCCTCTTATATTAAAAATGATCAATGTAGGTGAAAGTAGTGGCACAGTTGACTCTTTATTATTAGATGTTGCCGAATATTATGATGAAGAGGTTGAATATTATGATGAAGAGGTTGAATATGATCTTAAAATACTTAGTGCGAAGATTGAGCCATTATTAATTATTGTGATGGCTGTATTTGTATTAATTTTAGTACTTGGTATTTTTCTGCCTATCTGGGAAATGTACAACGTGCAAAAATAACCCTTTTATTTTGTCAAATTTTTGTTAGCTTTACTACTTTTTTTAAAATGAAAAGTTAAGCGTCAACCTTTACCCTCTATTTATATCGTGGATTGCAGTCGCCAGTGCGACACATTGAATATAGACGGCCAGTGGGCGACACTCACGGTCGACTAAAACCCAATGTGAGATCACTATGTCAAAGACATATACCCGACTGACCGAAGATGAACGATACCAGATTT
>JBLHWO010000081.1:0-14929 GCA_047629215.1 Cellvibrionaceae bacterium | reverse complement strand
ACATCAATATTACACCTCCACGACCATCGGGATCTATGCAGAACCGGCTTAACTCCAAAGAACGGCCATAAAAATTATGCAGTTTTGTCAGATCAAACGATTCTTCTGTATAAAAAAACTGGTTAGGTTTGAGGCACTCATTAAAAAATAACCGTAAAGTCCCCACTATTTTGGGCTGCTGCTCTGATCGAGAATCCATAACAATAATATGAAAGCCGGAGTCATCCCACTGATCAATATCTCGCTCAGCTTCTATCATTTCTTTTGAAGGGTTACCTTGTTTTTCTTTGTAAAAAACACGATAACGCAGTGCTTGTGCGGCATGAACCTCAGCCTCACTTTTAGCAAAGCGGACTTCGTAAGGACCCGCCTTAGTGGCCGGTTGTATCGCTAGACTGTCAAGAAAGGAAAATCGGTCTGGAATATCGATAGATTCAATCGCGCTCATAGTAACCTCTATATAGCCTTTAACTTAACTTTGTTAGTGTGAAATTTGAAAACAATACAATATTATGCTGACTCTTTAACGGTTTTTTCATGAGCGAGTGTCGATGGTGCAATGCCAAAATCATGATCCACATTATCACCAGAAAAACGCAACATGGCAGCCATTAAAGCAAAATGATGAACACTGTGACCTTGCAAAAACTGTAACTCTCTGCCTAATGTCGATTCAGTAGTATCTCCACTGGGCGTGTCTACATCATTGCACATCAATACTTGTAATGGTTGATCAACCTGACTAGAACTTGTTATCGATAATAAAAACTGACGTAGCTGCTTGATTCTCGAAAGCATATAATCCTTATCTTTTTCTAACTGACAATCACGCTGCCGCTGGTCATAATCAATTAAACCTTTGGAGAAATCACGCTGAAAACAAATATAGTGATCCAGCACGTGCCGAATATGTTTTCCAAGTGATGACTCAAAATAAGGGCGTTGTATCTGAACTAAACGATCAGCAGGTAGTGAACTTAGTAAATCGACGGTCATATCTAATGCTTGCACATTGCTTTCGACCAAATTGTGAAGGTACGCGTTACTCAAAGAGAGCTCCAAAAGAACAAGTTGTTTTAGTTAGTTGTATAAGTCAGTGACATTGGTTATCTGTACTAGCAGAAGCTATAATTGTAGTGAAAGTAAACATTTAGCCTTTACTGGATATTCAGCTACGAATATGACCGCAGATGACTATAATAATTCAAATTTATGTCAATTTCATGAGTTTGCATCACAAGAACAGCCCATAAATACAATAAGCTGTTTGTAATGTGACTCCTACGCTTGGCAAACCTGATTCTTTATAGGCATAATGCCGCGCTCAATACATTGCTAGGAATATAGCGATAAGGATTTAAACGAATAAGACATGCCGAGAAAACTCTTTAAACGCTTTACACCAAATTCTGCAGCAATTAAAGCTAATCCGGGATTGCGTTTTCTTGGACCACTATTAAACGACCCAAACCTCTTTCACCTCAATCGTTATTCTGTCTCTATGGCATTTTTAATTGGTGTATTTCTGGCGCTTATGCCTATACCAGGGCAAATGGCAATTGCCGCTATTATTGCTCTGTGGGTTCGATGTAATTTGCCCATTGCCGTCGCACTGGTATGGATAAGTAACCCGGTGACCATTGCCCCTATCTTTTTCTCTACGTATAAACTCGGACTTTGGTTATTAGATGTCCCGGCTACACAATACGCTACAAAATTGATGTCATGGGAGACCCTCAATTACATCAACCTGAGTAAGATTTGGAAGCCACTATTAGTCGGCTCTCTTTGCGCTGGCAGCTTTTTTTCTCTACTAAGCTACTTTACTATCCGCTACGTTTGGCGATTTTACGTTATCTATCACTGGCACCACCGTCGCGAAAAGCGCCTTAAGCGGGCAAAAAAAGCCCCCTTATAAAAGCCCTACATCAGTCATAACGCAAGGCTTGAGCTGGCTGAATATTTGCTGCCTTTCTAGCGGGGTAAATCGTCGCTAACAAGCTCATAATCAAGGAAACACTCGCCACCAAAACCACATCACCTAACTGTAGAGACGATGGTAAAAAGCTCACTGGGTAAATATCAGATTCTAAAAAGCTCACATTAAAAAGAGCTTCCAAACCAGCCACCATACTGTCCACAAACAAGGATAATGATACGCCTAATGCAATACCTATGGCCGTTCCTACCACGCCAATTACAGACCCCTGTACCATAAAAATCGCCATAATTTGCTGATTACTGACCCCAAGCGTTCTCAATATAGCGATATCGCTTTGCTTATCCACAACGACCATAACCAATGTAGAAACGACATTAAATGCAGCGATAGCAATAATCAAGAAAAGTAATAAGCTCACTAGGCTCTTAGACATTTTTATAGCGTAATAAATATTCCCATGGGTCCTGGTCCAATCGTTGGTATAAAAACCTAAGGGAAGCTGTGAACGCAGTGATGAGGCAACCCTAGATGCCGAGAATAGATCATCAATTTTAAGGTGAAGGCCAGTAATACCTGTACTTTGCTGACTGTCATTTAATACGGCTGCATTATCCAAACCCATCAAAGCGAGAGAATGATCTAGTTCCGTCCCTGTTTCAAATACATCGATAATCATTAAACGCTTGATTGCGGGTGAATTATTCGATGCGCTTGCCCTTGGGACAATTAACGTGAGCGTATCATTGAGCTCAAGCCCTAGCTTTTTAGCTAAACCAGAGCCCAAAGCGATCTGACCTGATTTCTGATTCAAAGACGCTAATGTATCTGAACTCAAGTAGCGCTTAATATCTGAGACCGTTGATTCATATTCAGCATCCACACCGTAAACTAATGCCGGCTGAGTTTTTCGACCCTCGTGCAACATCACCTGCAATTCAACAAAAGGCGCTGCTGCGATAATATCAGCCGCGACGGCCATATCATCGGACGCTAAAACTTGTTTTCTTAGCCCCCTCCAATCCTCAAGGCCGCCACTTTTATAGAGAGTGACTTGCGGCATAATGTTTAAAATACGCTCTTTCAATTCGCGATCGAAGCCGTTCATTACTGACAACACCGTAATCAACAATGCGACCCCCAAAATGATACCTACCATCGCTATTGCAGAAATAAATGAAACTGAGCGATTGCGATGCCTTGTAAGCGTATAGCGTAAACCCACAAATAAACTAAATATTTCCAATCTTATTCAGCCTTGCTTTTATCTAGAGAGCCGTCAGTTATACTTAAGTCAGGACAGCCACCAGCACCTTGAAAGTCAGCAGCGGAGCTTGCCCTAGTAGAAGGTGTTGTAATAGAGTGTAAAGTCCCCTGCCTTAATTCAACCACTCGATCCATCGTCATCGCAAATTGCCTATCGTGCGTGACAATCACAAAACTTAATTCAAATTCACGATTTAATTCCCACATAAGTTCTTGAATTGACTCTGCTGTTTCTTGATCCAAATTACCCGTGGGCTCATCCATCAAAACACAATTAGGGCGATTAACCATTGCACGCGCGATAGCTACTCGTTGCCGTTCCCCACCCGACAACTCAGAGGGTTTATGCTGCAAACGCTGGCCTAAACCAACTCGTTTAAGTAAATCAGCTGCTTGTTGATAAGCGTGTTTTTTAGCTTGCTTAGCAATCAGTAAAGGCATCGCCACGTTTTCTACCGCCGTAAATTCACCCAATAAATGATGGAACTGATAAACAAAACCCAAATAACGATTGCGTAACTGCCCTCGTACATTTTCATCAAGACTATCCAGTGCCTGTCCAGCTACCCATACTTTACCCGCCGTTGGTACATCCAAGCCACCCAGAAGGTTAAGCAAGGTACTTTTACCTGAGCCTGAGCTACCGACAATAGCAATACGCTCACCTTTATTAATCGACAAGTTAATATCTTTCAATACGTGAACCTGCTGAGGGCCCTCAGCGTAATTTTTTTGCACATGCTCGCACGCTAATACTACTGACTCATTCATAATACTTTTAATTGCCCTGTTTAATGCCCTATATTATTGACCTACGTCACGCCCTGTTTATTACCCTTTACAGAAATCACTCGTAGCGTAACACTTCAGCAGGCTCAACTTGCGTTGCTCGATAAGCCGGGTAAAGGGTCGCTAGAACACTTAACACAATACCTACGCCACATATAAGGAGTACATCCGATATTCTTAGCTCCGATGGAATTTGGCTAATAAAATAAACATTAGGGTCAAATACATACAAGCCCAGTACACTTTCGAACCAACTCACTAAATCACTAATATTAAGCGCTAGCAAACAACCCACTACACCACCAATCACAATACCAACAACACCAACCACACTACCTTGAACAATAAATATCGACATAATGTGTTTTGTCGTCATTCCCAATGTGCGCAATACGGCAATATCACTACGTTTGTCTGACACCATTAATACTAAACTGGTAACAATATTTAATGCCGCTACAGCAATAATGATCATCAGTAGCAACGTCACCATCCGTTTTTCCATTTTAATCGCCTGAAACAAACTGCCTTGTGTTTGACTCCAATCGCGTAGCTCATAATTTTCACCCAACTCTTTCGACAGCTCTTGAATGACACTCGCTGCGCGATAGATATTATCGGTCTGCAAACGCAGGCCCTGAACAGCGCTACCATATTGAAATAAACGCTGAGCATCATTGAGATGAATCAAGGCTAAGGACTGATCAACCTGAGCCCCCACTTCAAATAAACCAACAACAGTAAAGCGCTTAACCCTAGGAAAGAGCCCCGCTGGTGTTACCGACACCTGAGGCAGGGTCATCACAATCTTGTCACCGATATCGACATTTAAATAACGGGCAACCAAGCGCCCTAAAACAATACCAAACTCTCCCGCCTTGAGGCTTTTAAGCTGCTGTGGCGGCAATATATAACGATTAATATTGGATACTTGGCTTTCCCGTTCTGGCAAAATACCCTGCAATTCAACTCCGTGCACACCACTCTTAGCACCCAACATCACAAAAGCTCCGATATAGGGTGCGCTAGCCACTAAATTGGGAGTAGTTTGTATTACGGAGGCTGTCTTTTGCCAGTGTGGCATACGGGGTAATTGATCGACAAAGCCATGGGGCACCACACTTAAGATGCGCTGCTTGATCTCACGGTCGAAGCCATTCATTACTGACAGCACAAGGATTAATGCCAGCGTACCTAAAGCCATTCCGAGTAAAGAAAAGATACTGACAAAAGAAATAAATTGATGGCGTCGCTTGGCTCGCGTATAACGAAGACCTATAAAAACAGAAGTCGATAGAATCATGGACGGCATTATAGTCATTACTCTTATGATTCATATATGAATTATGATTATTTTTAGCGCTTAGGTGTTAAGCACTCCCCAATTACATGCCTATCTCACCACTTTCAGCCATTAAATGACAAAACGAAATTTCCTGCTACACTTAAGTAGATGATATGTTTATAAAAAGAGAAGGGCAAATAAATGAGCGAAAAACGTCAGTTTTTTCGAATTCAACAAGATGTGATTTTCAACTTCAAACCAGTGAGCACCGATGCCGTCAGTCGTGGTAGTGCCGAAAAACATTTTGATCACTCGAGTACTCTTGGCCTTTTCTCTCAGTTTCAACAGCTAGATAACGACCTGCACTCCACCCTAGAAATCATACGCAAAGATAATTTGGGTGTTGCTGATTATCTCGATATGCTAAATCAAAAAATGAACTTACTGTCTCAGCAAATGATTTCTAATGATGCGGTTTCTGTTAACGATAGCGATAGCGAAAGCGGACGCCTTGATTTAAGCCAAGGCGGCATTGCCTTTGACTCTCCCCTGCCATTGGGTATAGAAAGCTGGATAGCCGTTAAGTTAGTCTTCCTCCCCGCCTACACAGGATTACTGGGCTATGCTCAAATTACACGCAATCATGTACAAAAAGATGGTTCTTATTTGATTGGGGCTCGCTTCCACCAACTCAACGAAGAACAACAACGTTTAATGGCTAAGCAGGTCATGCAAGCCCAACTTATGGTAAAACGACAAGAAAAAAGCCAAATCCATCACTAAAAAGCGCGCTTAAAAGATCTGATGATAGATTTATCGGGTAAATTAAAATAATATCTTTCTGAATATAAGAAAACCAACCCTCCACACAGACTAACGTTCAGACCAAAAGGTAGCATCGTGAAAAAATTAAGCGCGTCTATTATCTGCAGTGCTATATGTAGTACCGGTATTATTACTGCTAGCGCACTATTCAGCCAAGCCAGCAATGCCGAAACTGTAGTCGTTCCTATTGGCCAACAAGGTAGCCAACAGTCCACCCAACGCCCCACGACAGGAAATACTAAAACTCAGGTAAAAAATCAATATGGTGAACCTAATCGATGGCGACTCGCCGTAGGTCAGCCGCCTATTTCAAGTTGGGTATACGATGGTTTTACGGTGTATTTTGAGTACGACAGGGTCATTCATGCCGTATTAACTCGCTAAGCCATTCTTAGACTGATAGCTTTTATAATCCCTCCTATCAGTTTAGTGTTGCTCAACTCTGACATTGCCACCGCTGCTATCCGGTATCGCTCCACTGGCAACCCAGTATTGAATAGCAACATTATAAGCTTCTGCCAGATTGATACTAATCCCGTAACCTGAAGCACTTGTCATAGAAAAATATGATGTCGCGCGAAATGTTTGCTGGATGGTTTGAAATGGTGGGTCTTTAGAATTATTAATATTGATCAAGCATATTATGCAGTTAGCAGGAATAAAGCCTTGGGATGTTAGTGCTCATATGTATGCCGATGTAATGTCGTGAGAAGCCTTATATTTCAGCAGATTAGCTGGGTTTTAATATCCTTTTTAGACTCAACAAAGCGTGGATGAGTCAAAATGTTCAGCAACAATGAGGGGGCACGCATGCTTAACACTTTCTATGCACATCAATATTTTATGCCGATTTTTTGCATACAACTGCGGTTTTTAGAGCGCTACTTCAATTGAAGGCTTGATGTTTTTATAGGATGCCTTGATATCCCGGCAGGGGGAACTTATTGCAGGTGTACTTTCTGGTTAACTCATTGATTCATAGCCAATAATGCCGGAATAACTAACCAAATAAATTTCGTTTAGCACCCCCCTCAGGCTCATTAGCCCCTGATGCTGGCATCTCTGAACGAGGGCTGAGTTTTTGCTGTTCTAACTCTTGAATGATATTAAGTTTTACGCTGGCGGCAGATGATTTTGAAGACTTTAGATTGACAGTGTTTTTATAAGCCGTTTTTAAGCTTGCGAGAGAGGCTACTTCCATGCCTCCGACGGTATCAAAAACAGTACCAAAGTCTTCGTTTTTAGGGACAACATCGACTTTAAAGTTATCGATCTGAATCAAAGCAATTTGACCTTGGGCGTTTAATACTTTGGTCTGAGGAAGAGAGGATAAGGCGTCCTTTAAATCCAATTCAATTGAAGGCCCATGGCCTTCCCCGGTATAAATCGCGTCGATATCATTGATTCCAAGATCGTTAAGGGAAACATCATTTAGTCGGCTTTCACCAGTTGAAGGATCTCGCAAATGCATGTATAGCGCCGCGCTGCCTCCGATAGCAAAATTGCCGACGGTAACTTGCTGAAGAGCCTCCATCACCTCTAAAAGTTCTGCACGCTCCCCTAGCCCCCGCAGCGGAAGTGCTGACAGCGTCTCTTTTACTTCACTTGATAATTTTTGAATACCTTTCTGTGGGGAACTAAAATCTTGTACCGCATTCAAGGCTCTCGCCGGGGATCCTGAAGATAGTGCATGACCACTTATAGTAGCCGAGGGCTCGCTAGACTGCTCATTCAACGTATCTATTTTTGCACGTTTGGGATTTATTCTGTGTTCGAATACCTGGGCATGGTGTTTACGAGTCTCTTTCCGTTGTTGTGCAGTAGTATCGTCTGAATTAGCGGTTGATGAAATAGTTTCTGCGCTATGGATTTCCCTACTGTCGGGCTGTGCTTCTTTTGGTTCAGATGCTGCAGGTTTTCTCTCTTGTGCGGGGACACGAGGGCCAGAAGGACCAATATTATTCATAGCAATGAATCTCTTTAATAACAAGGGACTTACGGTCAGTCTGTGAGGGAATTATCCGCTCAACAGAGGCCGGTCAATACACACCACCCACTAAGAACGTTATGCCACATTGGGTACTGTTCAAACTACTATTGCGAAAGTTGCGAAATAGTTAATGAGCCAGAGAGTACCAAAGTCAAAAAAAACATTGCCGTCACTAAACTATAACTAACACTACTATAGGTGATTTATAAATCTATAAAGTTCTGTTAGAAATATAAAAAGCCACTTATCCATCAGAATCTCCCAGTAAATAGAAAAGCAGGCCATGATCAGGTTGGCGTAACCTCACCAATTCCATCGGTTCTGTCGCAGATACTTTCAAAGGCTGAAGCGCGTTTATCTCCCATACACAATTATTCTGCTATGGCCAAATGAGAATCAGATACGTTTGTCACCGACCCCTTTAATTGAGCTAAGGGATGGTAAATATCGTCCGATGCAATTAGTTCTTTTATGACTGGGCTGTATTGTGACGCTAAACTTAGGGGTGACAACAAGTGAATCAACTCTGGTTTATTTTTTTCGCTATAAAGTTGCTCCAATGCTTGCCCTAGCGGATGATATTTAGGAGTGTCCTGCGCATTTAATTCACTGACATAGGTGGCCATAAAGGTAAAAGGGTAGCCTGGGTCTTGCTTGTTTTCAAGCAAGATGTAAACAAACCCGCCCCAGCTGATAACATTGGGGCGCGTATTGCTTTGAAAATTCTCTTAAAGGCATTGCATGATGATTGACTTGCTGGCAAAGATAGTCTCATGCTACTTCCAAGCATCCTTGAATGTCAGCATGGACAAATGCTCAGCGCCCATCATCGCAGGTGGGCTAGAAAGCAATTCATCAAACAGTGGCGAGGCAACTAAAGCGGTATGAGTTAGCAGTTGTTTTTTTAGGGCCTAAATCAGGCGCTAGCTGACAATGGTATACCATATAGTTTTTCGAAAACTGTTGCCAATAATGAAATAGAGAAGACAATTCAGAGAAGGTATTCGTGCACGCGAGTTCAAATAAGCCCTTGCCTAGGCTATCTTTAAAAGCAACGCTAAGTGTTGATGGCAAAGACTCTACACAATTCAATAAGGGCAAGGATTCTATAGGCTGGGCACATGGAGATCCCCGCTGGGTAAGATAGCGAGATCAGTCATAAGGTGTTGATCAATCAGAATTCATGTTGTTGGTTTTCTTCATACTATCGGCCAACAGCGGACATTAAAGATTATTAATTTTGAGTATATTAACGCAGCATTTAGCGGCTTATCCGCTGTAATACTTTGTTAGAAAAACAGGGTCAGATACAACTTTCATAGAGACAGCAAGAGGATAAGCCACAGAAAAAGTCATTAACGAAGTGACTGATACTAAAATTAACACAATGGCACAAGTTAACTTGTCCTGAAAAACAGTTTTGGTAACTATAATGACGGCAACCCAATCGACAGCTAGTTTATGTCTTCAATGATAGAAACTAAGTTTTTTCCTCTAACAACACCTCTATAATTAAATGTGGTGCTGGGGGAAGTAAAAATATAAAGAGGTTTTTATCTAACTATTTTAATGTGCGAAAGCCATTGTACGGAAAACATGTAATAACTGACACACTCACTTTAATCTATGATGAACTCTGGTAGTAAAACAATAGATTTTGTTCACTCAGGTGCGGCGGCCTTAACGATATTATCTTGGATAATCATCACACTTTATAAAATCTTGCTGTAGGCAGCGAAAACACAACAATAACAAAGGATATTCAAAAAATGGGTAGATAGAATAAGATTGTAATTAAACAACGACATTTTGTTTATTACTTAATGAAAGCCTAGCCCATCTTGATAGTGAAACTATTAAGGGTGGGTTGGTCGTTTTTGACACCAAAATGATCAAAAAAATTCGACTAGCCTGACCGCTTGTTAGACTAAGGTCTAATTTTTAATAATTTTTTTAGTGATATGATGGAACTTATATTAATTATTTGCCAAATTTTTAAATTTACATCTCGGACATATACACTATATACCTTTATAACTAAATAACAAGCATTTTTTCGCCTAAAAAATTTTCAAATATTTAACGTTTATTTAAACGGTATTTGGCCCAAAGTTTATCAGAACATACCCTACTAAAAGAACTTTATGGAATATGCTAAACGTTCATTAAAGTAAGAGAAGCCCTTGGTCTGTTGACGATGCTGTTTATTAATTGAAAGTCGATGCCAGAAATACAAACTGGTTATAACGTCTATCGTTTTTTAATACTAATTAGTTGCAACCACAGGAGAACGTCATGAAAGAAACTAATCAAAACTACATTGTAGATATTGGAACTGCTGCTGTGCTTACTGCCGGGCTGATATTTAGCATGGCGAACTACACGTTTGCAGCCGGAACGCTTTCCGGGACCAGCGTTGGTAATATAGCAACCATAAACTATGATGTGAATGGCACGCCACAGCCCTCAATTGGTTCAACTGAGGGCGGCAACACCTCCGGCGTAGGTACAGAGACTACATTCCTAGTGGGCACCACAATTAATCTGACCTTGGTTGAAACCAATACCACTTATACTTCTGCAGCAACGGGGTCGTTACTCCAAGCAACGGGGTTTACCTTAACCAACCTCGGTAACAATAGCCATGGTTATAACCTGACGGCTGCCAACAGTGCTCTTGCAGTTTATGGCCAGGCTGACGGTTATGACGTGGGAACGTTCGCCTACTACATCGATGTCAATAATGACGATTTGCTAGATGGTGGCGATACACTGATAACATCTGTCGACACGCTAGCGCCTGATGACTCTATTAAGTTGCTAGTCACGGCAACTATTCCGATAGTTGTGGCAGATACGTTGCAGTCGACCATCAGCTTGACGGCTGTGACTACAACAAACAACACGATAGTCGCAGTGATTGAGACATCTGGAGCATATGATTCTACGGTTGTACAAATCGTATTTTCCGATCCATCAACCGTTGCCGCTGGCACAGACCCGGGTCAGACCGAAGGTGATGCTAGTGCAGTTGCATTGGATGCATATCGTGTTTTAACAGCAGCGTTGAGTGTGAGCAAGACTACAGCAGTATATTCCGATCCTGCTAACGGATTGGTTAATCCTAAGGCTATCCCTGGAGCTATCCTGACCTACACCATAACCATCGTAAATAATGGCACAGCAACAGCTACCGGTATCAGTATCTCAGATATCATTGAGGAGATAACCACCGGTACCGTGGCATTTAGCACACAATACGACGATAGCACGACTACATGTGCTGCCGCTCAGGGCATCGCAGTCAAGGACGGCAGTGAAGCTGCTCCACTGTGTAAAACCAATGTTGGCGATGTAGACAGCGCCAATTTTACTGGCATCACAGCAACGGCCGCGGGGCTAGCCCTTGCCGCTGGCGAAACTGCAACCATGGCGTTCCAGATCACCATCCAGTAATTGAACCGGATCTGACTACAAGCTAGCAAATAGCTTAGTGCGAATTGTCCCGGTTTGCTGGGGCAACACATCTTTTTAAGGGTCAGACAAAGTTGGATTCGTTACTGGAATAAATTTTTCATAACACACATTTCGTGATCTAACGCTCCACAGTTCGACACTGGAGGACGTTCAAATGATGAAGCTTATAGTGAATAAAGTGCAGCAAAAGCTGACATTTATTACAAAAAAACTTTTGAAAAAGAATAAGATAATTCAGATTTTAGGTTCTTTTTCAAAATCGTTGACATACCTAAATCGAAGCTCTGTTACTACAGAGCACGTAGATGGAACTGCATACCTAATCAAAATTACTTTTACCGTGAAAAAATGGTTCACCATGGCCGTATGCAGCCTATTCTTAATGGTAATGGTACAAGCTGCCCTAGCAACTGGCACAGTATCTGGCACTCTCATCAGTAACTTTGCCACAATAACATATAGCGTTGAAGATATTGAGCAAGCCCCCCTTACTTCCACTACTGCGACGTTTCTGGTTGATAACATGGTCAACCTTACCGTGGCTGATACCAGTGAAACACTCACCAGTGTTAGTGTCATCGCTGGCGCTGCTGATGTAATTACCACTTTCACTGTCACCAACAACGGCAACACTTTCCAGGACTATGTGTTGACAGTTGATCAAGGCGTAAACGGCCAGAGCTTGTTTGGTAAAACCGACAACTTCGATGCGACAGGCTGTAGAAGCGTTATTGAAAGCGACGCCAATATAGGCTTCCAGCCATTACAAGACACCGCCACCTTCATCGACGAACTGGCACCCGATATAACCAAAACTGTTTATGTACTCTGCAGTATACCCGCCGCACAGCTCAACGACGACGTGTCCATTGTCAGCCTGCTTGCCACTACTTACACTGGTAATGTGCCAGGCCTAGGCCTATTAACAGCGGAAGATACCGGCGCCGACACTGCGGGTGCAGTGCAGGTAGTCTTTAGTGATACCAGTGCGGGTGATCTTCAGGGCGATAATACCGCTAGAAATGGCCAGCATTCCGCCCGCGATGGCTACTGGCTAAATACTACAATAGCCTGTAACAATCCTAATGCAGAGCAGATCACACTGGCTCTAACACCCTTTGGCGCGGTTGATTCAGGCAGCGAAAATAATACTCCAGCCATCCTAACCGCTATTACCGGATGGATCGGAACTGATACTGAAGGTTATAAAGACGAACAAGGTGGCAGTGAAAGCGGCTCTGCTCAGGGCTGGTATTCGACGATCTACAATAGTGACTTGTCGGGCGCAGACATTGTATGGGGAGGCGCATCGAACCCGCACATTACTGGCCCAACTTATCTTTTAGTAAAGGGCGGCAAACAACAAATATCTTGGTATCTGTTTGATGTCTCTAGCTGGGATGGCATGGAAACCATCTCGCTGTCGGGATTTTGGCCGGGACAAGAGTCTATATCTCATCTATCAATTTTCAATGCCCAAGCCTGCGATAGCTTACTGCCGCGCAGCATAAAATTCGATTGGCCCGACCAAGACAACAACCAGGCGCTGTTTGTAGAGGCCTACGCCAACGATGGCAGTATCTCCATTATCTCGACGCTCACCATTATTAACGACACCTTTACAGAAGCAGATGGCGCAGCCTTGACCGGCGCAACAGTAAGCAACGTTCCACCAGGATTGACTGCGGTACTGACGAAAACCAGCTCAACCACCGCGACATTGAGCTTGAACGGAAACGCCACGGTGCACGCTAACGCAAACGATATAGCCAACCTGACGGTAAGTTTGAGCGATACTTCCTTCACTCTCGGCAACGCTGCCAGCGTGATCGATGCGTTCAAGAACGATATTGTGATTGACTTTATAGATAGGTCCATCACCAAATTAACCTCAACGATCATCGACATTCAGCACCCATCCAGTTGCAGCAAAATCCACAGTGATGATAATCGTCATCATAATGATAATCCTCATCATAATGATGATCATCATCGTCGTCATAATGATGACGACGGCTGCGAACTCGTCCCTGGCTCTGTCCTGACCTACCAAATCGAAATGCCCATCACCAAGAATATGGCGGGACTCGTCATTACCAACCCCATTGCCCCCAATATGACCTATGTTTCCGACAGCATCTTTATCGACGGTGTAGCCATGAGTGACGCCAATGATGGCGACAGCGCCAAATTCATCGCCAATAACGTTATCGTTACCACGGGAATCATTTCCGCCACGACAATCTTTAGCTTCACCTTTTGCACGATTATTAATTAACCCGCTGGAGGGTATTATGTTCAATCACACTATATTTACACCGTGTTTCATCACCGCCCTTTTCACGGCAGTCTTACTAACAACGTTTACGGTTCCGGCCCACACCGCCGAGCCAGGGGCAATAAAAATCAGCGGTATTGCCGAAAAAGAAACCGAAGTTATTGATAAAAACGGCAATAAGACGAGCAAGCGCACTCGCGTAGAGACCGCCGTTCCTGGGGACGAGATCATATATACCATCACTTTCGAGAACATTAGCACTAAACCTGCAAGTAATATCGTCATCACCAACCCCATACCTAACGATACAACTTATATCAGCGCCACTGGCGTCAACACCGAAATCACTTTTTCAATTGACGGCAACAATCAATACGCCACAACCGACAAACTCATCGTCACCAACAAAGAAGGCGTTACACGTCTCGCGGTACCCTCCGATTATTCTCACCTGCGCTGGGCCTATACAGGCGAACTGGGTGTCGGCAAGACCGGTCAAGTCTCCTTCCGAGCGGTCATCAAATGAGATCATGCCACTAATACGTTCATCTACTTGAAGACTTTATAATGATTCCGCACAAGACTTACTTTTTTTACTTAGGCTGCTTGATTCGCCAAGTAGTTAGAGTATTTTTGTGCGGTTTGAAATGCATGTGGCGCGTTGAAAAAAAAGTCTGGTCTACCTTCCTGTGCTTTGGTTCATTGTTGTATTTTCTGTCCTCTATTGCAGGCGCCACCACACTACCCGGAACCAAGCTCACCAATACGGTAATGGCGAAATACTCGATAGCCGGTGAGGAACTTAGGCAAACCGCGATGGCCTTCGTGGTCACTGATCCGATGGTCGAATTCATGACAGAAAAAATAGCTGGGTCACCGACACTGTTGAGCGAGACGATGTGTGCGTCCGTTGCTAACGGCGAGCCATTAGATCGAGCCACAGGAGTCGCCCCACAAAGTTTGGGGCTCGCGTCTACAAAAACTTACCACAGTGGACAAACGGTCTATCTAAAAACCACTGATCGCTCGATCAATCAGAACCCAGCGAAAATAGAAACCGTGGTGGTGTCGATCACCAGC
>JBLHWO010000080.1:0-14999 GCA_047629215.1 Cellvibrionaceae bacterium | reverse complement strand
TTATGTTCGTAAGAGTAAGCCTAAAACAGTATCAAAAACTAATAACAAGACATAAAGTAACAATACAACGCGGATTCAACACGCTAGTGCAATCGGTGGGTTGATCCCAAACAATACTTGATTGGGGATTTTAAAGTCTAGACATTTTCTTGGACGATTATTCAATTTATCCATAATGTTCTGGACATTCTTTGATGTCATATCGTCGAAACTAGATCCTTTCGGAGCATACTGACGAATCAAACCATTGGTATTATCATTCAGCCCCCGCGCCCATGAATGATAAGGGTGCGCAAAGTAGCTGTCGGCCTGCAATTGCTTGACGATAACCTCGTGTAACGCAAACTCCTTGCCATTATCATACGTTAACGTTTCTACTTGAGCGGCTAAGGGGTAAAGCCCTCCAAGTATCGCATCCTTTACAGCCTCTGCCGTCTTATTGGGGGCCAGAGCTATCACAGTGAAACGAGTTTTCCTCACAACCGCTGTCATGAGCACCGACCCACCCAAGCGACCAATGATCAAGTCCATCTCCCAATCACCCATACGTTTGCGTCCATCAACAATCGCGGGGCGCTCATCGATACACACCCGGTTTTTTAGCTGCCCGCGCTTATCTGGACTCCCGTAGCGCTCCTTACGTTTCTTCTGGCAGCGCAAGTAGGTATGCAAGTCACCTCCGGCCTTTTTGTTGGTCAAAATGTACTGATAAATCCATTCTGGACTAACCGACTGAAATCCTGAGTTGACTAGCCAACCGCTTATCTGGACTCCATTCCTCTCTCAATAACAACGCCACCCGCTGCCACGTTAACTCTGCAATACACGAACAAGTCTGACGTTGCTTGCGCTCAGTGGCAAGGCGCTGGGCCTGCTGGGGGCGATAACCACGCAAGCCTGCATTCCTACTCAGCACTCTACTAATCGTACCAGAATCGCGCCTGAGCTCTTCCGCTATGGATTTTTGTGTATAACCGGCTTTCAAAAATGATTGGATCTGGTATCGTTCTACTTCGGTCAGCTGTCTATAATTCATGTGTAATTTCCTTTGGTGAGAAAATGGCGATGAATTATACCAGCTGGCCAGCTCTCTAAAAATTGCACTTACAAGTTGAATCTAAGCAAGCAATCATAGTAGAAATTCTTAGAATAAAAACATCTGAGAAAGATGTGGGGCAAAGTAGAATTTGGATTAAACCTAAATACCGCAGTTGAGTCGTAGTGAAGGTGTCTAGGGTACTGAATATAAAGTGGTTTTTTACTTTTTTTGGCAAACTCGCAGCCACCCTACGGGTGTAGCCTAAAAAAGTGAAAAATGCTTTAGGTTCCGTGCATTAGACAGCTGTAGTAGATTCAACTGCGGTTTTTAGGTTAAAGCACCGACAGCGGCAAAAAAACCGTTACATCAAATAAGTCATCTGACGATAAAAACTGATTTTTTCGGTAGTGCACAAAGGCGGGTGTGGTTTGTAATTTGTAACCTGAGCTTGGCAACCATCCATCTAAGACTCGGCTTATCCACGGTAATAGCTCACCGTACTGACCGGTGAAGTTAAAAGCTGCATGTAAGCCACCGGGGATAGTGAGTTGATTGACTACACCCCGTTGAGTGAGTGGTTTATCGATAGTGACACACGCAACGTAACGGCACTGACTCAACTCTACCCATGCAGGATTGGAATGGTGTAAGCCAATCTGCTGGCCTACTATTTGTTTGCTTAATAAACTGCTGTCATTATCTCTTAATATCCTGTCTTTTTCTTTTAACAATTTATTACCCTCAAACACGATGCCCTGTTCCGTCGCCCATGATGTTAACAATAGCCATGCGGTTCGTATTGAGCGTCCATACCCTTGGTGGCGGACGTAGGCAACATGGCTATCGACTAAGTTAACAATCTCAGGCTCGGGCAATTTACATGACGCTATTCGATGGTACCCCGCTTTTATTTCAGGGTCTGACAAATAAGGGGAGCCCGATTGTTTACCCGCAATATGTCGCCACTCCCCCGGCGTTAGGGAAAATTGTTTTTTAAAGGCTTTATTAAATGAGGATAAGGAAATAAAACCGCATTTTGCGGCCACCGTTAGCACGCTGCCTTGTTGATCAAACATCAATTGATTGGCTGCATGCTCTAGCCTGATACGGCGAATATAAACATTCACCGTTTCGCCTACAACCTTCTTAAATACACGATGAAAATGCTGCTCTGAATAGGACGCAATACTGGCAAGGCGTTTAGCCGTCAACGGTGCTGAAATATCTCGATGAATCTCGTAGAGAGCTTCGTTAATTTGTGATTGCTGTAATGTATTGATCACAATGGCTTTCCATTATTTAACTCATTCTATTTTTACCACTCACGCCCTTACCTATTCATTCCCTCCTTTAAAAAAAAGCGCATATATGGACACAGCTTACAGCATATATAGACAAACAAAAACGATACAATATCGCTATCATTACTGACCTCACTTAAACCTAATAACGGTCAGCCGATACCTTCATGCTAGAAACCAGCCGCTCATTACAAAACATTCGCCCTTCTTATATTCGCGAAATATTAAGTGCAGCAAAATCACCTGATGTCATCTCGCTTGCTGGAGGATTGCCTGCGACAGAGCTTATCCCCATGCATTTATTCTCTAAAACCATGATGTCTATTTCAGAGTGCTCCGACTTATTCCAATACGGTGAGACGCAAGGCTATGAGCCACTGATTAATGAGGCGCACAAACATTACGCGATACCCAACAATATCAGCTCGATGATCACGAATGGATCTCAACAAGGGCTGGATTTAATTGCGCGAGCATTTTTAAACCCGGGTGATAATGTCGCACTAGAAGCACCCAGTTACCTTGGCGCGCTACAAATATTAGGCTTGGCTCAGGCTACGATACATTCGGTACAACAAACGAATAGCGGCCCTGATATACACCAGCTTGAAGCCCTATTTTCTTCACAGAAAATAAAATTATTTTATGCTGTTCCCGATTTTCATAACCCAACGGGGGTTTGCTGGTCGCTGGCTACTCGCCAACAAGTGGCTGCGCTATGCCATCGCTATAGTGTGACCCTAATCGAAGATGCACCTTACAGAGACCTGCGATTTAGTGGTGAACCATACCCTCTAGTCTCATCTTTCTGCGAGGATCACGCTATTGTACTGCGTTCATTTTCAAAAATTGCCGCGCCCGGTATTCGACTAGGAATGGTATCCGCGCCTCAAACCATGCTGTCGCCAATGATTAAAGTGAAGCAAGCGTCTGACCTGCATACGGCAATACCCATGCAGGCAATATTAATGACAGTGTTAAAAGACCCGGAGTTTACCCAGCACATCGATAATGTTCGCACTGCATATCAAACCCGTTACCAAGCGCTTAAGCAATTACTGTCTCGCTTACAGGCTTATGGATGTCAGTTTAACGATATTGAAGGAGGCATGTTTGTATGGCTACAATTACCCGAGATGAATCCACTAACACTAGCCGAATCATTATTAAAACAAGGCGTTGCCGTTGTACCGAGCAATGTTTTTTACAATAGCGATAATGATGCACCGCCTGCCTTACGCCTTAATTTTACTCACGCTAAACCAGATGAACTAGAAATAGCCGTGTCTAAAATAGAGCGATGCCTACAATAGCCCCCATAATTTTGAAATAATAAAAAAACCCCTACTAAGATGTTTCACTCTAGTAGGGCTATTTGATCAGTCTACCTTAATCATTTAAGGGATAACTTAGTCCAGACCACCATAAACTAAACCAATCCACTTATCGGTTTTAAATAGGCCATCGGACCATTCGGTATCTAGGCTTTTTAAGGGATTCGCAGCAATAGCCTGCTCAACCGACTTACCCTGCTTTTTTAAAGTGCTTAGTTCTTTATAGGCCACTTTCAACATATTTCGATACGCGGTTAAATCTGCTTTTTTTGCCATTGGACCATGGCCCGGAATAATGTGAGTACTATCGTCGACCATTTTTAATAGGCTATCCGCAGCCCCTAGCATACCCTTTAAGGAGCCGCCGTGGTCGATATCGATAAAGGGATAAAAGCCATTAAAGAAGGTATCACCTGCATGTAAGATATTGGCTTGCTTAAAATAAATAACACTATCACCATCGGTATGCGCTTTAGGTAGATGAGTGAGCTCAACGGTATCTTTATTTAAATGAAAGGTCATACCTTGTGCAAAGGTAATGGAGGGTAAGCCTGCTTTTGAATAGGCTTTGGATTTCATATTGAATGCGGCTATTTCATTGTCGACAGAGAGGCGTTTACGTACGTTATCGTGGGCAACAATCACTGAACCTTTCTTACCAAGGTTTTCGTTACCGCCGGTATGATCACCATGCCAATGGGTATTGATAACGAATTTTGGAGGCTTACCGCCAATAGCCTTTATTTTATCGAGAATGATCTGGGTCATTGGGGCAAATTTATCATCAATTAGAAATGTGCCATCTTCACCAATGGATACGCCAATATTACCGCCTTTGCCTGTAATGACATAAATACTATCAGTTAATTTAATACTCAAAACAGATTCTGACTCATCCTTTGCCAGTAGGCTGGATGAAAATAAGATGCCTATTGCGAAAGCAGATATGTGAACAGTAATAATTTTACTTAGTAAACCCATGATATTCCCTCCGAAGGATTGAATTAGTAAAGAATTTTTAAACTCGACTTATCCTTAACTTTATCGCTTTTTTACACCGCATGGCACTAACTATCTCAATAAAAATAAAACGGGGGAATATGTCCGAGATAAATCTACTTTTTTGACTCACTCATTCGGCTTTCCTTTTTAAGTCGCCTCGCCTCTCGAAGCTGAACAGGTGATAAACCAATATGCTCTTCGTGGCGCTGTTTAGCCAATTCAATTTGCTTTTGACGCTCGGTAAAGCGCTGTATTTGTTGTCCAGTCAAACCGTCATAACAGCGCGGGCAAGCAACGCCGAGCCAGTATTTCTCTGAGGCTTTATCTTCTTCAGTAATGGGGTGACGGCAACCATGGCATTGGTCGTAAGAGCCTTTTTCTAAGTCGTGATCGACCGCGACTCGGTTATCAAATACAAAGCACTCTCCTTCCCACAAACTCTCTTCTCTGGGCACCTCTTCCAAGTACTTTAAAATACCACCCTGGAGGTGATAGACCTCTTCGAAGCCCTGCTCTTTTAGGAAAGCGGTTGATTTTTCACAACGAATACCTCCTGTACAGAACATAGCAACTTTTTTATTTTTCTGAGGATTGAGATTATTCGCTACGTACTGAGGGAACTCTCGAAAATTAGTGGTTTCAGGGTCTTGTGCGCCCTTAAAGGTACCAATAGCAACCTCATAGTAATTACGGGTATCCACAAGCGTAACATCAGGGTCACTGATAAGAGCATTCCAATCTGATGGTTTTACATAGGTTCCCACGACTTGTTTTGGGTCAATTCCTTCCACCCCCATAGTCACAATTTCTTTTTTGAGCTTGACCTTCATACGATAAAATGGAGACTGCTCGTAAAACGATTCTTTCTGATCAATACCGGCCAAGCGATGATCAGAGCGAAGGTATTGAAGAAGTTGATCTACTTCAGCTCTTGTGCCTGCGACGGTTCCATTAATACCCTCTGAAGCAAGTAATAATGTCCCTTTAATATTATTAGAGAGGCAGAAATCCAACAAGGGCTGTCGGAGGGTTTCGTAATCAGGCAGGCTAGTAAAGCGATACAGTGCGGCAACAACAATTTGGTTCATAACAGATTAATATAGAGGTAATCACAACGGGTCGCGTATTTTAACGGATTACCATACAATAAGCAGGTGATTTTTGACGATAGCTATTTATGCGACCTGGCAAGCGGCTTCAAACTCTCGTGTAGTTGCCGCCATATATAGATACTAGCGGTAGAGAGCACTCTTTACCCTGCCACTGACGAGTGTCATAGGTAAGTACCGTGAAGGTTTTAATTAGACCGTCCAGTTCTTCCAATAGGGCTCTATAGACCTTGGTGTGGCGTTCCGCTTTGGATTTTCCTACAAAGCATTCGCTAACCACAACTGCTCTGAAATTAGTCTGCGAGCCTCTTGGCATCTTATGCTCTTGGCTCTCATCAATCACTTCTAAATGTACAGGATCAAAAGCCTTTATAAGCTTTTGCTCTATCTGTTGCTGCATATTCATTATTAATTCTTCTTAGCTTTAATTATTTTTGACTATTCTACCTGTCTGAGTGAAAAACTTATGATAATCATTTGCCAATTAAGGAAAATTTCTTGAGACTGATCTATAATCACATAAGATAAATTGGTTTCAGCTTACTTTAAAGCAATAATGTTACAAAACGCGAGTAGAAAGTACGCCACTATGGACAACAGAACGGACAAAAAAATATTTATTAATCGCCGCAGAGGCGATGACCGCAGAGAAGACATGGATCTTTGTAAAGATCTAGACGTCGATCTTTATCATCGTAAACGTCGTAAAAAGACGGAAAGACGAGAAGAGCGCTCACTTGATGAGGATTATTACGCGTTTCTTTCCAATCAAGATATTTCCGATGAAAACAACAAGGGCGACCAACTCTTTCATTAAGTCTAAACTGGGTTCGCACACAAAGGAACCCACGTTAAACATACCTGCCCCACCAGGATGAAAAAATTCTTTCCTGCACCTTTATACATTAAAATCCCCCTTATTATTAATATTTACTGGCGCTAAGTAACTTTCACAGAGTATTTATGAGAATTCTACTTGCCCCAATGGAGGGTGTTGTCGACGCGCTAATGCGGGATACGCTTTCATCTGTTGGCGGTATTGATATCTGCGTCACAGAGTTTATAAGGGTAACCGATCATACCTTTCCCGATAAAGTCTTTTATAAACGCTGCCCAGAATTACTGAATAGCAGCATGACGCCATCCTCGACTCCCGTTCGAAT
Organism: Cellvibrionaceae bacterium; assembly: GCA_047629215.1. Taxonomy (GTDB): domain Bacteria; phylum Pseudomonadota; class Gammaproteobacteria; order Pseudomonadales; family Cellvibrionaceae; genus CANLBN01. The sequence continues at coordinate 8,051 of JBLHWO010000080.1, read as the reverse complement.
ACAGTTATTGGGCGGCAAACCCGAACCTATCGCTGAAAATGCTTATAAAGCCGCTATGTTGGGGGCAAGCGCAATTGACCTCAATTTTGGCTGCCCCGCAAAGACCGTTAACAATAGTGATGGCGGCGCCTGTCTATTAAAAGAGCCTTATAGAGTACAAAATATTGTTGCCGCCGTTCGCCAAGCTGTGCCTTCAACAATACCAGTAACAGCTAAAATTCGTTTGGGCTTTGATGACCGCAGTGCTTATATGGACAATGCATTGGCTGCTTATGAAGGCGGCGCTGATGAACTCACTGTACATGCCCGCTCTAAAGCGGATGGCTACAAACCACCCGCTTATTGGGAATATATAACTGAGATCAATCAGGCCATCCCTATTACGGTCAATGCCAATGGAGATATCTGGAGTCTCGCGGATTACCTGCGCTGCCGCAGCGTAACGGGGTGCGATAGCTTTATGTTGGGACGAAGCTTATTAGCCTGCCCCGATTTAGCATTACAGATTAAAGCATGGGATACAGGTGAGGATTACCAAGCGATGACTTGGACACAGGTTTGTGCTTTACTCGCCACTTATTTTGATAAAACAATAACGGCCTACCCCGTTAAATATATGGGTAATCGCCTCAAGCAATGGCTGTTCTACTTATGTCGACAATACCCACAGGCACACGCTTTATTCGATTCAATCAAGCGCTCTCGTGATAAAGAATTTATTAGCGCTGCAATTATCCATAGCATGAAGCTCTCGTCGAACTTGTCAATCAAACCCACCCAAACACCATCAAAATTAAACGTAGCGTAATCGCGCAGATTATTGATTACGTTCAATCAATCTCGGCTCAGATACGGCCTGAAACGTTCCATTAAGAACACTAATTCCATTAGTTGAACCTTCATAGCGCAACTGCTTAAGTTTATGCCCCTTTGACGATAGGGCTTGTTGTTGATACTTAGGTAAGGTCTTATCGTGAAACAGTGTATCCGGAAGCCACTGCTGATGGATTCTAGGTGCCGCTAAGGATTCATATAGATCTTTACCCAAAAGAAGATGATTAATAATGCCTTGGGTGACTTGGGTAATAATCATAGGGCCGCCCGCCGCCCCCAAACTCATAACAGGCTTATCGTCTTTCAGTACAATAGTCGGGCTCATACTCGATAGCGGTCGCTTACCGGGCTGGATACTATTCGATTCACTACCGACAAGACCATAAGCATTAGGTACTCCCGGCTGAGCGGAAAAATCATCCATCTGATTGTTCATCAACACGCCTGTGCCCGGAATAACAACCTTACTACCAAAGCTGGTATTCAGCGTGGTGGTAATAGACACCCAATTGCCTTGCTTATCGGCTACCGCAATATGGGTAGTATGCTTATCAAACCAATCGTCTCTCGCATTAGGAGGAACACTGTGTTGCTTAACAACAGATACCGTTTTCTCATCGATAGATTGAGCGAGTGACTGGGTATACGGCGCATCAATCAAGCCTTTTGGCACCTTAACGAAATCGGGGTCACCTAACCAATGAGCACGATCGGCAAAGGCCAGCTTCATGGATTCTGCCAACAGGTGATTACGCGTATTAGTGTCTTGCTTGCCTAGGTTTAAATACTCCGCCATATTCAATAACTGAGCAACATGGATACCGCCAGAGCTAGGAGGTGGAAAGCCATACACCGTATAACCATAGAATGTTGATTTAACCGGCTGCCGGCTTTTGAGCCGATAGTTCGCCATATCATCAACGGTAATTAAGCCCTCATTTTTTTGCGCCCATGCAGCAAGCTGCTGAGCAAACTGGCCCTTATAAAAAAAGTCGCTGCCTTGCTTAGCTATTTGCTTGTAAGTGTTAGCGAGATCAGCTTGAACCAATAGGTGGTCAGCTGACCAAGGCTGATGATTACTATCGAGAAAGATCATAGCCGTAGCAGGGAATTTAATTAACTTATCCGCGTGGCGCTTTAAGCGATTAGCATATTCAACAGAAAGCGGGAAACCGTGCTCTGCTAGCGTAGCCGCTTTTTGGTATAACTGGCTTAGCGGAATCTGGCCGCCCTTTGTCGATAGGTAGTCAAATACCGCAACAGAACCGGGAATACCAATGGCCAAGGCACCCGTTCGACTTAATTCGGAGACGGCTTTACCCTCTCTGATATAAAGATCGCGGTGCGCTTTTGATGGCGCCATTTCACGGCCATCAACCGCTTCAATTGCCCCATCGGCCCAATGGACTAAAGCAAACAAACCGCCACCAATACCTGAGTTATAGCTATCGACAATACCCAAGGTCAACGCCGCTGCAATAGCCGCGTCAATGGCATTGCCTCCCGCCTTAAGTTGCAGTGCCGCAGCCTCTGTGGCCAGAGGGTGCACCGTTGCTACGGCGCCTTCAACGCCATCAAAAGCAGTTCCCATTATTAAAGGAATACTATTATTGCTTGAAACAGAAATGTTACCAGCAACAACCTTCGCCATGCAGAGTAAAAAAATGATAAAAATGGATAAACAGAGAGTCGATTTCATAACCAAGCCTGGCAGTTGTGATATGAGACGTTTAATCAATGTACAAATAACAGCTTCCCTAAGGAGCCTCTGATTAAGTCATGGGTATTTTGATGGCTAAAACTGGTCGCCTCCTACTCAGGGTGAAAAAGACGCACCGTACACCCTAAACTCATACTGAGTTTATCGGAGGAAGAAGCGCTATCGGCTTAAATACTATCATTTTACCCGACATGGAAGTAGGGTCAGGTCAAAACGCAAGAGTAGTTTTATTTGTGCCGTCAAAAAATCAACCCAGACTAAATCAGAGGCTTTTTATTATAACTACTTTATTGCAACTCGCTTATGTCCAACAATACAGACTACTAGACGTCAGCAATATAGGCGGCTGTAGCAATATGGTCCGTTAAGACCAACGGGCTGTAACTAATGACCTATTTTCGCTGATTGGGTACGATGCTGGGCTTATTGCTAATTTCTAATTCTGGCAACTGTGAAAAAGCATCGACTAACTTTTCATTCCATGCAGTATGAATTTGTCGCAGGTATCCATGATCTTCATCAAAATGAAAATATTCGCCCATTTCTAGACTGTCTGTATGATAAAACTGAATATCGATTGGAGGTCCCACACTAAGGTTACTTTTAAGGGTGGAGTCCATAGAAACCAAAGCGCATAGCGCACAGGTTTGTAAATTAGTCTCAGGGTTGATAATCCGATCCAATATAGGCTTTCCGTATTTGCTTTCGCCAATTTGCAAGAAAGAGGTTAGCTCGGTGGCGCTAATATAATTGCCTTCGGGGTAAATCATCATTAACTGGTGTTCTTGACCCGCTATCTGACCCCCTACAATAAAATTGGAATGAAACGCGGGCCCACCGCCAGTTTTCGACTGTTGATTGAGGCTAATCTGACCGATATAGTCAGTCGCATCCTCCATACTAGGCATGGTTAATAAATTAAGCGCTGCTGAAGAGTGAATATCCTTCTTAATTTGATTAATAACACCTTGCGTTGTAGCCAGGTTACCCGAGGCCATAATACAATATTGGCACTGGCCGGGCTTGCCGAAGGTATACATTTTTTTGTAAACGTTAACTTGGTCTATGCCTGCATTCGTTCGGGAGTCCGAACAAAACACGAGTCCATTATTTACCTTAATTCCGACACAATAAGTCATTTACTTTTCTCACTATCATTCTTTACTTTCTTTTTAGACAACCATTAGTTTACTGGTTGATAAGACTTAAGGTAGCCTGAGCGCTGAAGTACTATCAACTAGTCAACCATTGGACGCACAGATTAACAGTATAGCTCTATTAAGGGTATTACTGATTACACCATAGCCTGTGCGCCTGTCTAGAATAGAGCCATATTACTAACTATGGCCTAAAAGCCCAGGCATAGGCTTTGATAGTTCAGTAAATTAATGCAATACACCGCCAAGTCAATAAGTGACGACACCTAACCCCCCGCCCTAACAGCTTAATCAACCACCGCTAACGGTAGCAAGACCAGTGACATTTTTAGAGTTCATTTAGAAGATGGCCAATCATTTTTATTCTAGCCGTGATCTTTTTGGTTTCGCATCAAAAATAAAACATCGCTGCGCGCTTTAAACTCACCACTGAAGGGCACCGAGTGTAATCAATATCACAACTAAATAGCGTAAGCCTTTGCCAATAGCCGTTAATATAAAAAACAACCAAAAGTTAACCCGCATCATGCCTGCAAGAAAAGTTAAGGCATCGCCACCAACCGGCATCCATGCGAATAGTAAACTCCATACACCATAGCGCTGAAACCAACGCTGTGCTGCGCTTAGCTTACTCGCCTTAAAAGGAAACCAAGAACGCTTTTCGAAATATAATAAATAGCGGCCAAAAAACCAGTTTACAGCCGCACCTAAGGTATTTCCTATCGTTGCAAACAACCATATCAACCAAGCGGACTTGCCTTGTGCAAGTAAAGTCACTAATAGTATTTCTGAATAAAAGGGGAGAATGGTTGCCGCTAAAAATGCGCTGCCAAAAAGCAACCAGTAACTTAACATGATCTATTCACAATAAATTTTATCAAAAAAATAGGCGCACATTATCATGACACTATTTTTCGGACAAGCTGGGTGTAATGGCGCAATGGTATTAACTGACACTTATTTGTGAACGATCCCGCTTACAAACCTCCGGCGGAAATACTGTCTGGAAAACCGCATCCTCATTGACTGGAGATGCTGGGCTACGAACGCTTTAAGCGCGCCGCCTACCACTCAACTCCTCAGATTATAATACAGACTGAATCCCGTTGGGTTTAAACTCGTTTACTGGCACCCAAAACACGCCGTTTTTGAAGCGCGCCTAAAACTTGAGAATCTCGTATCTTAAGTGGATGTAAAAGCATCAATTGGGCTGCCCCACACTTTGTGGTGCTCTCATTCTGCACATAACCTGGAACTTTTTGGCACAAAAAGGAACATACTAGCACTTTATACATCATAGTTATTCATATGCATAATGACTCACTTTCAGGCTCTCCTTCGTCTTCATATGGGGTTCAAACTAGGATGCCTTCCCGGCCAACTAAGCCAGCTGAACTGATAAATATAAACCTGGCTGTAGGCACGACAGATCAAATTGCAGCTGAGCCAATGGGGCAAGTTCTTGAGCGTTTATATAATGTTATACGGGCCTCAGGAGGAAGGGTCAGTCTGCATCACAGTATAATGGCTCGTGATGGTGTGGGTGCGGCAAATAAAGTTATCGATGCTATGAAGCGTTTAGTTGACTTAAGCAATAACCTAGTACGACGAGGTCCTAACGCCCCCCTCACCAAAGAGGAGCTTGCAGATACCGCTTTAACTTTAAAAAACCTTGGTAAATATCTTCCTGAAGACAGGCATAAAGAAGAGGTAAAAGCACTTTACACCCTTTTTAGGGCTGCTTGGGGACGGGAAATTAAACCCCAACTTGAGGCGATGGTAAGGGATGAACTCAGCTTTTTTGATAAACCAGAAAACTTTGAGGGTAGATCTGGACAGATTAACGTCGCTCCATCTCTTGGTTTAAAAATTCCAAACTTGGCAAGCGCATCTATTAGTGCTGGTGTAGGTTTTGGTTATGAGCAGTTTACCGAATCCGATCAAGAAAGGTTGCTTGCAAAGTATAAACTATTGGGTGTAAATGCTGGCGCTTCATTAAAGGGCGAAGCATCTGGAGTATCGGGGTTTAATGTTGGGTTTGATTTAAGCTATCAAAAAGGGCAATTTTATGAACCTGGTGATGTAAAAACCTATGCTCATCAAGAGGGCTTTCGGTACAAAAGTGGCAGTGCTTCTATGTTAGTTGGTGCAGGTCGACATCACTCTCTATTTGACAAGGCAGTGAAACATCTTGGACGCCCGCCTGGCTCACAAGCTATCCGTAAATTTGAATTAAAGCAGCAAAAAGCAACCGACCAATCCGCTCGTTTAGAAAACTTGCTAGAGAATACCCTAAATATTAAAATAAAGGGTGCTAGCCAGTTAGCGCCCCCTCCTGAACGCCCAATAAAACTAATGGCGTCCATTGAAAATCGGCGCATTGGCGCACATGCCGGGCTAACAGCAGCAGGAGAGCATGAGCCTTATAATGACACTGGCTACCTACAATCTCATATAGGTAACTTTAATCTTGGTGGTGGGATTTACTGGTCAGCGTTCAACATCATTCAAGTGGACCGTGAACCTATTTGGAATATATTAAAAAAGGATAATCCAATAGGAATAGATGCCAATAATGTACACGAACAAAGACAAAAAGACATTAGGGATCATATACGCCCGATTAACGTTGAAATAGGTAACTTATTTCCAAACGATGCAACATTGGAAACGGCTACAGCGGATCAACTGCACACTGCGCTGAATACACTTGAGCATAATTTTGATGACTATAGTGCTGTCGTAATGGGCAAAGACGATAGTCTTGCCCATAAAGGGAAAACAAGGCAAGTGAATAACTTTTACGGCAAACAACAAAAACATACCTTGGAAGACCAGGTTGGCAACCAAGCTAAGTATTTCTTCGGGTTAGCAACTGGCCGCAGAGGGCGAGAGGGGTATATTCAAAACATGGTATTGACCCATGCGGCTATTGGCTTACAAATGAAAAAGTTACACCAGGAAGAAAAGTTGGGCGTGGATGAAATGCCCGATGATATGATGGAGCGACACGATTTGAATATGGACCGCTTGCAAGTGCTTTCAAATAAATTCCAACTTCCAAGGTTTCGTTATGATATTGATACTGTTGTTAAAAACATAACCTTTGGGACGGAGCTCCATTTCAGCGCCCGCACTAAAAGTCTTAGCTTTTCTGTAGGTGGTGGATACGATACTGGCGCAAGTGCAGCAGCATCAGGTTCTATTGGTGCTAGTGTTGATTATATCAACCGCACCCACCCCAATCGCTTTCGACAAGGAAATTATATTAATCTCAAACTATCAATAGCCCTTGGTGGTAATGTCAATGCTCTAATTGGTTCGGAGAAATTCAAGGAAGCGATGAAAGACATCGATGATGGTGAGATTGGAGATGCATTAAAAGAAATTGAAGGCCAATACTCACCGAGCAGGAGCGCTACAGTCCTTGTTAGGTACTTCAAGCCTAGCTATAAAGATGACGACAATTCATTCGATGCGACTAATAAATATCAGAGACAATTTACCCGAATACAACAAGACCTTTCTCATCATATATCAGGGGGAACAACCTTAGGGCTTGGTATTGATGGTGTGGGGGTTCGGGTAAAAGGAAATATTTCCCATAGAACGATAAAAACAATTAAGGAGGACCTTGGTACCAATACCTTAAACTATATCATTATGAAGTTTAATCGTTTTAAACGTCATGGGGAAGTTGTCGATAGCGAAGGCAATCGAATAAATAATGGCTTATGGAGTCAGTTTGCCAATGAACATAAAAAAGAGTTTGGACAGATTATGCGTAAAATCGGGGAAGGTGATGAAGGGCTAAATGCAGAAGTCACTTTTATTTTAAATGAACTTGTTGAGAAAGCTAAAAAATCGGGGGATGAAGAGGCTGATGGATTTACCCTAAGGCAGAAAACAGATTTTATCGATAAAATGAAAGCATATAGCGAAGCCTGTGTGGTCTATAATCGAGAAACAGCACAATTAGACGGTGCGCAACAAGCACTGAAAGATGCCGAAAAAAGTGAGGATGCGGCTGACATTAGGAGCAGTCATGAAAATATAAATGAATATACTGACTTAGTTATAGAGGCTGAAAATGATCTTGAAGCCCTTAATACGGCAGCTAAGCGAGAATTGGAAGATACCTTAATAATACAAACTGATCACTGGTGGGAGGCACATCAGTCTCAATGGTACCCAAAGCCTTACGAATCAAAAGAGAAATATAGATAATTTACCAATAGGCCTTCCACTCCGATCCCCGCCAAATGTGACAAAGATCGCTGCAGGCCGTACCCTGCATATTGCGCTCGATACTGATCGCTCCCTGCGATTGAACCTGATCA
>JBLHWO010000079.1:0-15014 GCA_047629215.1 Cellvibrionaceae bacterium | reverse complement strand
ATCTCCTGTCGTCGGATGTCAAAATTTCGCCTGGGTTAAAAGAGTCTGTCACTTTCACTTCGTATTCCCAGTATGAGACTCCTGCTCGAGTAAGAGATGATAGTGAATTATTGGTTGAAGCTGTACTCTTAATCCCTAAATTCACAGCCATTTTATTTTCTTTATTATTGATGTTGCTACCAAATTAATCAATGTATTTATCATTCGTTTCCCCGTAAAGTTAAAAAGAGAATTCAAAAGCGATGCTTTGTTGGCTTCAAAGCTACCTCCAATACCCACAGATATACTGCTGCCTGAGGGGTTTTCAGAGTAGGGGCAGCAGTGTATTATTTAGACTCGCCAGCAAATGGTTTTAAGTAAGCGTGGCCCTTGGCTGAGGGATGATTTGATAGCGTAAGCGCAGAAGCAAATATAACTATTGATGTTTTTTTGATAAATATTTCCATATTGTAAATGTTAAACAGCAATGTGTTCCTCTGTATTAATGAGCGGATATTCTTTATAGCAATAATAAGTTTATACTAATGCAATGGTATTATTTTTTTGTTAGTGGCGAGCCAGAAAAAGTCATCCCTTCCCATCCGTATCGGATAAAATTGCGGATGTTGGCATGGTCATTATTTTCGGGATGTTGCAATACATCCTCTCTATAGTAACGGCCGAAGCAATGTAATGTTTGTTGTTGGGTCAATTGTTGATCTAGGGCAAAAGCAAATAAACGACAAGAGCCTTCATTGGTGCCGGCAATATTAATGACTTTATCTTCGCTGTTACCATTAGTAAATTCTGTGGGTGTGTAAGCATATAGTGAGTCAATGACTTTCATTACTTCTTGGAATTCAATGCTATAGGGCTCATGATTTAATGATTGCAATAAAGTTTCTAGTGTCATTAATAGTTATCCTAAAAATTAAAATAAGTCAGTGCTAAGTTGTTTGAAATGATACGGTTTATGTAATAACACTGTTAGCGGGTCGTATTTTAAACGTATTATGTTAGGCTGTCTTATTTTTATTTTATTATCCACTAGGAATTTCCTCCTTAAGCCCAAAGCCTGTAAGGGTTTGGCTAAACAATTTTTTGTCGCGTGGAGAGCGCTGAGCGCAGGTGGCTTTCATACGGTGACGAATGCGGGATGCAAGCATGATCTAATTGTTTGTAGTGGGGGGCGAGCCTCAGTTGAAGAGTTGGAGTTTTATTGGGCCAGCGCCGTTTTCGGTAATTTAAAAAATGCACTGAGACGCGCATGTGACTCGATCAAACCAAAACGTGAACAACGTTATATATCCGAATTTCAATACCGATTTAATCGAAGGTATGATTTGACAGCATGGCGATGCACTTAGCTTATGTTTATTTACGGACACCGCAAATGCCTGAGCGGCCTCTCAGGTAGGCTTACGAATAGCCCACTGTTTTGTTTATTAGCCATGGGCTGTTGGTTTGTTATGGCAGTGTGTGGCTACGTTGTTAAATAAGCCTAGAAGCTAATTGATGATGCGATCGACAAGTCCATTGAGTACCGCCGCTCATTGGCTATTGTTTGCCTGCCTGATCAACTAATTAATGTTTTATAGCTTGTATCTAAAGCTCTAAATGCCTCAGGTCCCTTCGTCATAACGTCATCCATGTCGAGATTTTTATTATCGCTGTGTTCTTGTAATTTGTCGGGATGTGATAAGAGTATAGCTGATCGGTATGCTTTTTTAGCCGCCTGAAGATCGCCAGGCGATACATTTAACGTGTTTATTTGTGCGGTTAATTTTTCAGAATGTTTTTGAAAATATCCATTATCTTGGTCCAAACCCTGATCTTTAACGAAATCAATAACTTCTTGTGCACTATTTACAAAACAATCCATCTTCTCCGTGCTTGCCGTGGGCATAGCAGCACTTGGTTTAGACCCGGCAGCACTTGGCTTAGACCTACCGCCAGTACCAGTGTTCGACTCAGGTTTGGCGTCGTTCTTGTTGTGCCCTGCACGTTCACTTGGTGGTGGCTGAATGAATCCATCTTTTGCAAGATCTTTTCTGACCGCTGTGTGGAGCTCCTCAAGTAGCCCAGGAACCGCTTTGAATATGTGAGGCATTTCTTTTATAAGAGCACTAAAGTGTTTGTGCATAGCCTTGTCACAAGCGCCGGGATGATTTTTCAATTTACCTAGATTATCCTCCTTAGCATCTATCATTGCAGTGAAGATAATATGATTTGACACACGTTTGGTTTCTGCAGCGACTACAAGTTTCACCAGCTCAGCTCTAGATTCTATTCCAGTGTCTAGGCCGGTTTTGAGTGCATCTTCGATTTTTTTCGCCACTGCCGGAGCTCCGCCCTTCGGGCCAGGGTTATCCAATCTATATGCTTTCAGGTGCGGGTTAACCGGAGTAAATGGTTTGGAGGGAGCCGCCCACTGAGGACGCTGTTGATTCTGGCTAGAGTGCGTTTTTCTAGATTCGGACCTTGGGCTTGGGCGCTGGCTGAACGGGGGGTGTAACCCCTGATTGGAGGGGGGATGCCGAAATTTCGGTGGGCTAGAGCTCGCCTTTTTTATAGAGCTACGAAAGGCTTTTGTAGCCTTGCTTATTCCTTTAAAAAGGATATCAGTCGTACGCGAAAATTGATTCAACGAGTGTAACTTTATGCTCACTATTATTTACCCTCATAAAGACCGAACTAAAAGGTATGTGTTGAGTCAGCCAAAATGGTTCAGTTTTATTTTGGCATGAGCGGACGCCTTTGGGGCCGATATTAATCTCAGGCAGCTTTATACTTGCTAAGCATGCTTATTTAACCTGTCATAGAAAGATCAAACAGTAATTTATCTCATTTTTCTAGGCTGTTGCTCACCCCAAGTCCTTCTATCTGAATAAAGTCATTCAGTGAACTTGTTGCTGTGTGGCCAGCTTGATCTTGAATGATCCAGTGTATCCGTAGCGGGAGTCAAATGGTCTTACATGATGAAAAAAGAAGCCTTCATATTCTCTTTTAAGTCTTTATTTGTGAAGCCTGGGGGTATCCCCATTGATCGTAATCAAACAGAAGGTTTGGTGGTGGGGCAGGTGGCTGACGCGTTTAAGAAAAAAGATAAATTATGGTTAGCGATGACACCGGATGGGACTCGCGGTAAGGTATCTGGATACAAGACAGGTTTCTTGCGTATTGCACAATTAGCGGATGTTCCCATTCTTGTTGTTGGTTGGAAGTATCCCACTAAAGATATTGTACTGGATCATGTCTGGAATACGACGGGTGATCAAGTCCAGGATGCGGCTGATATTCGTGCTTATATTAACGAACGCTACAAGGGCCGGCATCCTGAGAATCAATAGTTCTAGGCTTAAGCTTGCAGGGTTATTCTGAGCGGCTAGTGACGTCTAATAAGTGGTAGCCAAATTGTGTTTTTACTGGCCCATGCACTTTATTTAATTCATCATTAAAAACGACTTGATCAAATTCCGGCACCATCTGGCCTTTGCCAAATTCGCCTAGGTCGCCACCTTGTGCGCCCGACGGACAATTTGAATGTTCTTTAGCGAGGGCTGTAAATTCAGCGCCACCCTCAATTTTCTCTTTAAGTGATAAACACTGCTCTTCAGTGTCGACTAAAATATGACGTGCGCTGGCTCTAGGCATGGAATTCTCCGGATATTGTTGAGAGTAAATATGAGTGAGATTGTTTTGATAAGATTAATGTATTAAGTCAATTGCTTTGAGGGCTTTACTCGCCAAGGCTTACCGCCACAAGTTGAAAAATTTTTACAGGAAGCGGTACAGCCACGACAGGGAAGCCGGTAATTTTCTGATGGGGTGTGCATTTTAATATCGGTGTTATTAAATATTGAAACCATTCTGTTAGCTCATGCTGATGAAGTAATCGTTACATATCACGAAATACTGACGTGTTTTTTTGATCTTTTCAAGTATTCATTTATAAAGGAATAACTAAAATAGTTGCGGGGAAGTAGGGCTGGCCAGATAATATGGAGCAGACCACGGATAAACAGTTAACTAATGCCCCAAACCGTCGTCCACCTCTAACTGAATGTCGCCATAAATTATTAACGACGCATACATTGTTCAATTTATTAAAGGTTAAATATCAATAGTTTAGCTTGCATAACAGCCACGCTAAAACATGAAGCAGTTCCGGTGTGTATAAAATCAAATATGTGACGGTCGCCCCACAGAGAATAATAACGTACACCACCCGCTTAATAGGAAAAAGGAAGAGGAATTCGCCCATGTCTGCTCATGCTCATAATATCCGTACCCGTCATACTCATACCGCCTACACCGTTCTACCCAAAGATTGTCTTTGGGACCTAGCGGATCGTTTTTACAGCAAGCCCTCGCTCTGGCCGATGATCTTCGAATACAGCAACCTGCCGAATATAGTAGAAGAAACCGGTACACGCATACTCGACCCCGACCTCATTCTTATTGGCCAAATATTAATGATACCTGATATTGGCATGGCCGAACGGTATGGTAAACGCGGCTTAGACGAGGTAAAACACAATATTAGCGAGGCACGACAAGTACACAAACAAAAAGGTCGGCAACAACAAAAGCACATACGCAATATAGAACAGTATCAGCCACAGCCTAAGAATAGCCAGCCAATGGGCCGCGGGCGAGCCAAAAAAATCGCCGCCCCCGCCTACGAATTTGACCTAGGCAATACCACCCTAGCCGCCACCAAAGGCCCCGGCTTTAGCTTAACCGCTAAACTCTCGGGTAAACTCTTGTTGCAAGATACCCGCTCTGCCTCACTCAAAGGCACTGCCAAGGGCCTACAGCAGTTTCAAGCCAGCACCAAGCAACAAACCGAAACCGCTGCAGGCAAACTGATTAACGACCTAAAATTCGATGTTGACCTTAAAAACCGTACCGTCAAGCTCAGCGGCGGCATAGCCACTCAAAGTAATATTAAAGGTGCTCCACTGGTTAAAATGACCGCCAGCGTGACCTACGATGTGGTCAAAGGTAAGCTACCCCATCACACGGTGTTGGGTGAGAAAGTGACATTTTCGATTGAGATAGGGTTAGATAATAAAATTGATCAAGATAAAGCTGCTGGTGAAATTGGCGCTGTATGGGAAGATCTAGCTCGATAGTAAACTCTTTGGTATCGTAATCAACTTCACGCTGATGCTTTCGTATGGCAACCTCAGCGGACGTTATCACTTCTTCTATCTGGCTTTTCAGCTCAATTTTTGCTGTGTCGCTATTCGCAGCTGCAAGGTCACTATTTAATTGCGCAATTTTTTTAGTCAATATTGAGCCCCTGCCTTATATGTTTATTGATTGTATAAGCTACCACAACATATCAACTAGAGCATGTCCATTTAAGCTCTCTTGCTCAGTTATGCATCGCTGCATTAGGTTTCACCGGAATAAAGCTATATAAAAATACGGTGTGAAAAAATATTTCAATGCACCCCGAGAAATTTCAATTATTCATTATATGTTGTAAGTAGGTGTGATTATAAAGGTTTTAGGTGGCAAGGCTGTGAGCTGGAATTTAGGCTTTTGAAAACGTATTTTTTATTTAACTTATTATTCTATTAGAAATGGTGGTGGGCCCGCCCCAGTCTGAGCAGGAGGCTGTCGATTATGAGTCGAATGCTCTAACCAATATTCTTTTACGTTTTAAATGGTGGGCCTTCCCAGACTCGAACTGGGGACCTGCCGATTATGAGTCGGATGCTCTAACCAACTGAGCTAAAGGCCCTAAACTTGCTCTTTTGTCTTCTAGCTTTGTCCGTGCTCACTCTGCTCAGTCATGTACTTAATGTACATTTTCTCGCTTCACTGCGCGGCTCCTAACTAGAAAACAAAATACCTGCGTAATGCTTATTGTTTGTTATCTTTTTTGCGTTAAATTATTTAAAACAGAAAACGCCTCTTTTCCCTACTGAAGAGTTAAGAGGCGCGTATCATACCTATTTTTCTTTATTCGTCCAAGAAACTTCTTAAATGATCTGAGCGGCTTGGGTGGCGAAGTTTGCGCAAGGCCTTCGCTTCGATCTGACGAATACGTTCGCGGGTTACATCGAACTGCTTGCCGACCTCTTCCAGAGTATGGTCTGTATTCATATCGATACCAAAACGCATGCGTAATACCTTGGCTTCTCGGGCGGTTAAGCCAGCAAGAACCTCACGAGTCGATTCCATTAAGCCAATATCGGTAGTCGCTTCTACGGGTGAAACGATAGTGATATCTTCGATAAAGTCACCTAAGTGAGAATCTTCGTCGTCGCCTATGGGTGTTTCCATTGATATAGGTTCTTTCGCAATTTTGAGAACCTTGCGGACTTTATCTTCTGGCATTTCCATGCGCTCGCCTAATTCTTCTGGCGTGGGTTCGCGTCCCATTTCTTGTAGCATTTGACGCGAGATACGATTGAGTTTGTTGATTGTTTCAATCATATGTACCGGAATACGAATAGTGCGGGCTTGGTCAGCAATCGATCGAGTAATCGCCTGGCGAATCCACCATGTAGCGTAGGTTGAGAATTTGTAACCACGACGGTATTCAAACTTGTCTACGGCTTTCATTAGGCCAATATTGCCTTCTTGAATAAGGTCTAAGAACTGTAAGCCACGGTTGGTATATTTTTTTGCGATTGAAATAACAAGGCGCAAGTTAGCTTCAACCATTTCTTTTTTGGCGCGACGAGCGCGGGCTTCACCAATCGACATGCGACGGTTGATTTCTTTGATGGTCGCTAGATCTAAGCCAACTTCGTGAACGATTTGATTCAATTTACGCTGCGAGCGCATGATCTCTTCTTGAAACTGTCGCAACACATCAGAGTAATCGCGTTTTTTCTTGATGATTTCAGGAATCCATTCTTCGTTAGTTTCGTTGCCAGGAAATTCTTTGATGAAGGTCTTGCGAGGCATTCTGGCATCGCGTACACACAGCATCATAATGTTGCGCTCTTCTCGACGGACACGCCTTAGTATGCCGCGCGCAGCACCGTACATGGGTTCGAATTGACGTGGGGGTAGTTTGAAGAATTTAAGTACATCACCGAGCGCGGCGAGTTCTTTATCGGCCTGCTTGCTTTCTCTGCCATGTTTAGCAATGGCTTTTTCGGTTTTGATCCACTGTATTTTCAGCTCGCCAAAGCGTTCTTTTGCTTCTTCGGGGTCGATACCTGTATTGACTTCATCTTCGTCATCATCGGAGTCATCTCCAGACTTTTTCTCTTCTTTGCTGGCTGCAGCTGCAGCTTTTGCCTGTTGAGCTGCTGGGCCTGCAGAAGGTACATCGTCAGTCGGGTCTAACCAGCCAGCAATTAGGTCAGGTATACGGCGCTCTTCTTTTTCAAGTAGCGCGTATTCATCAAGTAGGTTAGACGCAGATCCGGGCCAATAAGCTAGGGCATGCATTAGGTCGCGGGTGCCTTCTTCAATACGTTTTGCAATCGCAATTTCACCTTCCCGAGTCAGAAGTTCTACTGTGCCCATTTCACGCATGTACATGCGGACGGGGTCAGTAGTTCGACCAGCTTCGGTTTCTACTGCCGCTAGAGCGGCAGCGGCTTCTGCAGCGGCGATTTCATCGGCAGATGAGTCGCCATCGCTCATCAATAGATCTTCGGCATCGGGTGCTGTTTCATAAACGCGAATCCCCATGTCATTGATCATCTGAATGATCTCTTCAATCTGATCGGGGTCAGAAATGTCATCCGGTAGATGGTCGTTTACATCGGCGTAGGTTAAGTACCCCTGTTCTTTACCACGAGCAATTAATTCTTTAATGCGTGATTGTTGTGTTTCAGACATGCAGGCTCCTGATGGTGTTATGTTACTACCGATTGACTATGCTGGGCAGGATATCCTACTTGCTAGTACATAAAGAGCTTATTTTAGTTGAGCGAATCCCGATTATTATCGGTTTATACCTGCTTGTGCCGAACAGCAATGGCTTTCGGAGACAGTAAAGCTGGGGGGGACTTAAAAGCTCAACGACAAATAAATAGGTTCTCGATAGTGCGGAAAAGAT
Organism: Cellvibrionaceae bacterium; assembly: GCA_047629215.1. Taxonomy (GTDB): domain Bacteria; phylum Pseudomonadota; class Gammaproteobacteria; order Pseudomonadales; family Cellvibrionaceae; genus CANLBN01. The sequence continues at coordinate 6,997 of JBLHWO010000079.1, read as the reverse complement.
CTTTTCGCTAAACCGACCATTATAGTCGAGTTAGTCTAATTGATTCCAGAGGAAGATGGTGCTAAACCACAAAAAAACAAGGGTTTATGACTTTATTTTGCTGAATAAATCTAATGCAGGTTTGCCTTTGCCACAATGGCGTTGCCGTACAGCTGTTTTTCGGCTTCCGTCCAGGTTTCTAGTGGCTTGGCGTTGAGCTGTTGGATAATGCTAAGACAGTCTTCATCTTGTTGCTGTTTTTGAAGGTGTTGGATCGCATCTGAAAATTCTTCTTCTGGGTTGAAGTTATGCTCCTTCTGGTCTTGGTTTAATTCACTGACATGGTGGAACAATAAGCCTTTGGACAAAAACTCTTGAAGTGACTGCCCTTTTTCTGGGCCATAGGTTCCCTGCCAATGCCCCAATATGTGGCCGCTGGTATATTCTGGCCGTTGATGTAATAGGTCAATCATCTCGATTAGTAGCGCAACATTTTCATGTTTACTGTGGCGAAGAGACTCTATATCAGTCACTGCCTTCGCTAATGTGGGCTGAAATAAAAGTAAAGCCAGGGCTAGCTCTCCGGTTTTTAATTGTTTAGTTGTTGGTTTACTTTGGAGACGATCGCTGGAAAGTGTGGCTTTTTGTTCATAAGGATGGGCTTGCATGGTCGAATCATTATATTTTTCGTAGTCTTCTTGGTGATGGTAAGTATTCACGTCTTCTGCTGGAGGTGGGCCTGATTCATAGTTCGGGGGCGCTGTATGATAGGGCTCGTTAGAAGGGCCCTCGTTTGCTACTGGCAGTTCATTTAAGAGCGTCATCAGAGCATCTATACTAAGCTGGGTCCGGTTAGCCAGTTGCTGGAACATTAATTCTCGGTACACACCGCGAGGCAATTGATCCAGCATGGGCGCTGCAACCTTACAAAGACGAGCGCGACCCTCCATTGTTTGTGTGTCAATTTTTTTGCCCAGTTCCTCAAAGAGAAAGCTTTCTAAGGGCGTGGCGCCCTCAATTAATCGGGTAAATTTATCCGTGCCGATCTGGCGGATGAAGGTATCGGGGTCTTCACCTTCGGGGAGATAGAGGAATTTTACTTGTCTGCCGTCCTCCATTGCCGGAATGGAGTTTTCCATTGCGCGTCGGGCTGCTTTACGGCCAGCTTCATCGCCGTCGAAACAAAATACGACTTCATCAGTAAAGCGAAAGGCGCGATTAAGGTGGTCTTCACCGCAAGCGGTGCCTAATGTAGCAACACCGTAACGAATACCATATTGAGCTAACGCGACTACATCCATATAGCCTTCCACTACAAGTAGCCGAGGTAGCTGCTTATAGGCTTGACGGGCTTCGTAAAGACCGTAGAGTTCTTTTCCTTTTGAAAAAACAGGTGTTTCTGGAGAGTTTAGGTATTTAGGCTTATCGTCCCCTAATACTCGTCCCCCGAAGCCAATGACGCGTCCTCGAGTATCGCGAATAGGGAACATAATACGCTCGCGAAAGCGGTCGTAGAGACGATCTTTTTCTTCGTTATGAATTAGCATCCCTGCTTCGAGTAAACGATCTTGTTTTTCGTTTGATATTCCTAAAGCGCTACAGAGATTATCCCAGCCAGGGGGGGAATAACCAATGCCAAAGTCCTTGGCGATTTGGCCGTTCAAACCACGCCTTTTTAGGTAATCAACAGCTTGCTGTTTGTTGGTATGTGTTTTTAGCTGTTGTTGGTAGTATTGATCTGCCGCGTCCATTAGAGAATATAGGGTATTGCGGGCTTTTTCTTTTGCCTGTTCGCGCTCCCGCTGCTTGGGGTCACTGGACTCTTCTCTGGGAACAGTAAGTCCGGCTTGTTTAGCTAAGTTTTCGATGGCGTCAGTAAATGAGATTCGCTCGTATTCCATCAAAAAGCCAATCGCATTGCCAGTGGCGCCACAGCCAAAGCAGTAGTAAAACTGTTTGTCTGGGCTAACGGTAAAAGAGGGGCTTTTTTCATCGTGAAAAGGGCAGCAGGCGGAATAGTTTTTACCGCTTTTCTTCAGTTTTACGCGGTGATCAATAACTTCCACGATATCAACGCGGTCAACTAAGTTATCGATAAATGCTCTTGGGATTGTGCCAGCCATAGGAGAGGCGTTACAGTTTTAAGTATTTGGGCGAACAGTCTACAGAGAGTGATTAAGTCTGTTCAAGTGGTGTGTTTAATAATATCCTCAGTTTTATCTTGTTATTTGAACACTTGCCTTCGTTTGGTAGGCAATGCCGACTAAAGGTAAGGGTGGGCTTGGCTCTATGGTCTGTGCATTTCGTGCCAACTGCGGTTTTTAGTATTAGGTTTTAGGGGAAAATATGCAGAACGAAATGCCGATAATAGACGTTTTTTGGTAGCAACTCTATCGCACTAGCCAGTCTCAAAAAATAGATGAGCAAGCAATAACGTCGGTGCAGTTGAATAATGATTTAACACAATTTGCATCGATTAATTCATCTCAAGAGAGTTCGGTTGCCTCGCCTGCTGCCGGAGTCGTTAGAATATTATTAGAGCGTGATGGCGGGGAAAAAACCACTAGGGCAACAAACTTGGTTGCTTATCAAGCCAATAGTCAGTTTTCTTCGCATAGACATCCCAAAGGCGAAGAGTTTTTAGCGTTGGCTGGAACGTTTTCGGATGAAAAGGGCGATTACCCTGCTGGAGCTTACGTGCGTAATCTGCCGGGGTCTTCACATACGCCATTTAGTAAAGAGGGTTGCCTTATCTTTGTGAAGCTTCAACAATTTTTAGATGATGATATACAGCCTGTTGTAAGCACAATAGATTTATCGACAACGGGCGATAATATCTTATTTGATGGTTCGGAGTCTGGTAACGAAGTAGTGAATTTTTATCAGGCAGCGACAAAAATGTCTTTACCTGATTCGTTAGTCAAAAGTGGAACTGAGATGCTTATTCTCTCCGGTTCTTTGTTTAAAGATTCTGTTTGTTGTGACGTTGGTAGCTGGTTGCGCTTGCCGGTAGGGGCTAGTAGTAATTTGCTGTTGATGAGAATACGGTGTTATTGATTAAGGTAAATCATTTAAAGGGCAAAAAATAAGGAATGAGAAATGAGCAGTTGTGGATTAAAGGTAATGATACTGATGCACCCAAACTTTAAGTGAAAACTGATATTGCAATTATTGGTGGAGGTTTAGGTGGCCTATATCTGGCCTCTTTGTTAGAGCAGAGAGGGCTTGATTATCAATTGCTTGAAGCTAAACCGAAGCTTGGCGGCCGTATTTTAAGTGAACCCATTAATCAGGGCTCGCTGTTAAATGTAGATTTAGGTCCAACATGGTTTTGGCCTCATCAAACAATAATGCAGCGATTACTTAAAGACTTGCATGTTGAAATTTATCAGCAATATACTGAAGGCGATGCCCTGTATCAGATGGATCAACACGCTTCACCGCATAGAACGGCTGGTGCAGGTGGGCTTACATCATATCGAGTTGTCGGCGGGATGAGTAAGTTAATTGATGCTTTAGTCGCACGTACCAATCCAAATAAAATTAAAGTCTCTCATGTTGTGACTGAAATAGAAAAAGATACTGATGCTTGGGCGATAAGTATTAAAAATAAAAAAGAGGTAATAAAGGCAGAGCACCTTATTATTGCTACACCTCCTCGAATTGCAACGGGGTTAAAGGGTTTTTCCCAAATTATTCCCGCATCGTTGGTAATAGAATTAGATAGTACGTCAACATGGATGGCAGTCCAGGCGAAATTCGTGGCTGTTTATGATTCGCCTTTTTGGAGAGATGAGGGTTTGGCGGGCGAGGTTTTTAGTCGTGTGGGCCCCTTGGCCGAAATTCATGATGCCTGTGTTAATAACGGTGAAACCTGTGTTAATAATGGTGAAGCCTCCGCCGATAATGATAAGGGATATGCCCTGTTCGGTTTTGTTGGCTTGCCTGTTAAGGTACGAAAAAATATTTCAGAGGGAGCGTTAAAACAGCTTTGCTTAAAACAATTGGCGGGCTTGTTCGGAGAAAAAGCGTTTAAGGTACAGAAAACTTATTTAAAAGATTGGGCTAATGATTCTTTAGTGTCGACCCAGCAAGATATTGATAGTATCCCCGAGCATCCACATCTGAATTTATTGCCTTATCAGCAATCGCTCGCTGAAATTGGCCTTAGCTTTGCGGGAACAGAGTATGCAGTAAGTGAGGCTGGTTACTTGGAAGGTGCATTGGTTAGCGCGGAACAGACCTTAACTTTTTTTGAATAAATGAAGACGAAGTTTGTCGGCACAAGCTGTTATTGCTAGCTTGCCTTGATCTAGCACGCCGGCCAGAGTGAGAAAGGGGTGAAACATGCCTTCGTACTCCTCCAGCATCACCTCAACCCCACTTTCTTTTAAACGCTTAGCGTAAGCAACGCCTTCATCCCGTAAAGGGTCGTGATCCGCAACAATGATAAGGGTGGGCGGTAGTTTGCTTAGATCTTTTGTGATCAAAGGCGCGTAGCGAAAATCGAGCCGATCTGAGTCATCACGGATGTAACACTCGTGAAACCACAAAATAGTCAGCCGTTCTAGAAAATAACCTTTGGCAAATTTAAGTTGTGATTCGTGATCGGCGTGAGGTGCAGTAGCAGGATAAATTAATAGCTGAAACTGGATATTGATTTGTGAATCTCTAGCAAGTATGGCTACTACGGCCGCCAAACTACCGCCAGCGCTATCGCCTCCTACTGCTAGTCTTCTTAAGTCACCGTTAAAGGAGTCTGCATGTTGGCTCACCCATTCTAAGGCAGCATAGGCATCCTCTACGGCAGCGGGGAACTTGTTTTCGGGGGCTAGGCGGTAATCTACCGAAACAACAATGCAGCCAGATTGAACGGCTATTTGACGACAAAGCGTATCGTAGCTATCAAGGCTGCCTATTACCATGCCCCCACCATGATAAAAAGTGAACACAGGTAAGGGTTCATTTGATTCTATAGGGATATAAATGCGTATAGGTATAGAAAGGTTATTATGCTTGATAGTTTTATTAATAAGCTTAAAGACCTCAATCCACTCAGGCCCTAAGTTGGCAGGCCGAGTGTTGTAGGCTTCCCTTGCTTTTTCTGCTCCAATTTCATGGAAGCCTTTAGTGCGAAAAGCGTTTACGATATCGAGGAGTTCTTTTGCTTGAGGGTCGAGCGTCATAAAATAGTCAACGGATTTGAGTAAACAGATAGCAGTAATGTCGCATAATATGTTAGCGTAAACTTAAAAGATAGCTTGTTATTCTAAAAATAGAATGGCGGTGATGTAACAATAAAATTTTGTAGAGTTAGTTTCTTGACGATTAAAAAATTGAAAAATATGAGTGCTCGGTTTTTGGGCGTCTTCTCTTATAGTCGTCAAGCTATCATATTGGTTTGGCAAACCTCTCCGCGTTATACTCTTCTCTTGGCTTTGCTTACTGTAATTGCTGGGGTCATACCTACAGTGATAGCCTATGTGGGACAACTAATTGTCGATGGGGTTATAGCGGCAGCAGAAATTTTTTCTTCAGTAAGTGAAACTGTCCATGACCACGTTGTTGGTCAGGGGCAGATTTCTTTAGACTGGATAGAGTCAATGATTCCATCTGAGCTACTATTTATTGTTGTTTTAGAGGCTTTATTGGTAATAGGTTTATTTGCATCACAGCGCGGTATCTCTGCGATACAGTCTTTGTTTCGAGGTTTGCTTGGTCATAAAGTAAACTGGCTTATTTTAAAAAAATCGCAAACCTTAAGTTTGACTCAATTTGAAGATTCAGAGTTTTATGACAAGCTCGTTCGCGCTAGAAGAGAGGCATCAACGCGGCCTTTAGGCTTGGTCAATAAAACCTTTGGTTTATTGCAAAACGGTATTGCTTTGGTAGGGTTTGGTGTTCTATTAGGGCAGTTTTCACCATGGATTATTGCCATGTTGCTGGTCGCAGCTTTGCCGGGATTTTTTGTTGAAACTCATTTTTCAAACCAAGCATTTGGGTTGTTTCGCTGGCGTTCGCCAGAGGCGCGCCAGCAAAATTATTTAGAAACTTTGTTGGCGCGAGAAGATAATGCCAAAGAAATGAAATTATTTGGTTTAGGTAATTTATTTTTAGATCGTTATAGCGCAATATTTAAAAAGCTGTACAAAGAAGATCGCTTGCTCATCATTTGTCGTGATACCTGGGGCTTAATAATGGACGTGTTTGGCAACATTATTTTTTATGTTGCCTTTGCGTGGATTATTGTGGTGGCCATTAGAGGTGAAATTTCTATCGGACAAATGACAATGTACCTAATGGTTTTTAAACAAGGCCAAAGTGCGATTAAGGCAAGTTTAAGTTCTATTAGCGGCATGTATGAGGATAATTTATATCTATCAAACCTGTATGAGTTTTTAGATCAGCCCGGACTAGAAACGTCAGGAGGCATAAAGAAAGGCGCTGCTCTTAATGATGGCTTTCGTTTTGAAAAGGTAACGTTTTATTATGATGGCAATGATCGGCCAGCCTTAAAAAATGTTTCTTTTCATATTAAACCCGGAGATAGTTTAGCCATTGTCGGTGAAAATGGCTCAGGTAAAACTACGCTAATTAAATTATTAACGCGCCTATATTCGCCCAGCGAGGGCAGAATACTGTTTGATGGTACGGATCTTAAGGATTGGGATGTTGATGCTTTACATCAAGAAATAGGTGTCATTTTTCAAGATTTTATTCGTTATCAATTATTGGCAGGTGAAAATATAGGCGTAGGCCGAGTTGAAAAAATTGAGGAAGAGCAATTGTGGCAACAAGCTGCAGAAAAGGGCCAGGCTTCTGCTTTTATCAGTGAATTGCCAAATCAATATAAAACCCAATTAGGAAAATGGTTTAAGGATGGTCAAGAATTGTCAGGTGGTCAGTGGCAAAAAATGGCTTTAGCGCGCGCCTTTATGAGAAAAGAAGCACGAGTACTTATTTTAGATGAGCCAACAGCCGCAATGGATGCACAAGCTGAGGCGGATATTTTTAGTGA
>JBLHWO010000078.1:0-15241 GCA_047629215.1 Cellvibrionaceae bacterium | reverse complement strand
ATTGATAAGGATAATAACCCAGATAAACTTGTTTCATTAAAAAAAAGACTGAACTTATGTGCTTACAAAATGTTGCCCCTAGAACCGGTTTTATAAATTACAAGCTCTCTTTACCGATCAATGATTTTAAGAGCTTTTAAAGCGGCACCGTAATGGGGTTCATTGGATGTGTTTTCTACTTGTTCCGTATAGCGCACTATCCCATCGGCATCGATAACAATCACTGATCGTGATAAGAGTCCGGTCAATGGCCCGGTTGCGAATGTGACCTGATAGTCAATTCCAAAGCTCGATCTAAAAGTAGATCCTACTAATACATTTTCAATTCCTTCAGCCCCACAAAATCGCCCCAGAGCAAAAGGTAAATCTGCCGAAATACAGACTACGACAAGGCCCTTTAGCTTCGTTGCCTGCGCATTAAAATGACGTACTGACGTTGCGCAGGTGGGTGTATCAATAGAGGGGAATATATTTAGCACTACGGTTGTTCCCTTTACACTATCAAGGCTTAAATCTGACAGATCCGCTTGACTTAGAATGAACGCAGGCGCCAGTGAGCCAATAGCGGGAAGCTCTCCAATCGTTTCGACCAAAACCCCTTTTCTAAGAACTATCGCCATGACTTTCTCTTTGCTATGTTGTCGCTATAAAAGATTCGATTGTTTGGGCGTCGCTAGGGAGTAAATAGAGAGCGCCTTTGGCGTATTTCAAAATTGTCTTATGCTGTATGTTTTTTCGAATGGCCATATTTTTTCCCTGTGTCATTATTTCTTAAAACGCGGATTCAAACCTGAAGTGAATCACAGTTTAAGCCGCTAACGCAGCCCTGTGTGCACTGTGAATTTTTCTTCCAATACATCCACAAATCCCAATGCCGCTACTCGTTTTTTTCTAAGGCAGTGCACATTGCCGATATTCGATGAGGTTCCAAGCGTTCTAATTTTTTAAATTCGACAACTATGAAATCATACAGCTCACGTCGTTCTTTTTTAGTCGGGCCGGACTTATTTGAAATGCTATGTTCCAGCCAACTAATGAGGGTATCTAGTGTTTTGGAAATGTAATGAGTTTGCTCTTAATCGTCATTTGCGTCAATCCATTGCTCATATTTTTTTTCATCTCCTGGCCATTTTTGTGATTACTCCTCAAGGGTATTTCGCTCCCTAAGGGCTTCTATTAGCCGGCTTCTGAAATAGCGTCGCGGCTCCATTAGGCCTCGTGATAAATGAAAGTTGTCATAGTGACAGGGTACTTCTGATAAAATAATTTTATGACCCGATACTAAGCCCTTGGCATCATCTCCAATCGTTCTCTCCGGCTTCAAACCTGTGTTCTGGCAATCCATAAAATGAATCGCCCAGGTGTCTTTGTCACGACGATCTTCGGCAGAGAGCCAGTAACAACATAACGACCGTGTATCTATTGCTGATAAAATGGGTTTGTTACGATGGAATAATTTATCATTGGCGGTGACATGAATTCCAGATAAATCTTCCGTGGCATGAATCTGTTGTACTTTTTTACGGCGGCATTATAAATATTATTTTCCGTTGCGATGCTAATAGTATAATTAAACACATCAGCTAACAACGTCAAAACATGCCGATACGATACGCGAATTAACAGTAGTGACAACACCAACTGTTCAATCCATTGTTGAGTCACCGGTAAGTGAAACAGCACCTTGTCCGGAGTAGGTTCTGGATGAAACGCCGCATCGATGACACCGCCAACTATCGCCTTCTGTCCCCGAACACACTTTCGGCTGAATTCAATTTCCTTTGCGACTTGTGTGATTTTTTTGCGCCGGCAAACGCGGCCACACGTTTTTTGTGTTCAACGTTCATGGTTTTTACAGCGTGTTGTGCGTAAGAGGTAGCGGTTGATTTCAAAAGATCATTGCCAGAAAGTCATTGAGGAATGGTCTATCCAAATTACTGCTGCACTACACCCAAAAGGGTGACGAGGAGATGGCGGGGTTGATAAAAAAAGTATCAACTCTGGCCTGGCTCAATGTCAATCTGAATGGTACCTACAGCTTCTCGTTTGACAATAACATGATCAATATTGATGAATTGCTGAAGCCTTTGATGTTATTTTTGAAAGTAGGGGGCTGGGAGGCTACGCCAACCGTGAGCCGTAGCGTCCTATCATGATTTTGGAGGGAATGGTTCTGGTACCCCTTATTGGTGAAAAGCCATGTGGCAAATTTGCTAGGTGCAACAAGAGTTTGCCCAGACTTTCGTGATTCCAATACATAACCCGGGCTTAACTAACTTCATCTAAAAAACCGTTTAAGGTTTAAACTATAAGCGCAGATCGTTGTTTTGTTAATCTGTACCGCCGGCCTGATTTTTCGGTCTTGAGATGGATTGAGAACTTTCGCTTCTTTGAGCATGTAGCTGTTGCCGAAAGTTTTCAGCTTCTTACAAGGTTGGCAAGGTTGGTGGAGCTTTAATGGGTTTCCCAATCGATAGAATGCCTGTCAAGCTGGAACTGCTTTCAGAAGAAGATAGCTTGGGTTTTTTTGCTGCATCTTCTGCTGCATTGTTTATGTATTGGAATTGGTATATTGCAGGTTGTGATTCGACCTTGTTAAGCCCTTGATCATGGTTTTCTAGTACCATCAGCGTTTTTTCAAGCGCTATGCGGCTTGCTACTAATTGAGCTTTCGGTGGAGTTTTAGGTGTAGAGACGGTATGAGTGGATGCCGCAGAGTGTTGTGCGATATTTTTCACCGCGGTTTTAGCTGCTTGACTGGGATGTTGAGAGGGAGAGGCTGGCCTCGCTTCACTGTTAAAAGAGCCAATATTTCCTTCTTCTCTGACTAGGCTATCTAAAAAACTGTCAGACAATAAAAAAGGGTCACCACTTTTGTTAATTGGGTTCATCTAAAGTACCTTATAATTTATATATGAGATTTACATGGGTAGGCCAGAGTCCTTACGCAATACCGCGTTCAAACCTCGAAATTTCTTTCTGCTAGATGCCATAAAACACCTAAGCTAGTAATATCGGTGTCTAAGGTCTTTTCCTGCCTACTTAACGATAATGACCGGAAAATGTACCAATTTCCCTCTGCCGCAGTAGATTTCTTCTAAGTCCGACAGGCTTCTAGGGAAAGCTTATCTTGGGGTGTGCTATTACGAGGGCGGAGGTTGAAAGAGTATATAATGACCTTTTGTTGTTTTATGCTAGGCTGTTAGGTAGTTTTTTCCAATAAATAGTTCGGATTATGGACATAAATTATTCGATTGCCTCCTAAAATGTACGCCTGGTCAATATTGCACAGCTCGGATCTCGAAGATGTGTACTTATCGATCTGTTTGTAGTGAGTTGAGGTTTTTTAGCTGAAGGCCACCAAAATTTGAGCGGCTTGCTGCCATTTCAGCAAAGGTCGTTATTCTATGTAGAGATTTGGGAAGAGGCCTTGAATGTATATCGGCTTAAAAATAGTTTATTATAATTAATTAGCGGATGCCTTATCCAAGAAAGTTAAGGCCAAGAAGTATTTGTATATAAGGTTTGGCGCTTTTGTCACCTGTCGATCTAATGTCAATCTGAGTATCACCAAAAAAAATAAGCACTAAAATTAACGAGCGCATAAAAATTAAGGAGAATAAAGGCTCCCAATCAATAAACATTATTTGAAAGCCTCGTCATATATCTTGCCTGTTGTAAAATGCGCAACATTGTCAAATCCGACAGCCGCTATACCACCAGCTATTAAAGCGATGAGCAAACCACCGGGTACGGCAATTAGGACAAAGGTTGTTACAAGTCCCGCAGCCAGTAGCCCTGCTACGAAGCTTATACTTTCTACATATATTGTTCTTTTTCGCGCAGGGTTGTCGGCTTTATATTCACTTGAGACTTCGTCATAATGCAGCAAGCCATCAAGTAATACCATGCCCAGTCCCACAATTTAAGTGGTAATAAGGGACATAAGTAATCAAGGAAAAACTACGGTTTAAACTATTTAACCGTGGTCTGTCCCTGATTATTCCTTTACTTTTTTCCTGATTGTTTCTAATTAAAACTTCACCTACTTCTTATCAGTAGTTTTTTTGTGCTAATCAGTTGTTCTATCTTAATGGCTAAAGATTTTTTTTCTAATGCAGTCATTCTTAGGCCAAGCTTAGTACGACGCCACAAGATATCATCGGCACATTGTGCCCATTCATTATCAATTAGATACTCAAGCTCGCACTGAAAAAGACCTGCACCATAATGTTGTCCCATATCGCTCTGTGAGCGGCATGACAACAATACTTTATAAATTAAGGTGCCATAACTACGAATATAACGCTCTAAAAGGTTAGTTTCAAGCCAGGGGAATTGAGATTGTAATTTTGCTTTTAATGTCTCCCTATTCTCAAAGTCTCCTCCAGGTAAGGGTACAGTTTTTGTCCAGTTAGGCCCAGTTTTTGTGAGAAATTCACCTATCTTATTGGTTGCCACCTCAGCTAACTTGCGGTAAGTGGTAATTTTTCCACCAAAAACGGAGAGTAAGGGAGCGGCACCATTATCGCTATTAACTTCCAATGTATAATCGCGTGTAATCGATTGAGCCGAAGACGATTCATCATCGAGTAAGGGTCTGACACCCGAGTAAGTATGAACAATATCGGCACGAGAAATTTTGTGCTTAAAGTGTTTGTTGGTGATATTAATCAAATAGTCAATTTCATCGTCTGAAATTTTAACATCAGACGGATCTTGCTTTATTTCAATGTCAGTGGTGCCAATAAGGGAGAAATCATTTTCATATGGAATAATAAATATAATTCGATGATCTTCATTTTGTAAAATGTAAGCTTTTTTTTGATCGTGTAATTTAGGCACAACAAAATGACTGCCCTTAATTAATCGAACATTCTGAGGAGCTTTCACATCAATTACACCCTTAAATAAATCGCCCACCCAAGGGCCAGCGGCATTTACTAGCATCTTACATTTTTCTCTTGTGACTTGATTAGTAGAATCATTTTTTAAATCGACTAACCAGTAATCTTTTTCACGAATTGCTTTTATACATCTATTGTGGGTAAGAATAGTGGCGCCATTTTTCTGTGCGGACATCGCGTTCAATACAACCAATCGAGCATCATCAACCCAACCATCAGAATACTCGAAACCTTTCTTCATTTCGTCGACCAAAGGACTAGTCGAATCAAATGAAACGCCATGGGATTTTTTAAGTTTGGATCGTCGAGTTAAATGGTCATAAAGAAATAAACCCGCGAGTATCATCCAGCGCGGCCTTAGGTGAGGGCGATGAGGTAGGATAAAACGCAATGGCCAAATAATATGAGGTGCATTGTTAAGAAGGGTTTCACGTTCAGCAAGCGCTTCTCTAACCAATCTAAATTCATAGTGTTCAAGGTAACGTAGGCCACCATGAATCAATTTTGTACTATTTGATGAAGTGCTTGATGCCAAATCATTCATTTCACAAAGCAGTACTTTTAAGCCGCGGCCGGCAGCATCATTAGCAATGCCACAACCATTAATCCCACCACCTATTATAATCAAGTCATGCATAGTTATTTTTATCAGGTCTACAGAGATTGATGACTAAGGCAAAATAACAATGTAAGGTGCTTTTTATAAAGAATCAACAATAAGGAACATTTTTGGGTTGTCTATAGCCAAATTAAAGCCCCATATAGCTTTTCTCTTAAGCTATTGTTCGAATAAGTAGAGGTTAGGTGATGTGTAGTTGGACGCCATTTTTGTCCAGTAGCTCTTTAATATTGTCAGATGGATTGAAGTCTGTGAATATGTGATGTGCCTCATTGATATTTCCGAGCCTTATCATAGCATTACGGCCAAATTTACTATGGTCGGCAGCAAGTAATACTGTTCGAGAATTACGGATAATACTCTGTGATACAGGAACTTCTCTGTAGTCGTAATCGAGTAGAGAGCCATTCTCATCAATGCCACTAATACCTATAATGCCAAAATCCATTTGAAATTGACTAATAAACTCAATAGTGGACTCGCCGACTATTCCTCCGTCGTTATTTCGTACTTCGCCACCGGCAACAATAATTGAAAAGGTTTCATTTTCGCTGAGGATAGAGGCAACATGAATATTATTTGTCACACGTTTAAGTTTTTATGGCCGAGTAGCGCTTGGGCAATGGCCTCCGTGGTCGTGCCAATATTGATAAAGAGAGATGAATCATTTGGGATCAGCTTCACTAATTGTTGAGCAATTTTACTTTTAGCATGCTGGTTTATCTTCTTACGTTCTAAATACTCCATATTTTTAGTACTGGAGCCAAGACAGGCGCCGCCATGATGTCGAGCGATAACATTAGTCTTTGCTAAGGCGTTCAGGTCACGTCGGATCGTTCGGCATGTGACCTTGAAATAGTCAACTAATTCATCGATTGAAACAAAATTTCGTTGCTCTATTAGGATGAGCATCTGATTGTATCGATAGGTTTGATTCATATTCGAGCCATTTTTTATTATAGTCTATTGGTTGTATATCTATCACTACTGTTATTTCAGATTTGCGAGGCCATATGGCCATCAACAGCGCATCTATCAGTAGGTCAGCCTTAGGCTTGCTTTTCATGCTCCAGCCAACCACAGGCGAGAAAACAGACCCAAGACAATGGTTAATTACAGCCAAGCTTCATGAGTTCAAATATACGTAAGGTCAGTCCCCCACGTTCTATTCGGCTGATTAACATCAAATTGACGATCTAAAACATTGGAGGCTACATGGCTCAAATCGTCCCCTTTAAAAGATTCCGCTCTTCGGTAACTCGGCGAAGCTGAGTCTTTAATTTACGCCACTCATCTTGCTGGTCTGATATTGTTTGGTGGTGAGTACCTTCGCTGTCATAACGTTCTATCCCGTTATACAGACTCCTAGTAGTGACACCTACTCGCTCGGTAACTTCCTATGCTCATCGCCGCGATTAACAACCTGCTTAACAGCTTCAATTTTAAATGCTTCCGAGTAGTGTTCGCCGCTCATGATGGACATCTTTTTAGCGTTATTATAATGCTATTAAGTGTCTAGGCTACTAGGGGCTTGCCAGTATACCTAAAGAGATTTTTCCGTTATTTTTCCGATAATGTGAATTTAGGTTTAACCATGGCTCACCCAAACAACAACTAAAATAATTGGGAACATGGGCTTAACGCTAAGCTGATCTAGTAAATCTCTTAATTTATGAGGATATTTTTTCCTTGCATCCTTTAATTCGAACATAAAAAAAATAACAAATTGGAGTAATTGTCTACTAAGTATTACGAAAGGTTTGAGTCTCCATGGGCAGGTATATATCGTCTTTATATAAAGGTACAACAAGTACCAGAGCCGTTTTGTTTGGCAGCTATGGAGCCATTGTTGCAAAGTCACAAACTGAATTTCCTCAATATTTTCCTAATGATGGTTGGGTATAGCACGACCCTCAAGATATTATCTCCATCTCTATAGAGTGATGTAGGCGGGTGATGGAGAAACAAGGTATCGAATCTTCTGACATTATCGCAATGGGTATCGCCAATCAGCGCGAAACGACTATTGTCTGGAATAAATCTACCGGTAAGGCCATTTACAACGCGATTGTGTGGCAGTATAGAAGAGCCAGCCAGTATTTTGCCAATAGCTAAAAGATGATGTGCTTGAAGCGATGTTGAATGAAAAAACAGGTCTATTAGCAGATCCTTATTTTTCGGCACAGTTGACACTTTCTTATTGTGGCACCTTACTGGAGGTAAGGCACATAAAACGGACATGAGCAATGCTTCCAGAACGATGCTGTTTAATATTCATGAGCAATGCTGGGATAATGAACTACTCAAGTTATTCGAGGTTCCCGCTTCCATGCTGCCACTGAATGTTCAGGCAGCGGCTAATGCCGGTTCAATAATACTGTTATGGTTAAGGAAAAAACTCGGCTGTTACTATTCAAAGGGCCGTTGCAAGGCCATATATCATATGAAGCTACAATATTAGCGCCTATATTAGACATCATTTCACGGTACATCTCAGGACCACTAGGCGTCGATGGACTTCGGGCTATTCTATAAGGTAAAACACCTAGGGTATCTACGGCAGCTGTTATTCAAAAACCTCTAGTATTATATCGATTATTGTAAGTGATTTCGTATTCTGGCGGAGCTGGCCTTGTGACTCTAGGTGTTTTATGAATCGGTATCGATATAACGTTATCAACACCCGCTAATAGCTTGATGCCACATTGGTTAATACCCAAGCTGCTATTGCAATACATTTAGTGAGTCAGAGCGTAGCTAGGTCTAGAGTGATGTGTTAAAGCAGGAAGTTGATAGTGCTGTCATGCTATTCTCATAATTCACACGATAATGTAGATGTTAAATCAATATAGATGGCTTTAGCTTATAGCGCTTTTTTTAAATTAACAACTCACATTAGTTATTTAATTGACTTGAATTAACCACATTTATAAGTACAGTCATTAAGGTGTTCTCTGTAAAAGGTTTTTCTAAAAAATCGAGTACATCCGCTTGCATTACTTTAACTGCAGTAGCAGTATCGTTATAGGTCGAGTCAATCAATAGGCATTGGGGAGGGGATCTTTAGTATTGCCTCAATAAGGTGTTGAGATGATTTGAAAAGTGTTAATGCGATGTTAAGTTCCGATAATAGAATGCTCAAGCTATCATAGACAGACCCATTATCATCCATCAAATAAATAGTATTATATCCCGATAAATTATTATCTACCACAGTGTTCACTCTTTTTGCTGATATTGATATTCTAGTGCGTAATTAAAGCTCAGGTAGTAAGCACATATACCTATATTATATAAAGTTTTATCACGGCTATTGTCATTGATTTATTTTTAGCCATTTGTTTTTACGCTAATTAGAAAGAGTACTTTTAAATAGTGCTATTTAATATAGATCACTAAAGAAAGTAGGAGGCACAAAATGATTGAAAATATTATGGTATGTGCGAACAGTACGGAAAAAACCACGTCGCTCTAAGCACCGCAGAAAAATTTCCTTATGAGCATAATGCATGTTTAAGCGGATTTTATATTATGGTTTATCGAGTGAATAAATTTTATGCCTATGAATATTTTTCTACAGAGTTAATGCAGAACATTAGTCATGAAGAAAGTCGCGAGCCACCGCTTCCGAGTAGGCCTTTAATTAAATAACCAAAAAAATTGGTTGTGATACAGACTGGCACTGTATTAACGAAGGGAAAGATCCTGTTAAGGCAACGTATTATACCGATCTCATTTTTATGGGGTGTGATGGAGAGAAAAATAAATCCCGCTTCGGAAGTTCGGGATTTATTAACCATCTTTTATTAGAAAAAGGTCGGCACTGTGGTGGTTATTCCTAATGATCGGAGCATCGATACTAGGGGTAAAAAAATATTACTGGTCTGGAATGAGAGCCGTGAAGCCAGCCGTGCAATGCACGCAAGCCTACCGCTTATGCAAGAGTCAGAGCTGGTCAATATTATACTGCTTGATCAATCTGGAAATGTAGACAACGAGGTAGCAAAGGGAGTTGAGATTGGCCATTTTCTTACTCGTTATAAAATTAATAGTGAGCTTTCGGTGGAAGAAACGAATGAGGAGCTTCGCGAGGTAGGGGCCGTAGTGTTAGCCTGTGCGGATGAAAATGAGAGTGATCTTATTATCATTGGCGGCTATGGGCGCTCACGATTGAGAGATTTTTTTCTGGGTGGGGTGACTCGTTATTTACTGCATAACAGCACTGAACCTTTATTGCTTGTTTATTAGCATTATGCTTTCTTTTTGCTGTTAATCGATTACTTATTCCACAATAGCTCTCGTCTACATCAACATGAAAGAGATAGCTTTATCTTTAATCTGTCTTAATACTTCCCTCTAAGATCAGTCATAGAATTTTTAGCAATTTAAACCTCCCGTATCTATTATTTTTTATAAAGACCGTATAAAAATCGAACAGCATGGCGTTTTTTATTGCAAAAAAATTAAATAAGTATAACTACCTAAGTATAAGTGCGAATAGGCTTGATCATCTCCGCGACGTATAAAGTAATCCGCATTTACCGCCCAGTGAATACGCTTCAATTTAATACCCAATTAAACTACATCACAAGCTATTATCTGTGGCTATATTGTAACTGATTAATTAGAGGGGAAAAAAATGGAACATCGTAGAAATTATCGTATACCAAGCAATATACCCGCCAGTATTAAGAGGAAACAGTTTTTTTTGGGGGACTATCAAACTTGCGATATTAACGCCGGTGGCGCATGTATTGTCGATGATAAGTACCACCTGAATAAAGGCAACTTCGTTACACTGGAGATAAAATATAATAAAGGTGAGCATACGGCTTCGTATTTTATGAAAGCCGTTGTTGTTTACCGTCATAATAAAAAAGTTGGGTTAATGTGGGCTGATTATGATCCAAAGTTTTCTTGTTTTTTACAACAAGTTGCCAGCTTGGCCGCCTAATATCACCCTATAATTAACAATCGGTAAACCCCCGGTAGAGCCGGAGGTTTACCGATTGTTAATTACGGGAGAAATATCGCACTCATGTATCAGCGCTCATTACGAGTAACGTACCGTTGCACGTAATTCTGGAAGCCATTGTGCGTGTTGTTGAGCAAGAAAACCCAGACGTGCTCTGTAGTGTTTTATTGCTAGACGATAAAGGCAAACATCTATTGAACGGCGCAGCATTCAGTCTTCCCGATTTTTATAACGAAGCGATTCATGGCATAGAAGTTGGCCTGGGGTTTGGTTCCTGCGGAACAGAAGCCTTTATGAATGAGCATGTCATTGTTGATGATATTCAGATCCACCCTGATTGAGTATCCTATAAAAAACGGAAAAATAAAGTAGGATTAGGTGCATGGGTTCTGTCGCAACTTGTCCCAGTTTGAGAAATAATCGGGCATTTTAAGTGTAGAGGTAGCTGCTATGGTTAGCTTTAAAGGTGCCCAATATCCAAAGGGCGTCATTCTTTACGCAGTCTTCTTTTATGTCAGATATGGCGTCTCTTTTGAAGAACTCATGGAAGAGCGAGGGCTTTGCGTGGATCATTTCACATTAAATCGATGGCTTGTTCGGTACTCACCACAGATAGCCAATGAGGCTCAAAAAAAAGCAAATGGCGGCTGGTTTCTGTCGTATGGATGAGACCTATATCAAGTTTAAACGGCAATGGGTTTGACTATACCGGACCATGGATAAAATCGGCAATATCATTGATTTCATGCGGTCTAAAAAAACGAGATGAAGCGGCAGCCACCCCCTTTTTAAGTAAGCCATTGAAAAAAATGGTATCCCTGAGAAAGTCGTGATTGATAAAAGCGGCGCTAACAACGCTAGCTTGGAGAATATCAACTGCTTATTTTTTCCTGTGGGGTTCTTATGTTTCATTGATGTCATTCAGGTCAAATATTTGAATAGCATCGTTGAGCAAGATCATCGGTTTATCAAAAAAATCACCAAACCGATGCTGGGCTTTAAAGCGTTTCATTCGGCAAATGCTACGCTTGCAGGAATTGAGGTGGCCCATATGATTATTAAAGGGCAGCTCATCGATAAGCTCTTGTCTGCT
Source organism: Cellvibrionaceae bacterium (assembly GCA_047629215.1). Classification (GTDB taxonomy): domain Bacteria; phylum Pseudomonadota; class Gammaproteobacteria; order Pseudomonadales; family Cellvibrionaceae; genus CANLBN01. The sequence continues at coordinate 3,647 of JBLHWO010000078.1, read as the reverse complement.
CACCAACAATTTATGGCGTTGTTAGCGGCTTAATTGTGTCTGGGGAATAGTCTTTGTGCGCCTTCGGAAAAGTGTGAGACAGAACCAGCAGATCATGGTGATAAGGTCTGAGCTGCTCCACCTGCGGTTTATAATGTTTAAGCGATAACGATCTATTATTGTATTTTAAATAGTTACCGATATGTTTACTATATCCGTGCCCCTGTTTTTGATGTGTTATAGTGATGAGCTATCGTTGCATTTAACCGTTTTTTAGTGTCAGGAAAACAATATGATTCGAGTGATATTTAACCGTAAAGGTGGTGTTGGCAAGTCAACAATCGCCTGTAATTTGGCTGCTGTTGCCGCTAAAAAAGGTAAGAAAGCGGTGCTAATCGATCTTGATCCGCAGGGCAATAGTACAGCGTATTTGGGCCAAAATGGAAAAGATAATCATATCGGAATGACGGAGTTTTTCTCATCACATATTAGCTATAAATATCGTGATTTCAAACCTGTAGAATATGTCCGCAAGACCGATTATGAAAATCTTGGGGTTGTTTCAGCGAATGCAGAGTTAATTGATATCGAGCAAAAGCTCGTGTCGCGCCATAAAATTTATAAGCTAAAAGAGTTTTTAAAGGCTTTGCTCAACGATTATGATGAAATTTATATCGATACTCCACCGGCGTTAAATTTCTATTCTCTATCAGCCTTAGTTGCCGCTGATCGTTGCTTGATTCCCTTTGATTGTGATGTTTTTTCACGGGAAGCCCTGTTCGATTTAATGGCCAGTATTGATGAAGTTAAAGAAGACCATAACCCCGATTTAGAGGTAGAGGGTATTGTTGTTAACCAATTTCAAGCGCGAGCAAATTTACCCACGGCGTCTGTGAATGAACTGAAAGATAAAGGCTATAAAATACTGGAGCCTTACATCTCTGCGTCCATCAAAATTCGTGAATCCCATGAACTTGCCAAGCCAATGATCTTTTTTCAGCCAAAACATAAATTGACAGCGGAGTTTGTCGCGCTTTATGAGCGTTTGAGCGGTTCCGGTCACTCGACAGATAATATGATTAGAGCGAGTGAGGTAGAGAGTGAGGTAGAGAGTCAGGAAGTGAAAGAGGTCTGCTAATCAAAAAGAGGGGCGTCACTATTTATAAAGATCGCTTTATTAAAGCATGGATTGAAAGTGTTAAAATACGCCGAGAGTTATTCTGATTCTAATTAATATAAAGAAAGGTTACATTTAATTATTTTTGGAAAAAACATTAAGTAAATCCCAGTTAGCCCCCAAGCTAATGTACTGGAGAAGAAGCAGGGTTAAACTATCAGCGCAATGTTGGTATAACGAACAACCATGCCGGCTTTTTTTTGATGAGGAGCGAAGTGAGTTGTTACCACCTGTCATTTCAATCACGCTACCACGACGTCAAAAAATTGTAGTAACATCAATTATGAATGTCAGGCTTGTTGTTCCATAATTTAAGTATAAAGACTTTCAATGTTCGACTACTTATGTACGCTATGTTTATACTCTTTATTGATTTTTTTGCAATTTTTCACACGCCCTGATCTTTTTCATCGTCGAATTCTACACAGTATCAGCTCTCTCAACAGTAATGACAATGCAGTCATTAACTCTCTTTAAGATGTTTTGCCGATCGGGCTTTTAATCCCGTCGGAATGTCGTGGATGGTTAAGTTATGCCGTTAGTTCTGCAATAATAACGAATTTGCCTGCCTTGCTCTGATCTAGGCAATAATCAACGACGTATTTTTTGGTCTTAAAGGCTTCGGCTTGAAGCAGGTTTTCTGTATAGTCCGACACGGTCGCTAAACACATACCGGTTTCAGTCCCTAGGTCAATTTTATCGACAAACCAATAAATGTTTATTTTAGCGGATATTTTGATGTTGACAGATAAAAAGAGCTGTTAATATCTAAGCTGCCATCTATGGATTGGGCAGTGTTATGTTGTACAGCCATTAACCGGGTCAGCCCTTTAGGCATTCAGCTAAAAGCGTTAACCCTATACAGGTTATTCATTCAATTACGTCCATTCAAAAATCAAGCACCGCTTAGAATATAAAGTGGTCAACAATGAAGGTTAATATGTTTTCAGGGTTCGATTTCGGTACTTCAAATTGTGCTATGGGTACCGTTACTAATGGCAATGAGGTTCAGTTGCTCTCTATTGATAAGGGAGAGGTGTTTATGCCCTCTGCGCTCTATTCGCTTGATCGTAATTTAATCTGTGAATCAGCAGCATTGCTAATGACAGATAAAAAATCACAAGGTGACTATATTGATCAGAGAACAGAGCAATTAGCCAGCGCAAGGCGGGTGCGTATCAGTGAAAATATTCCTGCTGATGGGAAAGTTGTATTTGTAGGGCAAGAGGCCTATGCCCAATATCTTAACTTTCCTAGCGAAGGTTATTTTGTTAAATCGATAAAATCTTTTTTGGGAAGTGGTGGTTTACATCATAAAGCGGTACAGCTTTTTGAAGATATCGTCACAGTAATGATGCTCAATATAAAACAATGCGCCGAACAAAGTTTAGGTCAAACGATCAATCACACGGTGATTGGGCGACCCGTTAATTTTCAGGGGATTGACCCGATAGAAAGTAACCGTCGAGCGATTGAAATACTGACTATTGCTGCCAAGCGTGCAGGGTTTAAATCTGTAGAGTTTTTATTTGAACCACTGGCTGCAGGCTTAGATTTTGAGATGGGTCTGACTGAGAATGAAACCGTGTTGGTTGTTGATGTTGGCGGCGGCACTACCGATTGCTCAATGGTCAGAATGGGACCAAGTTATCGAGATAAAACAGTGCGGTTAGATGATGTCTTAGGTAATAGTGGCAGCCGAGTGGGGGGTAATGACTTTGATATACAGCTAGCAGGTAACGCTTTTATGCCATTATTCGGTTTAAATTCACACTTTAAAGGCGGTGGTATTATTCCTAACCAAGTATTTTGGAATGCGGTAAGAATAAATAATGTGGCAGAGCAGGCGACGTTTAACAGTAAGCAAACAGGCTATAATCTTCAGAGGTATTTAGTTGAATGCGAAAAGCCAGATCTTTTCTCCCGATTTATACAGTTACGGGATGACAAAAAAAACCACCAACTAGTGAGGATCGCAGAAAAAACAAAAATTCTTCTTTCAGAGCATACTAATTGTCAGGCTGACCTTTCATTTTTTGAAGAGGCATTGACGTGCTCCGTTACACGCGAAGAGTTCTCTCGTGCTGTGGGTCGCAATGTATCAGCAATGCTCAAATTAATCGATGAGGTAATGAGTCAGGCAGCATGCCAGCCTGATCTTGTGTACATTACGGGAGGGGCGGCTAAGTCTCAAGTGATAAGGTATGCGGTTGAGCAAAAGCTTGAGGGAATTAAAATTATTGATGGTGATCACTTTGGTAGTGTGGCTAAAGGCTTAACGGTTTGGGCGCAGCGCCTTTTTTTTTAGACGACTTATTAGCGGGGCAATAGAGTTAGCGCCCCTTAAAGGAGAGCATGGGGGTAATATATGGTCACGATCTCGTGCGCTCTCGGTTTTTTATAGGTGCAGTATGATCTAATTCGGCACCCTAGCCTTATTACATGTACCAATAATTGAAAAAAATCGAGGAGATGAGTTGATGTGTCGGTG